>JAFZQX010000042.1 GCA_017620205.1 Clostridia bacterium | reverse complement strand
TTAAAGGTACACAACTATAACTATAACAAGTTTCCTATGCGTCCTCTCAACTGGAAAGCTCCTGCCGATTACATAAAAGCTTTCCTTGATAATGGCGAAGTGTTTTAGAAATTTTGTAACACATCATTGACAAACCTACATATCTACATATTAAGTGTATTTAAATAATTATACCATAAAAAGAGCCAAATGAAAATATGTTTTTTTGCACTAAAATGCGGTATTTTCCCATGGAAAATTGACATTTTGGGTAATGTATGATAAAATATTTTTTAAATTTGTATTTAGTTTCGGGAGGAAGGCTTATGTTTTTAGAAAAACTAACACAATACAATGATATTGTAAATACTTTTATCTGGACAAAAACAGGCGTTTGGCTTCTTATTGCGGTAGGCGTTTTAATGACATGCTTCACGCAGTTTTTCCAGGTATCACACTTTAAACACTGGTGGAAAAGCACAATAGGAAGTCTCTTTAACAAAAACGTAATTTCGCATACGAAAGAAAAAGCAATTTCGCCTTTCCAGGCTCTTTGTACGGCTCTGGCGGCAACTATAGGCACCGGCAATATTGCAGGTGTTGCGGCGGCTATTTGTCTCGGCGGCGCGGGTGCTGTTTTCTGGATGTGGATAGCGGCGTTTTTCGGTATGATGACAAACTATTCCGAAAACATTCTGGGTATATACTTCCGCCGTAAGAATATAGACGGCGAGTGGAGTGGCGGCGCTATGTACTACATAAAAGACGGTCTCGGCAGCAAAAAGGGCTGCAAAGGTATCGCAAAAGTACTGGCAGTTCTTTTCTCTGTGTTTGCAATTCTCGCGTCGTTTGGTATAGGCTGTCTCAGTCAGACGAATAAAATTGCGTCAAACGTAACGCAGGCATTTGATATAAAAGCGCTTTCGGGTGTAGTGCTTTACGGAAGCGGCAACAACACGGTAACGCTGTATTCGGTAGTTATCGGTGCAATACTTATGATACTTGCGGGCGCTATTATCCTCGGCGGACTCAAAAGAATTGCAAGCTTTGCGGAAAAAGTTGTGCCTTTTATGGTTGTTATGTTTGTTATAGGCTCGCTAATAATAATAGGCGTTAATTTCAGACATATAGGAGCTGCTTTCGGCGCTATATTTAAAAACGCGTTTACACCTACTGCTGCTATCGGCGGCGGTGTAGGAACAGTCATAAGTAAGGTTATGACGCAGGGCTTTAAGCGCGGCGTTTTCTCAAACGAAGCCGGTCTCGGCTCGTCCGTTATGGTACACTCAAATTCAAATGTTATAGAACCCGTTCAGCAGGGCATGTGGGGCATATTTGAAGTTTTTGCAGATACTATTATTGTCTGCACAATGACGGCGCTTGTTATTTTAACATCGGGCGTTTACAATCTTGTGACGGGCGAAATAACTGCTTCAAGCGACGCGGTTTTGGTCGGTGCGGCTTTTGACAGCGTGTTCTCTTGGGGAGGCATAGGTTCCAAGTTTATTGCAATTGCCATGTTCCTCTTTGCGTTTACAACCGTTCTCGGCTGGTCACATTACGGCACAAAGGCTTGGGAATATCTTTTCGGTACAAAGAGCACGGTTGTATTTAAAGTTATACATATTTGCATGATAATGGTCGGAGTTCTTTTAACATCGTCTCTCGCATGGGATATCTCAGATACATTCAACGGCTTTATGATGGTGCCGAACCTTATCGGCGTTGTATCGCTTTCGGGTCTTGTTATAAAGCTTACGAAAAACTATGTTGACAGAAATATTAAGAATAAAAAGGACGTAAAGCCGATGCTTTCGGCGTTTCCTGAGATACAGAAAGTTGAAGAAGAAAGATTAAAAAGTTCAGATGTCCTTTAAAATAATAAAAATGTTTGCGGCGGCAGAATTTTCTGCCGCCTTTTTTGTTGTGTTTTTTTTAATTATATGGTATACTGTAATGTATCGATACATCAAAAAGGAGAAAGACATGAAAAAGAAGATTTTATGCGTATTTCTTGTTTCGGCAATTCTTTTTTCGCTCTGTGCCTCTGCTTTTGCCGAAGAGAGTGGGACGCTTTACGATACAATGCTAAAAACGCCCGCGGCGGAGTATAATAACGAATTGGCGCTTATGGGTCTTGGATTGTCGGAGATAACGTATTACGGTGAAGCGGAAGTCAGAAATTACTTAGAAAGCAATTTCGGCTTTGAAGACGCTGATATTTATACAAAAAACTTTGACTCATCGCTGGCTTTTGCAGCGGCGGTAAAAGATTATGACGATTGTTCTTTGCTCGTTATTGCCGCAAGAGGTACGCAGACAGAGTATGAGCTGCGTATGGACACTGATACGGAAGCGACATTAATATATAAAGACTATCCCGTTTATGATTTTATAAACGATTTCAAAAATGAAATTTTCGGCGGAATAGAAAAAGTTGCCGACAAAAATAAAACATATAAAGTCTTTGTCTGCGGTCACAGCCTCGGGGGCGCGGCGGCAAACCTTACCGCGGCACAGATAATTGACGGCGCTTGTGATGCGGTAAATTCGTCCAAAGATGATGTTTACTGTTATACATACGGTGCGATAGATTCCATAAGTGTTAAAGAGCCTGTGACGGCAGGCTATGAGGGTGTTCATAACGTCTATAACGATTTTGACACGTTTTCGCCCATGCAATACGGGTTTATGCTTACAAACGGAATCGGCAGCAAGGTCGGTAAATTCGGCGTTATGGATGATTTTTCGTATGATTTCAGAAACGAAGAGCAAAGAAATAAGGGCAGCATTGATCAGATACTTGAGTATATAAACCACACTCCGCAAAGCTACCGTACGGCACTTCAAAAAGGTATGGTGTCATATGGCGGTGCAGAGCCGAGCGATTGGGCAAAGCCTGAAATTGAAAAAGCCAAGAGCATGGGTTTTGTGCCCGAAGCGCTTTTTAATAAGCCGAGGGAAGACATAACGCGTGAAGAGTTTGCGCACATGGCGGTAACCTTTATGGCAAATAATCTCGGTTATGAATTTGATGAATTTGAAAAAGTGGCAGGGTCAAAAACGGATGAAGTGCTCTTTGATGACACCGATAATCCTTATGTTCTGCTTGCTGCAAGGTGCGGAATAGTAGAGGGCGTAGGCGATAATAAATTCGCGCCGCAGGAGAAAATAACGCGCGAGCAGGCGGCAACAATGCTGTACCGTACGTATACGGCTTATTGCACTTCCGTGTCAACTAAGGCGTGGACTGATTTTATCGATATGGACAGTATATCCGATTGGGCTGAGTACGCTGTCCGTTTTTGCAGCGGATGCGGTGTTATGAACGGCTATACAAACGGTGATTTCGGACCGCTTGATAATTATACCGTTGAGCAGTCCGTTGCAACGTTTGTCCGCATGGGGGCTATAGAGGATTGGAAAGAGAGTAACTTTCAGGCGAGATTTGTCCGTAAAATGACAAAGGAAGAAGCCGTTGCGGAATATGAAAAAATGGACTGGCAGTCAATTCTTGAAAGATTTGAATCGCCTTTTGGTACGGTTTTATATACTGTCACGGGCGGAATTCCGCATGCAGGAACCCATGCGCTAATTCTGGTCAGAAACGACGGATTGGCAACGGGGCTTTTAAAGGATATGCCGAAGGCCGACGGCTGGGGCAAAACCCCGGAACTTGAAGACCTTTCTTATAACGGAGACAATACCGTGACGTTTAAAATGACGTTTTCGGAGAAGGCTGACGGCATGGACTTTGGCGACTTTGGCGTTTTGCATGAAGCGGGAACGTATTATTATGAAGTTGATTTGAAGACAGAGGAGTGCAGGCTTTTAAAGCTTGAGCCGGCGTCTTAAAAATATATTAGGGGTGTATGAAAAAATGGAAAAGTACAAAAAACTGATCAAAGACTATGTTTACGAAAACTACAAATTGATGTTTCGTGAGCCAAAGGGGATACTGGGGCACCCGTATATTGTTCCGGGTGCGACGTATAAAGAGTCTCTTTGGGATTGGGACAGCTGGCTTACAAATGTTGCGCTCAGGCAAATGTTTGTGAAAACGGGTGAAGCAAGCGACTTTTGCAATTATGAAAAAGGCTGTGTTTTAAACTTTCTTGATAATTCAAGGGAATCCGGCTGTACTTCACCGATGTTAAAGCCTGACAGAAACAGAATAGACGAAGCACCTGAGTTTTCAACAAATATGCACAAGCCCGTTTTGGCACAGCATGCCGCGTTTTTAATTAAAAGCGTTCCGGATGATACCGATTGGTTTAAACCTTATATCGGGAAGCTTGACAAATTCTTAAAGAGCTACATAAAATATCAAAGGCATGAAAACGGCATATTCTTCTGGCTTGATGACTCGGGTATAGGCGTTGATAACGACCCATGCACGTTTTACAGACCGCCGAAAAGCTCAGGCTCAATATTCTTAAACTGTATGATGTATAAAGAATTTCTGTCAATGAAATACATTTGCGAGTTTTACGGCGAAAAAGAACTTGGTGAGTTTTATAGAGAGCAGGCAAACGAGCTTTTAAAAAGCGTCAGGGAGCTTTGTTGGGATGAAAAGGACGGTTTTTATTACAGCGTGGATCTGAATTTATATCCTGTCGATCCCGAAAGCCCGATGCACTGCGGCTGCCCGAGGCATTGGGATTCGCTCATACAGAGAATAGGGTGTTGGTCCGGCTTTTTGGCTATGTGGTCCGGTATAGCTACAGAGGAACAGGCGAAACGGATGGTGGAGGAAAACCTTAAAGACACCAAGTCGTTTTGGGCTCCTTACGGCGTAAGAACGCTTTCAAAATATGAGAAAATGTATTGCGTAAAAGCGTCCGGAAATCCTTCCTGCTGGCTCGGACCCATTTGGGGAATATCAAACTATCTGGTGTTTAAAGGCCTTGTTCGCTACGGCTTTTTGGATGAAGCAAAAGAACTCGCAGAAAAAACTATAAGGATGTTTGGAAAAGATATAGAAAAGAACGGCTGCATGAGTGAATACTATGACCCCGAAACAGGGGAGGGCGTATTCAATCAAGGCTTTCAGAACTGGAACCTGCTTGTGCTTAATATGATTGCATGGCTTGAGGGAGATACAGTTGTAGAAGAATTCTGATAAATAAAAAACTGCAATTCAAACCGAATTGCAGTTTTTTGTTATAAGTTGTGATTATAAATGAAAAAAGAGAGTTTGCCATGAAATAATTAATAATATTATACAAAAAATCTTGCTTTTTTGTCTTTTTTGTAGTATAATATATATGAGATAAACTGTTTTTATAAAACGGTGGTGAACAAGATGAAGGATGCAATTAAAAGAGTTATAATTGTATTTGTCACGGCAGCAGTGTTTGTGTCCTTCTTTTCCTGCGCCGTTTTGGCGGCAGATGAAGACATAATGCTTATTTATCCTACGGGCGACGGATTTGAATCAATCGGTTTTGAAAAGGACTTAGAGCTTAAAACCGAAGAAGAGGCAAACCTTATGTCCGACACCGAATGCTACGAGTATATGGCACAGCAGTGCCTTCTCAGAAAAGAAGAAGTTGATATTCACAGGTTTAACATTCCGATTGATGACAAAGAAGACTTTTGGTATAATTTTATTATGAGTCATCCGGAATTGCCGCTTGAAACAAGCTTTGAATTTGATTATTGGCCCGACGAAACAATTATTTGCTCTTATTATCCCATATATATTAATGAGACCTTGGAGGAAGATGAGGAGATTCGGCAAATACTAAATAACGGTATTAATCAACTGTTGGCCTGCGCCGCTAACTGTGACGATACACTCGGGAAACTGTTGATTATTCATGATGAAATTATAAGGATATGCGACTATGACATGGATTATGGTAAAACGTCACATAACGCATACGCGTGCTTTACAAATCATAAAATGGTGTGTCAGGGCTATACGCAGCTGTTTGGAGCTATATGCAAAAGACTCGGCGTTGAATACGGCTTTTGCCGTTCTAAAGAAATCAACCATGTGTGGAACTACGTTCGCATAAACGGAAAGTGGTATCATGTTGATTTAACATGGGATGATCCGGTTGTCAGATCACAGCCGAGCGGTCAGATTGTGTCCAGACCGACCGCAAAGCATGCGTTTTTCCTGGTGTCGGACGAAAAAGCCATAAACGGTATTTCAGAGGATACGAAACACGGCGAAAAGAGCACATGGCTCTCAAGTCTTGGATATGTTCCCGATTGTGATGATACTTTTGAAAGCCGCCATATCTTTAATCTGCCGTATGACTTTACCATAAGCTATGACGGTGAACGCTTCAGCGTTCCGTATAAGGTCAACAAAAAAACAACGGTAAATCTTACATCGGAAGATGTTTATACGGGCGAAATAATAACTTCGGAGATTCAAAAAGATTCTTCATACCTTTCGCAGTATTATTACTGTCTTGAGGATATAGGCACAAACGTAAACTTTATTGTTTTAACGAAATCTTCAAGCGGCAGTTTCTTAACGATCACACAATCAAATGAAGGTAAAAAAGACAAGGAAACTGTCTACTCTGTATTGTACAGAATGAGAAATGTTCCCAAAAATGCAGAAATTTCATTTATGTATTGGAAAAAGGGCACAATGAAGCCTTTTACAGCCGGGAAAAAAATAATTAACAAATGATATAAAGGAGACAATTATGAAAGAAGTATATGAATTTTTAAAAAACTGCAAGGTGTTTTACGTTGCGACCGTTGACGGTGATAAGCCGAGAGTAAGACCTTTCGGTGCACTGAATATCTTTGAGGATAAGCTCTATATACAGACGGGTAAAATAAAAGACGTTTCAAAGCAGATAGAGAAAAACCCGAACATTGAAATATCGGGCATGTATGACGGAAGGTGGATAAGACTTTCGGCTACGGCTGTGCGCGATGACAGACGCGAGGCAAAGGCAGCTATGCTGGACGCAAATCCTCTTTTAAAAGGCATGTATTCCGCGGATGACGATAATACAGAGGTGCTCTATCTTAAAGACGTCAAAGCCCAAATTTGCTCTTTTACGGACGCGCCCAAAGTAATTGAGTTTTAAAACAGGTGGTAAAATGAAAAAGAAAATTGTAACGGCGCTTTTGGCGGCGACAGTGGTTTTATTTGTGTGTTGTTTCAGTGCGTTTGCCATGCAGATTTTTGTAAAAACGCTTACGGGCAAGACGATAACGCTTGACGTTGAACCAACCGATTCTATTGAAGCCATAAAAGCCAAAATCCAGGAAAAAGAGGGCATACCGCCGGATCAGCAGAGACTTATATTTGCGGGCAAGCAGCTTGATGAGGGCAAAACTCTTTCGGATTATAACATACAGAAAGAATCAACGCTGCACCTGGTTTTAAGGCTCCGCAATTATACAATAACTTTTAATCAAGAGGAATATGTAGACATAGGAATTAAAGAAGCGGGAGAATACAGTGTTGTTTTTGCTTCCTACAAAGATGACTGTCTTATGGATTACAGAATTGTAGACAGGGAGTTTACCGAAACCGGTTATTTTCAAGAAGCCATACCGGAAGACCTTGATACAGAAGAAGCGGACGCTGTAAAAGCCTTTCTTTGGGACGGAAACAATATACCGCTTTGCCCAGATGCTTTATATGAGGAAACAGCTACATGAAAAAAAGAACGTTTTTGGTTTTGCTTGTGTTTACATATTTGATATGCTTTCAGATTCAGGCGTTTGCCATGCAGATTTTCGTAAGAACTTTAACGGGCAAAACGGTTACGCTTGAAGTTGAATCGAGTGATACCATAGAAAATATAAAACAAAAGATACAGGAAAAAGAGGGGATACCGCCGGATCAGCAAAGGCTTATATTTGCCGGAAAACAGCTTGAGGACGGCAGAACGCTTGCTGATTATAATATACAGAAAGAATCAACGCTGCACCTTGTTTTAAGGCTTCGCGGCTACGGCGCTTTTTTTAATAGTTACGGCGGCGTAGATATCCGCGTTCCGGAACCCGGTGAATATACTTTGTTTTTTGTTTCAATGTCTGGAAACAGTATAGCTGACATTAAGATAAAAAATGTTGTAATTGAAGAAAACGTAAATTATACGGAAACCGTTCCCGAAGGTTTTAATACGGACGGAGCTGATGAATTAAAAGCATTTATTTGGAAGGATTATATAACACCGATTTCAAATAACAATATGGGTGAAAATTAAAGGCTGTGCAATGCACGGCCTTATATTTTATGACAAAATTCAGTTATTATTTGAGTGTTTTTATCCGACGGCTTATCTTTGGGGTCTATAAGCATTGCTGTTTTCGTTGTTTTTTTAAATTTAAAGGGCGCATCTCATGATGCGCCCTTTTTGTTTTAGGTTTAGAACAGGCCCATGCCGCCGAATGTTACTACGAGAGTAGCAAATACAATGGATACCATTGAAAGCAGCTTGATAAGGATGTTAACTGAAGGACCGGAAGTATCCTTAAAGGGATCGCCTACGGTATCGCCGACAACAGCAGCCTTGTGATTTTCACTGCCTTTGCCGCCGAAGTTTCCTGCTTCGATATATTTCTTTGCGTTATCCCAAGCGCCGCCGGAGTTAGCCATCATAATGGCGAGAACGAAACCGGAAACGAGAGCGCCTGCGAGCATACCCACAACGCCGTTGCAGCCGAGTGTAATACCTACGAGGATAGGAGCTATAATACCGAGAGCTGCGGGCAAGATCATTTCTTTAAGAGATGACTTTGCGCAGATATCAACGCATCTTGCGTAGTCTGCGTCGGCTGTGCCGTCCATAAGACCTTTGATTTCTCTGAACTGACGTCTTACTTCGATAACTATCTTCTGAGCTGCACGGCCTACCGCTTTCATAGTTAAAGCGCTGAAAAGGAACGGGAGCATAGCGCCTATGAAAAGACCGATTAAAACAGCCGGGTTTGTAATTGAAAGGTCAAGCTTTGAGGGATCGATTTTCTCTATCTTATTTGTGTATGAAACGATAAGAGCGAGAGCTGTAAGAGCAGCAGAGCCTATAGCAAAGCCTTTGCCTGTAGCGGCTGTTGTGTTGCCGAGGGAATCGAGCGCGTCTGTTCTCTCGCGGACAACTTCGGGAAGACCACTCATTTCAGCTATACCGCCTGCATTATCAGCAACGGGGCCGTATGCGTCTGTCGCAAGAGTAATACCGAGCGTTGAAAGCATACCTACGGCACTGAGACCAACGCCGTAAAGACCTTTTGAAAACTCTGCGCCGCCGCCTGCAGTAAAGAAGCTAATTATAATAGAAACGCCTATTATAATTACGGGAATAGCTGTTGAAAGCATACCGAGCGAGATGCCGTTTATAATAATTGTAGCGGAACCTGTTTCGGATGATGCAGACAAGTCTTTCGTGGGTTTATATGTATCGGACGTATAGTATTCTGTAAAGAAACCTATTAAAACGCCTGCTACAAGACCTGAAATAACTGCCCATAATACGTTTTTCTGATCGGGCAAAAGTGTGAATATAAGAACTGCAGAAGCTATAGCCGAGATAACAGCGCTTGAATATGTTCCGCGGCGAAGTGAGCCGAGTAACATTTTCTGGCTTGCCTTCTCTTTTGTGCTTACAAAGAATGTTCCGATTATTGAAGCCAGAATACCGATAGCCGCAATAAACATGGGAACGAGAACGCCGTTTAAACCGTGACCTGCAGCAACAGCCAAAGCGCCGCAGGAAATAATGGAACCTACATAGGACTCATAAAGGTCGGCGCCCATACCTGCAACGTCGCCTACGTTATCGCCAACGTTATCTGCGATACAAGCAGGGTTTCTGGGGTCGTCTTCCGGAATGCCTACTTCAACTTTACCAACAAGGTCTGCACCAACGTCTGCGGCTTTTGTAAAGATACCGCCGCCCACACGGGCAAAAAGAGCCATTGATGAAGCACCCATACCGAAGGTAAGCATAGCTTCCATAGTTTCTTCAATTCCTAATTTAAAACCGTATTTAAGTATTAAAAACCAAACGCTTATATCCAAAAGACCGAGACCTACAACCGTAAGACCCATAACGGTGCCGGACGCAAAAGCAATTTTAAGACCTTTGTTAAGACCTTCCTGAGCTCCGTTAGCCGTTCTGGAGTTTGCGTATGTGGCAATCTTCATACCTATAAAACCCGAAAGTCCCGAGAAAAAGCCGCCTGTTAAGAAAGCAAAGGGTACATAGGGTGTTAAAAAGCCGGTAGAAGCGAGAATAACCAGAATAACAAACATAACGGCAAAGAATATGCCAACTGTTTTATACTGGCGTTTGAGATAAGCCATAGCACCTTTTCTTATTTTGGCGCTTATTTTTGCCATCTCATCTGTGCCTTCCGGTTTTTTCTTAACTGCAAAGAAATTGCCGAATGCGAAAATTAATGCAATTATCGCACAAATCAGTACTGCTATTGGTGCAAAAATGTCCATTGGAAACACTCCTTCTTATTTATAGTGATACGGTACTATTTTACATCTATATTTCAAAATAGTCAATGGGTTTAAAACATTTTTAAAGATTTTCTTTCCTGTTTTTCTAAAAGATACAAAAAATAATATAATAACTGTCCGTTTTAATACACATTGAATATGATACTATAATTACAGAAAAATAAAAGGGGGAGACGACATGTCAAATTTTAAAGCTGTGCTGATCACAACAATCAGCTTTGTGATCTCGGGGATAACAGCAAATTCTTTCGGGCTTAATGATACAGCGATGATAGTAGTGTTTATAATACTGTGGGTCGGTACCGGACTTGCTTTGGCGTGGTTTCAGGATGAAATACCGGGTTTAAAAAACATCAGATAATTTAAGGAACACCGGAGGGAAAAGCTGAATGACTTTTCCTATAACCGGCATTTATCTTAAATATATCTTAAAACAAAACCGGCAGCAAGATGTTTTGATAATGTCTTGTTGTCGGTTTTTTGTATCACATGATCTGTCCTTTAAAAACGGCATAATGCATTAAAAACAGTATAATGAGAAAATTGGGCAATATTAACAATGAATCTGAATTCAGGCAAAGCAAACGAAGTGTAATGACCGCGTTGTTTTGGCGTATTGCACAAAATTTTGAAATCAAATCTTCAATTCAGGGTATAATATTGACATGTTTTGGGTTTGGTGGTAAAATAAAATATATATATTTTGCAATATATTGTGATTTTTGTTTTGGCTTTTGATTACTTTTTTGCTAAATGATGGCTCGAATACTTTAACATTAAATTTACGCGGGTAATCAACACCATGTTTACAGCTTAAAGTAAGACAAAAAGAAGGTGAGAAAATGGCAGAAGGTATATATAAATATGTACCGTTGTGGGGCGAATGGTTTATTGATGAGCCTCCTTTGGGAAAAGGCAGCTACGGCGAGGTTTACAGAATCTATAAAAATGTTAACGGTGAAAGAGTATATGCTGCCGCAAAGTATATTTCTATACCGAAAAATGAGCAGGACAAAGAACTTGCTTATAATAAGGGCCTTGCTACGGATGAGGAGTCATTAAAAAGTTTCTTTGATACAAGGGCAAATTATTTTGCAAAAGAAATAGACTTAATGATGAAACTTCGTAATTCCGAGAATATTGTCAGATACGAAGATCATATTAAAGTTGAGAAAAATGACGATATCGGATGGGACATCATTATCAGAATGGAGCTTTTGACACCGCTTTCGGAGTATCTTAAGTATAACAGCTTCATGCGTAAGGATGTTATAAGGCTGGGAATAGATTTGTGCAAGGCAATTGAAAACTGCCAAAAAGCAAGTATTATTCACCGTGATGTAAAAATAGGAAATGTATTTATTGACGGTGAAGGCTCCTTTAAGCTTGGTGATTTCGGCGTTTCAAGAGAAGCGGAAGGAACTACAACGGGAACTGTTACCGGCACAGAGGACTATATGGCGCCGGAAATAATGAAGCATGAAAAGTACAATAATAACGTTGATATTTATTCAATAGGCGTTGTTTTGTATCGTTTGCTCAACAACAGCAGGATACCGTTTCTGCCGGCAGACGGGCCGATAAATGATAATGATATTGCAGCGGCTCTCTCAAAAAGGCTGGAGGGCAACGAGGTTCCGTGCCCCAAATATGCGACAGAACGTCTTGGTGAGATTATTTCAAAGGCGTGTGCGTATGACAGACATCAGAGGTATTCTACCCCCGGCGAAATGGCGTCGGATCTTTGGGCCATATATGATTTAACAGAGGATATCGAGGTTTCCAAACCGCGCAGATCATCACAAAGCGCACAAGCAAATTCAAAAAATACCATGAGCGATTTCGGAAGCAACAACCTCGGAATGAACTCGTTTGATTCTTTGTCAAACAGCTATAATAACACAAGCGATGAGCTAAACGAATCCTCAACAGTATCTGACATATCCGCAGGTTCAAATTCCGGTTCAGGGCAGGAGAAAAAGCCTTTATGGAAAGATAAAAGAATAATAGCACTGTTTGCGGCAATTGCTGCATGTCTTGTAATTTCGGCTGTTGCGTTAATAAACCGCAATAATGCGGGTGTTAATACTCCGCAAAAGGTTCAAGTTACTGACATTACAGGTATTCCTGATTATACGGTAAACATAGTTGAGGGTGATACATACAAACTGAAACCGTCATATTACCCGAAAAACGCTGAATTGCCGGAAAACAGCAAAGAAGCTGAATTCAAATATGAATCTTCAGACGAAAACGTTGCTATTGTCAGGAAAGACGGTACCATTGAAGCAATTTCCGAAGGCGCGGCGACTGTTAAGATTTCCGGGTTGGATTTTACAAAGGAAATAGAAGTAAACGTTACAAGTAATAAGGTTGACGTTACCGCTATTGTAGGTATTAACCCCACGGCTGAAATAAAAGTCGGCGAGATGTTGCAGATTTATTGTGAGGTTGAACCTGCAGACGCTACAGTTCAGACCGTTACATATTCAAGCTCTGATGAAAGCGTTGCTACAATAGGACCTGACGGTGCTATCTGGGGCATGGGCGAAGGAACAGCTACGATTTATGCAAAAGCGGATGACGTAACAGCCGAAATGGTTTTGACGGTAAAACCTGCTCCGGTACCGCAGCAGCCGGTGTATAATCAGAGCAGCAATTCATCAAAAAGCGGATCGGGCAGCGGTTCGGTTTCTAACAGCGGCAGCTCAGGCAAATCAGGTTCATACGGCGGCGGCTCAGGCGGTGCATCTTCATACAGCAGCGGATCAGGCAGTTCAAGCTCATCCGGCGGCGGTTCAAGCAAATCATCTTCATCCGGCGGCGGCTCAAGCAGCTCGTCTTCATCCGGCGGCGGTTCGAGCAGTTCATCTTCATCGTCCGGAAAGCAGATAGAACTTGGCGACTCGGGACGTTCTGATACCGGAGCTTACAGCGGAAATATTTCAAACGCTTTAGAATAATCGCCAGGCAATTATAAACAATACGGGGCGAGACAGAGGGTAAAACGGAGAACAGTATTAATAAAACAAAGTTACTTAAAAGGAACGGGAGCTTTCATGCCGTACATAGTCAGAGTATATCACTTAAACTCCATATACAGCATTGATTTGACTAATTATTCCGTTGTTACAATCGGAAAAAGTCAAAAAGATACATTATGCCTTGATGTAAAAGGTTTGAAGAAAGAACATATAAGAATATATATGTCCGACGGCGAATGGGTGATAAGTGCAAAAGGTCTGCTGTACCGTGAAAACTCCCGTATTAAGTCTGAAAAAATGTTTCAGGAGTTTTCATATGTATTAAAAACCGATCCCGAAATATATATTGCTGTTCATCCGAAACAGGAGGATTGCTTAAGACAGATAAATCTGGACCAATTTAATATTATAACGTTTGGGCGTCAAAGCGATAATGACGTTGTGTTAAAAAACATACGTACATCTTCCCATCATTGTAAAATATACAGATATGACGGAAATCTATATGTTGAAGACTGCGAAAGCAGAAACGGAACATATTTAAACGGAAAAAGAGTGCAGAGGCGAAGGCTTTTCAGCAACGATATTATTAACTTGTCCGTGTATCATATTATTTTATTAAATGATATCCTTTATTTTTACAATACGGGTGATGATATAGAATTTAATGTGCCGACCGAGGCTGTCGGCAGTATAGATTACGGATATGAAGAAAATGAATCCCGGACCGTTTCTCTGATGTGATGGAGAAAGGGCAGGTGCATTTCAATACAGAACAAAACAATCCGGAGGTGAGGTAATGAATTCAATTAAGTTTTCGGCTGTTGCATATTCGGATAAAGGAAAAGTAAGATCTAATAACGAAGACAATTTTTATTTCAACGGAGTACATCTTACCGAAGATAACAGAGACAATGAAAATAAACTCACAGATGTTCCTTCCAAAAACAGCTTGTTATACGGTGTTTTTGACGGCATGGGCGGAGAAGCACTCGGAGAGGAAGCTTCTTTGATCACTGCGGAAACAATCGGGCATTATCACGAAAAACTGTTATCAGGAAAAAACATCAATACCGACAAGTTGATCTTTGCCGCAATAAAAAAAGCGAACAAGAGGATTTGTGATAAAATAATGGAAGCGGGCGAAAAGCGCATAGGAACAACCCTTTCCGTTTTGATTATTGATGATGATGCTGCAAAAGTTTACAATGTGGGCGACAGCCGTGTTTATTTGTTCAGAGACGATGAACTGAGACAGGTTTCCGTTGACGACACATCTGTTCAGCGAATGGTAAATATGGGCATTATAACAAAGGAGGAAGCCAAAACACACAGGGACAGGCATAAGCTTACTCAGCATCTCGGAATATTTGAAGACGAGATGGTTGTAGAGCCGCATATATCCTCAAAAATAGAATTGAAAAAAGGCGATTGCTTTTTACTTTGCAGTGACGGTCTGACGGATATGGTCAGCGATGAAAAAATAGAGGAGATAATTAAAAATGAAAACAGCTGCGAAGCTGCGGCTGATAAACTTGTACAAGAAGCGTTAAATAACGGCGGCGCTGATAATGTAACGGTTGTTATGGTCTCGGCAGACAGCGCACCGCGCAAAAAAAGAAGAAAGAAGCATAAAAACAGCGCTGCTGTTTTTATAATGGCACTGCTGCTTCTCGCAGCCGCCGCTTTTGCTTTAAAAATGACAAAAGAGATGCATAAGAACGATTCAGGCGGACCTACATATATAGAAGCAGAAACAATATCCTGGACAGATAACAATAATGAAAAATATGTTGGAGATAACGGAAGCTTCGGCGTGTCTGTTTATCCAAAAGAAATCAGCGGAAAAATAGAGTACACCAGTTCAGACAGCAGCGTTGTATCTGTAAATGAAAAGGGTATTTTTAAGGCGCTTTCAGAGGGTACGGTTGAAATAACGGCAAGAATAGACAATCAGGAAATTAAACGCACCGTAAGCGTTAAAACAAAACCGGAGGAGCAAACGGCAGACGACTGAGATAGAATCGAGTGAGTGTTTTCTTATTACAATTGAAACTACTTTTAGAAGGCGAGGATAAGCGTGGCTAAATTAAATATTGTATTAGCAGATTCAGACGAACTGTTCTTAAATCATTTAACAAATTATCTGTTAGAGAAGATAAACACGTTTGAGGTATACTCTTTTACAACAAAAGAGAGCTTGGTAAGGTTTATCGAAGATAAATCAAACAAAATAGATATTATTGCATTCAGCGAAGACCTTATGGACGGCGCAATAACTCTTGCCGGCGCTCCTGTAAAAGTTCTGCTGTCTGACGGATCTTATTCGGAAGTCAATGATTTCAAAAGTATTAACAAGTATCAGAAGGCAGAAAAGTTTGTCAGCGGCTTGCTCTTGCTTTATGCTGAAGCAACGGGAAGAGTTGAAGCGGTAACGCACGGGGATAAGAACACAAAAATAGTTGGGTTCTATTCGCCCGTGGGCGGAAGCGGCAAAACAGTTTTATCTGTTGCTGCGGCTTGTGCTTTGGCAAGGAGGGGCAAGAGGGTATTTTACCTTAACGCAGAAAAAATAAACTCTACCGCGTCTGTATTAAACCGGGCAGAAAGCGGCAATATGTCAGACATTTATCTGAACGCCAAAACGAAAGGCGCAAATATCGGGCTTAGAATCATGGCAAACAAATATGTGGATATGAATACTAATATTTCATATATAAATCCTGCCGAAAGCTCGTTGGAAATAAACGAATTGACAAGCGCGGAGTTCAAAAAAATATTAAAGGAATTTGAAACACTCGGCGAATTTGACGTTATTATAGTAGACTTTGACAGCGAGTTTAACAAAGACAAGATAGATGTTCTGTCAGCGGTTGACAAGATATTTGTTCCGTTTACGGGCGACAGCGTTTCCGTATCGAAGATTGACCTTTTTATGAAGGAACTTGAAATGTATGACGAGCTTAGTGATTTATACCCCAAAATCAATCTTGTTTTAAATAAGGCCGCAAACAGAAATAATCCGCCAATAAGCGCCAATGTAGATATTAAAGCGAGCATAGGGCTTTCAACTGTTTTTGGCGATATAGGGAGCATTTTAAATTCCGGCGAGTCAATAGTATCTGTAATGTCAATGATAACGGGAAATATATGAGGCGGTGATTAGATTTGATTGAAAACATGACGGAGTATATCCAGTCTGTCCGTTTGATAGTTTCGGATCGCCTTGATTTGACAAGGGATGTATCTGATGATGAGATACGTGAAGTGATATCCAATATTATAGCTGAAAAATCGCAGGAAAAATATCTTTCTCTTGCGGAGAAAAAGGCGGTAATGGACGGCGTTTTCAATTCAATGCGCGGTCTTGACGTGCTACAGCCGCTTGTTGACGATCCTTCCGTTACCGAAATAATGATAAACGGTCCCGATGATATTTTTATAGAGCAGGACGGCCGTTTGTTTAAGAAAAACGTAAGTTTCGGAACAAACGAAAAACTGGAAAATGTAATTCAAAATATAGTTGCAAGAGTTAACAGAACGGTTAACGAATCAACGCCTATAGTTGACGCAAGACTTCAGGACGGCTCCCGTGTAAACGTAGTGCTGCCGCCGATAGCGCTGAACGGACCTACGGTTACAATCCGTAAGTTCCCTGAAAATCCCATGACCGTTCAGCAGCTTATAGCTTATAAATCAATAACTCCCGAGGTTGCGGAGTTTTTGGAAAGAGCAGTTAAGGCGAAATACAACATATTCATAAGCGGCGGTACGGGCAGCGGAAAGACAACGTTTTTAAATGCGATGTCAAACTTTATTCCGCACGATGAACGCGTTATCACCATTGAGGACTCGGCAGAGCTTCAGATAAGAGGCGTCGCCAACCTTGTAAGAATGGAAACAAGAAACGCAAACATGGAAGGCAAGGGCGAAATAACCATAAGGGATTTAATTAAGTCTTCTCTCCGTATGAGACCTGAGAGAATAGTTGTCGGCGAGGTTCGCGGAGCTGAGGCGCTGGATATGCTGCAGGCCATGAATACTGGTCATGACGGCTCGCTTTCAACAGGTCACGCAAACTCTACAAAAGATATGCTTTCGCGTCTTGAAACAATGGTATTGACAGGCGCTCAGATTCCGCTTGAAGCAATAAGACAGCAGATTGCATCCGCCGTTGACCTTATTGTTCATCTTTCAAGACTGAGAGACAAATCCAGAAGAACGATGGAGATTACGGAGGTTCTCGGCTTTGAAAACGGTGAGATACAGCTCAATCCGCTTTATCAGTTCGTGGAAAAGGGCGAAGACGACAATCATAAAATAATCGGTTCTTTGGAAAGAACGGAAAACAAAATGGTAAACACACAAAAATTTGCCGCCGCGGGACTTTCAACAGCTGTTTAGGAGGTGATATTTATGGGTCTGTTTAAGAAAAAAGACGAACCTGAAATGGTTGAACGCGAAGACGGTCTTATAGATTATGACGTGTACGTGATGAGTAAAGAGGAAAAGCTTTTAAACATTATAATTGCCGCTGTGGTGATTTTTGCAATTGGCTATATGTGTTACCACAACTTGATTTTATCTGCAGTCCTTTCACTTCTTGCTTTAAAATGGCCCCCAATGAGGGTTAAGCAGATTATTAAGAAGAGACATAATGAACTTGCAATTCAGTTTAAAGACATGCTTTATTCGCTGTCCTCGTCGCTTTCAGCGGGTAAATCTGTTGAAACAGGTCTTAAAGAATGTCTGCAGGATTTAAAGATAATATACCCCGATGATGAGACCTATATCATAAAAGAGATTTCATACATCGTAAGAGGCGTTGAAATGAACGAAACAATCGAAGATATGTTTGCGCAGTTTGCTGAAAGGGCTCATAACGAAGATATTGAAAACTTTGTAGATATTTTCAAAACGTGTAAACGTACCGGCGGCGATATGGTGCAGGTGATTAAAACAACATCCCAGACGATAGGCGAGAAAATAGAAATCAAGCAGGAAATAAACACAATGATTTCGGGCAAAAAATTTGAATTTAAAGCGCTTATGATAATGCCTGTGTTTTTGATACTGCTCCTGTCGGTGTCATCGGCGGATTATATGGAGCCGGTTTTTACAACGGCAATAGGTCATATCGTAATGACGGTTGCAATTTTCCTGTTTGCGATAGCATATATTGTAGGCGATAAGATAATGACAATTGAGGTATAGGAGGGAGAATATGGCTATTATTATATCGGGCATTACCTGCCTCATATTTGTCGGAACGTTTTTATTTGCTTATCTTAAATCAAAGGGAGTATATGACGAATATCTTGAACCGGTTGATAAAAAGGAGTATCCGCTTAAGGACTTTTTCCCAATCGGCTATACTCTTAATGAATTTGACCTTGCAAGAAAGCTGATACCCGCCAAGTTTTATAAATACATACACAAATACAAAATGAAGGTTTCTCAGCAAATTATTGAGATTTACGGACCGAAATACAGTGACTATTATACGATGCTCCATAACGCAAACAGAACAGCAATGGGCGTAACCGTTGCAGCCGGCGCGTCGCTGCTTTCGCTTATAATGGCAGCTTCGGGTGATAACAGCACATGTTTTATTTTTGTTTTTATTGCGTTTGCCGCTTTTTTTGCCATGCCCTTTCTTGTTGATAAAGGTCTTAACGATAAAATTGAAAAAAGAAGGCTTGCAATAAGAATTGAATTCCCCGAGTTTGTAAATAAAATGACAATTCTTGTAAACGCGGGTATGACAATTTCAAAAGCGTGGCAAAAAATTGCAACTGACAGCAAAAAAACTACCCCGTTATTTACAGAAATGCAGTATACAATGGCGGAGATCAGCGCTGGTAAGCCCGAAGCAGTTGCTTATGAAGAATTCGGAAGAAGATGCAAGATAAAAGAAATAATCAAATTTGTTTCGGTAATCGTTTTAAACTTAAAAAAAGGCGGTGCCGAAGTTGTTCCCGTGCTCAAGCTTCAGGCGGCTGAGTGCTGGGAAATGAGAAAATCTGCCGCGAAGCAGCTTGGCGAAGAGGCAGGCACTAAAGTTTTGATACCAATGATGATTATGTTCATCGGTATAATAATGATTGTCGTTTTACCGGCAATATTAAGCTTCAGCTCAGGAATGTAAAAATTATAAAAAGGAGGGAAAAAGATGCTGAAATTATTAAAAGGTTTCTT
Organism: Clostridia bacterium; assembly: GCA_017620205.1. Taxonomy (GTDB): domain Bacteria; phylum Bacillota; class Clostridia; order UMGS1883; family UMGS1540; genus UMGS1540. The sequence goes on along the minus strand of JAFZQX010000042.1, from coordinate 12,307 downwards.
AAAGGAAGAGGAAGGTATGGGTACAGTTGAAATTGTAGTAATAATTGCTGTTCTCGTAAGTATTGCACTTATCTTCAGAAACGCAATAACCAATTGGGTAAGAGACACAATACAGAGTATATTTGGCTCCACTGACACAAGCATTGAAACTTCTTAAATTCAGGGTATCCGGGCGTTTCGAAAGAGACGCCCGGAAAGAAACCTTATAAAAGGTTGTGGAAAAATGAAAAAGTTTTATAAACGAATAGGCGTTATATTTATTATTTCTTTAGTTTTAATATTAGTATGCACATTTACTGTTTTTTGTGAAAATGATACTGACAACAACTTATCTGCTGACACCGGTGTTGAAGCAGAGATTAATATAGAAGATTCCGATGAGGCTTTGGAGATAGCAGATAAACTCGATACATTATTGGATCCCAATAATAATGAGCTTCAGGAGGAAATTGACAGAACACTTGATAAATATGCCGATAATCCTATAGTAGAGTTTTTTAAAAAACTTATAGAAGCTATAGCCCGCTTTATTGAAAAAGTTTTAGCTTTGGCAACCGATGCGGCTAAGATTGAGGTTGAATAGTTTTGCAAAATGACCGGATATGATCCGGTTTTAAACCTTTCAAAGCTATGGGACGGAGATGAAGTATGAGATTTTTTAGACATGAAAAAGGTGAATTTACTGTTGAAGCCATATTGGTTTTTTCGATTTCTTTTATGGCGCTTATTATCGTTATGTATATAGGAATCGTTATGTATCAGCACGTACATCTGCAAAGCATAACAGACCGTATTGCGTCAAGAGGCGCAATGATGTACGCGACCAGGACAACCGATATGTCGACAGGTGCAAAAGACATCGAAGCTTTTTGGAACCCGGATCCGTACAGGTATATATTTGACGGTTCTTACAAAAGCACGGCGGAAGGCGAAATCGGTTCATCGCTGCAGTCGGCGCTTGGAATAGGCAATGTAATCAAAGGAAACAGCGGCGACAGTGCAAGCGCAAAAGTAGATTTGGGCATTTTTTCAAGAAAGGTTGAAATAACAGGAAACAGAAGCTTTAACGTTCCGTTTGTCTCGGTTTTTAAGATTAATAATTCTATGTTTGACTTAAATATAAAATCAACAGCATATATTATGGATATGCCTGAAACCATACGAAACGTTGACTATGCAGCGGATATACTAAAGCAGAATAAAGCAATAAGCGATGCGATACAAGTAGTTACCGACTTAAAAACGAAACTTGAAAATTTTATTTCTAAAATCAGTTAACGGAGAGTTAATATGTTTTTTAGCAGAAGAACAAAAGGTGTTATAAGCGTATTTTTAATAATTATCATGCTGCCCCTGTTTACGTCTGCCGTTTTGTTGGTTGACGGAACAAGATATCAAAGCGCAAAAACAATGATACAGGAGGCGGGCGACCTTGCCGCATACAGTACGATTGCGAAGTATAATATGGACTTAAAGGACCAGTTTGGCCTTTTTGCAATTGACGATGATGATGTTTCTGCGTCCTTTAACAAGTATTTTAAGGAAACGCTCGGCTACAGCAGCTCGGAATCGGAATCGTATTCCGATAAGGTACAGAAGATGATGTCATCAGCCATGTTCGGCGGCGGAAAATACGGCAGCGCAAGCTTTATTAATATGTATAACTTTGAAGCGGACGACGCGTCCGTGACAATGCTTTATCCCTTGTCAAACCCTGCAGTTTTGCAGAATCAAATAGTTGAGTATTCAAAATACAGGGGCGTTGAAACGGTCCTTGAAAGATTGGAAATACTGAATAAATTTGACAAGGTCAACGAGGAAACAAGGGCGGCTCAGGAAAAAATGGCAGCGGTAGAGCATCTCTCGTCAATAGAAGAGAATTTTGTCGGAGATGCGGCAAACAGAGTAGCAGAAATTGAAGACAGCGTAACGTCATATAATAATGCTCTTATTTCCTTGTTTGATGCCGCAAAACAGTTTCAGTCTGCTTCCGAATATGAACTTTCTGCGCTTGCGATAAAGGATCCGTCTCTTAACGCAAAAAAACAAGAGAGAGAAAAAGCCTATGAAGATTTAAAGGCAGCTATATCAACAATGAGGACAAGCGCAAACGAACTAAGCGGTAAAATAGATGACGCATACATTAGCGCGTCAAGAGCAAGAGATAAGCTTGAAGAATATCAGGATCTCCACCCGGATGAAAGCGATGAAGTTTATAAAACGGCACAAGCAGATATTAATATTTTAAACCAAATACTGGCACAAGATAACTCCGTTTACAGTATTTGGAATCTAAAGCAATGTATTAAACCCGAACAAGTAAACGATCTTGAAACAAGGCTTATGGGGAATATGGATCCGTTTATAAACGCGCTTAATGCAACGTACCGGAACTACCAAACTGAATTGAACAACGCCGAGGATCCCTCGTCTGTCCGTTATCACTTTATGTTAAAGTCCGGTGCGGAATGGGGCGGCACTCAAATTGACCATACAGATGACAACAGTACAATTGAAACAATAAGGGCGCAAGCCGGTATGGTTTTAGAAGAGTATGTTGGCAAGATTGTTGAAAATGAAAAAGGCGATAAAAGGATAGGAACGGTTAACGTAGCCTCGTATAAAATGCCGGAATTTAAAAATCTGTTTTACGATACGGTAAGAGATTATGAAGAGACAGAGGAGTTTAACAAAAGAGAGGCATCAAAAAAAGCAAATGACGCAAAGAAGGACGAAAGTGAAGACGATGGCAGCTATAAAACGATACCGGATGAAGAAGCTGAATTACTGCCCTCAAAAGACTGCGGAGAGCAGGATGAAATAGACATTCCGGATGTAAAAGAAGATTCCGCTTCTTCAACGCTTTCGGAATCAAACGATTTAGTATCGAGAATACTCGGCCATTTTTTGGAAAGCTCGAGAAACGATATTTTGGTATATTGCTATTTGCTTGATAACTTCAAAACGAGGGTTACCGAAAAGAATATTAATTCAGAAACAGATCACGCAGGCATTAAAGATAAAAACCTGGCGGATTGGAGATACAGAAGCGCAGACGGCGAGCTTGATATGCGCTACCGCCCAAAAAAAGATTTAACTACTTTTTTTAAGACAAATGAAGTTGAATACGTTTTCGGCGGATGCCAATCAGAATTTAAAAATGCGACAATAGTTTACGGATGGATATACGGCACAAGGTTTGTCAATAACTTTCTTGCCGTATATAGTGCGTATTCTGCTACGGACTCGTGGATGAAAGTTGAGATTGACGGCTTGGCTGCCGCTGCGAGTGCCGCGTCATTTGGCACAATTCCCGCCACGGTGTTTAAATGGGTATTTATTACGGCATGGGCGGCGGGCGAAACAGCTCTTGATTTGGCGCTGATGATAGATGACGGATACAAGATTCCGTTGATTAAAACTAAAGATAATATCTTTTTTGACAGTATTTTGGAAATTGGCAATGCGTTTGACGCAAACGGCAGAAAAAGCTTTGTGAAAGAAGCTGCCAATGACAATGGTTTGGCAGACAAGGTTAATGTTTGCTATGAAGACTATTTGATTATCCTTTTGGCTTTTGTAGACAGGGAGACAAGACTTAAGAGAATAGGAGATCTGATTCAGCTTAATATGAGGCAAAGGTGCGATTCATCATTTTTGATGTCATCGGCTTATACATATATTAAAGCGGATACTTCGGTAAGCATGAGGTTTATGTTCCGGCCTGTAAGACAGTTCACGGAAAAATATCCGGGAACAGGACTGAGAGTGTCAAATACTATTTATCAGGGCTATTAAAGGGGTGTTGAAATTGAAAAGCACAAAAGGCTCGTTAACTGTTGAAGCAATGCTGTCCGTAAGTGCGTTTATAATGGTATATATAACAATTCTTTTTATCATGAGGCTTGTTTTTGCTTACGAAATTGTTCAGCACGCCTTAAATCAAACCGCAAAAGAATTCTCAACATACGGTTATTATAATGACGTTTCCGGTCTCGGCGATGTAAACGGAACGCTTAACAAAAGCACTGCGGGGGGAGTCGATAATTTTAACAAAAATGTTTCTAACGTTGTAAATTTATATGATAAGATCAATAATCTCGGAGACAGCGCCGGAGAACTTGCGGAAAGCGCTTCAAACGGCGATATAGAAGGTGTAATAACAAACATAGATAACAACAGCAAAAATTATTCTGAATTTAAAGACGCTGCGGTAGACGTCGGCGACATGGTAAAAGATATAGCGGAAGATCCTGTAGCTACGATAAAATCAATAGGAAGCGTTCTTTTGAGATCAGGGAATGAAAATACAAAAACATTAATATGCGGAGCGATTTCAAAAAGACTTATGGCAAAATATATAGAAGACGGCGGTTATGACGCGGCAAACGAAAGACTCAAAAAACTGCGTATAGTAGACGGTCTGGAGGGCATAGATTTAAGCGGGTCAAAGTTCTGGTCTCCGGAGGCGGAAGATGAAATTGAGCTTGTAGCGTGTTATACAATCAAACCTGTCTTTCCGGTCAAGGTTTTGGATGAAGTTAATTTTGTAAATAAGGTCAGAGTCCGCTGCTGGAGAGGAAACACAATTTTTGAATAAGGGTGCAACAAATGGTTTATATTAATATTTTGGGAATAATTACAGTATCGCTTTTAATGATTTTTCGCATTAATTTGGCTGTAAGATTTTTGCAGGGGAAAGATACGAAAAACATTTTGGATATTTTTAAAGAAATTCCCGGATGGCCATCGGGGCTTTTGTTCGGAGCTATGTCGGCTATGCTGCTGTATACCTGGAAGCTTCCGGGGTTTTATATACAGCTTGCCGATTTTTTACTGACGCTTGTCATGGCAGCGGTAATAGACGTAAAATTCAAGGTCATACCGAATTATTTGATTGTATGTTTTTTGGCAGCGCAGATTGTTGCGGCGTTTACGTTTGCTCAAACATTTTTAGGCTTATGGAATGTTTTGATATCAGCTGCGGTATTAGGCATATTGATAATAATTAGTCTTCTGAGCAAAGAGCAAATTGGCATGGGAGATGTAAAGCTCATTGCTTCCGTTAATTTGATTTACGGATGGTCATTTACGCTTTATACTTTGTTTTTCTCTTTTTTGGCGATGTTGATTTTTGCAATACCGTTATTGATTTTAAGAAAGCTTAAGCTTAAATCTCAATTGCCGTTTGCGCCGTTTTATTTGATTGGCGTTATACTGTATCTTTTATTAATTTAACTTAGTTTGGAGGCATTTATTATGAAAAAACGCATTTTATTGTTTGGTATGATTGCCGTAATTGCTATCGGAATGTGCGGATGCGGAAAAAACAAAAGCACAGAAGCAATTGATACCGGTAATTCAGTTGAAGAGAGCGAAAGCGCAGACAACGGGAATAAGATGGAAAAGTACATCAAGGGTATGACGCAGGAAGAAAAAAATGATTTTTTGCACTATTGGCGCGGTTCTCAAACATATTGCGGTATTATTGAATACGAATTAAAGGAAATGGGTAACACGAATTCGTATGAATTTGACCCGACAGACAAGACGCAAATCCCGGAGGAACTTAAAGATATTGACTTTGATCAGATAAAAAGAGATGATACCAAGAATCTGCATAGTGACTTTAAAATAAAGATTGACGGAAAAAAAGTTGAACTGTCTTATGACGGAATGGATATATATCCTACAGAATACAGCTTTTCCGATATACAAAAAATGATTGAAGCTTAAATACCGACAGTTTAAAGGAGATATAAAGATGGCAGATATGCAATTTTCTTATGAAACCATAAACAATTCAAGTTACCTTGTGGCGACATTTCCAAACGGTGAAGGTGTTATTAATTATCAGGTGCAGATGCTGACAAATAATGACATCAAAAATGTTATTAAGGCAAGCAAAAGGCAAAAAAACGAGGATATTCTCATTTCGTATAACATCACATCAAAAATATCGCTTGAACAGTCTGTCAGCAGAAACAAAATCACAAAGGCCGGTATGATTAATTTAATAACCGGCGCTGTTGCCGCACTTGAAGATATTGAGGAATATCAGCTTGTAAGCGCGGGACTTGTTTTTGAAGAAAAATATATATACATAAATCCGAGCACATATGAGCCTGATTTTGTTTATCTGCCGTGCTATACGGAAGACAGCGGAATTGAACCGCTTAAAAAGATTCTGCTTTCTTTTATAATGGAAAGCAAGGTCGAAATCACAAACGACAATTTCATTCCGGTTCTTTTGGATACGCTTAATAAACCTGCTTTAACACCGCAGGATTTAAAAGAGGTGTGTCTCCGATTTAAGTCGGGCGCATCCGCCAGAAGCGAGGCAAGACAAAGCGGCAGTCAGGCACGCGCCGCGGAAAAACCTTCTTTTGAAAGACCTCAACAGGCACAGCATCGGCCTGCAGATCTGATGGGGGCTTTCCAGGGCGAAAGAAAAAGCGTTCCGCCTCAGCCGGGTTCCAAACCTTTTGTTACACCGCTAAAACCTGGCGGAGTACCTAAGCCTGAGGATGTTTTGCAAAAAAGCGCAAAGAACGGCGGCGGAAAAGACGGCAAGGGCAAAACTGTTGTGTTTGCGATTATTCAGATTGCCATAATTGCCGCTGTGGCAGCTATTGTGTTATCGGGCGCGTTAAACGGTGAAAATGGCGGATTGAAGATGGAATATCTGCTTGGAATAGTTATAGGCGCGTTGGGTATAGATTTTGTTATTTTCAGAGAAATGTTTGTAAATAAGAAGAATAAAGGCGATAAAAAAGGCAAAAAAACAGCACCGGCAAGCCCCAATAAGCCGGGGGTTCCTATTCCCGGTAAGGAAATGCCGTCTGCAAATAAACCGCCTGTAAATAAACCGGGCACACCTTCTGCAATTCCGAATCAGGCTGTAAAGACGCCGGCTCCGCCTGTAATTCCGGCAAAGCCCGCGTATAATATACCTAAAAAAGTAGCGGGGAACGAGCCACCGAGCTTTAATTCAATGAACAGCCTATATCCGCAGCCGAATCAAAAACCCGCACCTGAACCGGTAATTAATAATCCACTGCCGGTTTCGGGCTTTGACGAGTATGATAACGAGGGAACAGTAGTGCTTAGCGAGGACAAAAGCTCTCCGCATCTTGAGTATTTTGAAAACGGACTTGTCAGAAAGATTAAGCTTAACAAAGAAGTTGTAACTGTCGGAAGACTGCGTAAACAGTGTGACTATGCTATTGAAAACAATAAAATCAGTAAGATCCACGCTGAATTCATAGTCAGAGACGGTAATTACTATGTAATAGACTGTAATTCCACCAACGGTACATTTATAAACGGTGGCACACAGAGAATAACAAGCAATGTTGAACATCAGTTGTTTGACGGAGACCGTGTAACGCTTGCAAATGTTGATTTAACACTAAGATGTTAATATCAAGTATAGGGGCGCTGATGAGTGATGACTAAAATTAATTTAAGTGTGCATACTGATACGGGCGACATAAAAGAAACGAATCAAGACAGTGTTTTGACCCTCACGGGAGTAATGAACAAGCATGACGTCGGCTTGTTTATAGTTGCCGACGGATGCGGCGGTTTGGAATACGGAGAAGTTGTAAGCAAGCTTATCGTTAAATATTTTGCCCACGTTTGGGAAAGCGAACTGCCAAACCTCATTAAACCGGGAAAAGTAAATTTGAACGATGTTAATGATTATTTAAATGCTTTGCTTGATGATATCAATCAAAAAGCTTTGGACTTCGGTGAACAAGCTTCAAGCAAAGTCGGTTCAACTTTATCGCTTCTGTTGACAATTGATAAAAGATACATAATCAAGAATATCGGAGACAGTAGGATTTACCTTAAAAAAGGCAAAAAAATAGTAAAGCTTACAGAAGACCAGTCGCTTGTTGCCGATATGCTGCGCAACGGTGAAATTACAGAGGATGAGGCGAAAAACTTTAACAGAAAAAATGTCCTTACAATGTGTATAGGCTTTTATCCTAAGCTTCAGGTTTATACAAAGCTTGGAAAGATTAAGAATAAAAACACTTTTATTCTTTGCTGCGACGGATTTCATAATCATATATCTCCGGACAGTATTATGAGAGTGTTATGTGATAAGAGAATTGAGTTTGGCGATAAGGCGTATGAACTCAGGCGCCTGATTGAGCCCGGCAAGGCAAACGATAATGTATCGTCTGTTATATGTGAGTTCCGGCAGAATAACATTTTTGGCATATCTGCTGTTGCTTTACTTGCTTTGGCAATACTTTTTGTATTGTGGCTTTTAAAAAGTATTGCGTAATTCACCGTTATCAAAGTATTTTTGGCAGCGAAAGGATATTGTTGGGAAATTGTTATGATAGAAAGCATAATTTGTATCGTTTTTGTTTTGCTTATTTGTATCACGGATATAAAAGAGTATAAAATTAAGAATAAGTATATCCTTCCGGTGATCATTTTGGGATTAACACTAGGTATTGTCAAAAAAACATTCACGGATAACTTGTTTGGCATGCTGTTGCCGCTTATTCTTTTCCCACTCTACGCGCTTAAAATGCTTGGCGCGGGAGATGTTAAGGCGCTTTGCGCAATAGGCTCTGTTGTGGGCCTTAAATCAAGCGCGATATTGCTTGTGTTTACACTTATATCGGGCGGCGTAATAGCGCTTGGGTTTATTATTTTCAATTCAAATTTCAAAGAAAGAATGAAATATTTTTATAATTATTTGAAATCTTGTATTATCACGCTGAGTATTCAGAAATATGAATTCGGCGGAAACAACAAGAGTTATTTCAGATTTGCCTACGCAATAGCGGCGGGGACAGTTTTAATGCTTATCAACAGAATATTTCCTTTTCTTACTTTTTAATATGAAGACTTTTGCTTGGAGGCTATGTGCTTTTTCTTCCAAAGCTATGACTTAAAAGGGGTGAAACATGCAAAGTGATTTACTTTGAGAATGTTACAAAACAATATGCCAATTCGGATACTTTTGTTTTAAAAGACATCAGTTTTTATGTTGAACGCGGTGAGTTTGTTTTTATTATCGGCGGCTCCGGCGCCGGTAAGTCTACCATAACAAAGCTTATTATCGCGGAAGAAAAGCAGACATCGGGAAGCATTTATGTAAACGATGTTAATGTTGCCGAACTTAAAGATAAAGAAATTCCGGCATACAGAAGATCTTTGGGAATAGTTTTTCAGGAATTCAGACTGTTATCAACAAAGAATATTTATGATAATATAGCGTTTCCTTTGAGAATCAGAGGCGCCTCGAACGACGAAATTGAAGAGCTTGTTCCGCAGTGGCTTGACCTTGTAAGAATGACGGACAAGGCGTATTCAATGCCAAGTGAACTGTCGGGAGGAGAAAGGCAGAGGGCTGCTATAGCAAGAGCTATGGTTAATAACCCTTCCGTTTTGATAGCGGACGAGCCGACGGGAAATCTGGATCCTATAATTACTGCGGAAATAATGGATTATCTGAGGCAGATTAATGAAATGGGAACAACTATTCTCGTAGTTACGCATGACCCAAATGTTGTAAACTCAATGCAAAAGAGGGTTATAGAATTAAACGACGGATATATTACAAGAGATATGCAGCGGGGAGGGTACACTTTTGGATATTAACATTAAAAAGCTCGGATCTTTCATTAAAGATGCTTTTGACGGTTTGTGGTTCAACAGAAACGTAGCCATTGCATCTGTTGTAATTGTTATGTCAAGCTTATGCCTGTTTGGCGCGTATATTGCAATTTCAATGAATGTTGACTATATAAGCAAACAGTTCCGTTCACAATATGCGATCTCGGCATACCTTGAAAAGGGAACTCCTGATGAGAGAGTTGAAGAAATACGGGAAGAGCTCAATAATATAAGCAATATAGCTACAATTAATTTCATAAGCGAAGATGACGCGCTGAATTATTGTAAAGAAATGTTCGGAGATGACGCAGACTTCTTAAACGGTCTGGAAGAGGATAATCCTCTCAGAGCTTCATTTGATGTAACGCTTAAAGATTTAACAAAGGCGGGCGAAACAAAAGAAGCAATAGAAAAAATCATAGACGTTTCCTGGGCTAAGAATAATCAAGACTTTGTAACCAAGATTTTAAATATTACAAAATCTTTTAAAAACGGCAGCTTTGTCTTAATGCTGCTTTTCAGTCTTATTTCGGTTTTCATTGTGTCAAACACAATTAAAATATCAGTTTCCGCAAGGAAAGAAGATATATACACAATGAGATATGTCGGCGCAACAAACGATTATATTGTTTGTCCTTTTGTTATTGAAGGTATAATAATAGGATTAATAGGCGCACTTATCGGATATATTGTTGTTTTAATCGGATATACATACTGCTACTATATGATTGCGGGATACATTGAATCACTTGTAAGTATTTATAAAACGCATCAGCTTGCACTATTGTTGTTTGGATGCTTTATTCTGTTTGGGCTTATAATAGGTGCTTTGGGAAGTGTGTATTCCGTAAAAAGATATATTAAAGCATAGGGGGGAGAATTAAGTTGAAAAAGACTATAATAATTGTTTCCGCTTTGGTATGTATACTTACATCTTTTTCCGTTTATGCTGACAATGTTGAGAAATTAAAGGAAGACTTGAATGCCAAAATAACAGAGATTTCAGCAAAAGAAGAAGAAATCAAAGGATTGGAGGCTCAAAGAGACGGGCTGAAAAATGAGGTTCTGATGGTTAATGAAGAGCTTAACAAAATGCAGCTGCAGATAGATGAGTTAAACGGCAAAATTGAAATCGCCTCCAAAGAGCTTGATAAGGCAATAAAAAATGAAGACGAAAAAAGAGATTTGTTTCAGAAACGGCTTGTTGTAATGTATGAGAAGGGCAACATGGCGTATGTTGAGGCGATGATATCAAGCAGCAATATAATGGATCTCAGCAAACGCAGTGAATTAATCAGACAGATTTCAGAAAATGACAAAAAAATACTTGATGATTATGTTCAGGCAAAAAATGATGTGTTGAGCAAAAAGGAAGAATTGGAAAAAAACACCGAGCAATGCCAAAAGAAAGTTGATGAGTTCAACGAGACTATTCACACAAAAAGCACGGAAATTGAAGAACTAGACGGAGTTATTCAGCAAAAAAGCACCGAATTGACGGCATTAAATAACGAAAAAACAGAAATTGACAATCAAATATACAGTCAGTCATATGCCGGCAGAATATTTGCGGAGGGAGAAAAATATTTGGGCTATCCTTATGTGTGGGGAGGATCTACGCCGGAAACTTCTTTTGACTGTTCCGGCTTCGTTTGCTGGACATATACGCATTCGGGCGTATATAATTTACCCCGTACAACCGCACAGCAAATATACAATCAATGCAAAAAAATATCTCCCGAAGAAGCTAAAAAAGGCGATTTGGTGTTTTTCCAGGGTACATACCAGTCCTATGAACCTGTTACACACATAGGAATCTACGCGGGTGACGGCAATATGCTGCATTGCGGCAACCCGATAAAATACGCAAGTATTCACTGCGCGTATTGGGAGTCTCATTTTTATGCTTTCGGCAGACTTGTAAGCTAAAAATAAATGATATTCATCCGAGCTGCGCTTGGATAAAACATTAATAAAAGGGATTGAAACCGTCCATACACGGCTTCAATCCCTTTTTGCATAAAAATGCGGCAAGACCATAAGCCTTGCCGCGATGTGGCTGTATGATGTTGTATGGCTGTCATAAAAGAAAAAGCCTTACAAAACTTCAGGTTCTGTAAGGCTAATTGGTACGGGTGGCGTTATAGGATTAACAAATAAGCGCCGAAGGCGCAATCGCAAAAAGGTGGTAGAGAGCCAAAGGCGTTATGAGCGCATTTATAAGCGAAAAGCCGACGCGAACGAGCCTTTTTGCGAAAAAGGAGCGGCAGCCCCTAAAAGCTTCGCCGTGATTTCTGCAAAAAAATCGCGGCAAGCCCAAAAGACTTGCCGCGACGTGTCTGTGTGCTACCAAAAGGTACTATGTTACAAGGTGTGTGCTACCAAAAGGTACATATTAGGGGTAAGAAAAGCAAATTGCACACCATTTTCGCTATCTGCCACTGAGGCTTCATCTTATTCCACGTATTCCTGTTTGACCTTTATACCATTTGCGAATCGATTTCGTTATCTCGACAAATTAGAATTTATCACTCTAAAGCCGTCAACCGTTCATTAAGGAATTGCTCTACACAATCTGCAAAGTCTAACTCCATTCTTTCGGCAAGAACGGCCAACCACCAGACACATTCGCCAATCTTGGAAGGAAGCAGTTCTTTATCTT
>JAFZQX010000041.1 GCA_017620205.1 Clostridia bacterium | reverse complement strand
TGGAATAATTTTGCGCAGGAAAAATGTTGCAGAACGTTCAAATGGATCCCGAAGGCGTACGGGGGTACGCCGAGAGGTGACATTTGGACGTAACAAAAAGGCACAAAAACAAAAAAATCTGCCTTAGCAGATTTTTCATATAGTATTATTTAAGAATAAACAAGTAAGCTAAACTCTATAATTATCCCCTTGCCTTTTTGTGTTCTGCGGCATTTTAACAAGCAAAAAAGAAAAAACGATCGCCCCGAAGCATGAACTCCAAAACAACCGCTTAATGCATGTACCATTATATAAGCCAAAGCCCCGTTTGTCAACACGTTTTGAAAAAACTGTCGAATTTACCATATTAAAGTGACGACACGGCGCAGTTGTTGTCTAATTTTGTTTGATACGGAGATGATTTCATTGAAACCGGAAGAAATTCTGAGACTTGAAAATATGACGCTTTATGAAAAAGGCGCAAAGGAGCTCGGATATAAATATATATGCGGCATTGACGAGGCCGGAAGAGGTCCTTTGGCGGGCGATGTGTTTGCCGCGGCCGTAATACTTCCCGAAGACTATCTTCCCGAAGGACTAAACGACTCCAAAAAGCTGACCGCAAAAAAACGCGAATCGCTTTTTGACGAGATAACAAAAAACGCCGTTACATACGGTATTGCTTCGGCGTCGGTAGAAGAAATAGAAGAAATAAACATAAGAAACGCGTCGTTTCTCGCCATGCGCCGCGCGGCGGAAAAGCTAAATCCCGCGCCCGACTATCTTTTAATAGACGGCAACGCCGCGGTTGGCTTTAATACTCCGTTGACTACGATAGTCAAAGGCGACAGCAAGTCACTGTCCGTTGCGGCGGCGTCAATACTTGCAAAGGTTGCAAGGGACAGGTATATTACGGAACTTTCGGACAAATACCCCGAGTATAACTTCGCAAAGCACAAGGGCTACGGCACAAAGGAGCACTGCGAGGCGCTTTTAAAATACGGTCCCTGCGAGATACACAGAAAATCGTTTCTTAAAAAGATTTTGGGTGAGAATATATGAAATTTATCGGAGATATAGGCGAGAGTCAGGCGGCTCTTTATTTAAGACTGCACGGATATAGGATACTCAAACGCAATTTCAGAACGCGCCAAGGTGAAATAGACATTATAGCGCAGAAAAAAGGAGAACTTATATTCGTTGAAGTTAAAAAGCGTAAAAACGACAGTTTCGGCGGCGGCAGCGCGGCGGTAAATACGGCGAAGCAGCAGAGAATTATAAAGACTGCCGAAAGTTTTCTTTCAAACTATGAAAAGGAAGTTCCGTGCAGGTTTGACGTTATAGAAATAAACGCAAATAAAATAACGCATATCAAAAACGCTTTCATGTAAATTCTTACGCAAAACAGTTGCATTTTATAAGAAAAAGGAGTATAATATCCCGAGTGGTTTAAGAGAGAGGTTGGTTTTTATGTCAAATATTATCTCGGATATATTGGAAATCGAAAAAAAAGCGGACGATATAATAAATAAATCAATGGAGCAGGCAAAGAACATTGAAGCCGATACCGAAAGTAAACTGCTTCTGCTTAAGGACGAAGCGGAAAAAAGAATAACATCCGCTAAGGATACGGAAATCAAAAAAAGCAATGAGCTTATTAAAAGCGAAAGCGAAAGAATTGAAAAAGAAACAGAGCTTAAGATAGATAAAATGAACGCATACTATAGCAGCAATAAGGAAAAGATTTTGTCTGAGCTTTTTGAAAAAGTACTTAAGGCATAAGAGGGTAAAGGTATGCAAAGTATGATTAAAAACGGCTCTATGGCGGCAAAGATAAGAGCCAAAAGCGGAAAGCTTTTGTCGGACAATGATTTTAAAACGCTCGCTGAGTGCACTTCAATAGAAGATATAGCCGCGTACCTTAAAAAGACGGAAGGTTACGGTCCCTTCATTGAAACAGCCGGCGGATTTTGGCGTGATAAGCTGGAAGAGAATATTTATTTTTCACTTATTAATGACTATGAAAGTTTTTATCTTTTCTCAAATGCCGAAAACAAAAAGTTTTTGAATTTATACTTTTTAAAAAGAGAAATCTGGATAATAAAATCACTTATATATTCGATATTGAACTCGGACACACCGTCCATAGAAAGCCTTCCTGAAAAGCACAGGAGCTTTGACACTTCAGAAGCGCAAAAGTGTAAATCCTTATCGGATTTGAAATATCTTCTCGAAAACACGCGCTACGGCGGTATAATCGACGAGAGCAAAACTATTTTCGAAAACGAAACCGCGCTTGACAAATACTATTTTGACTGTATGTTTAAAGCGGTTGAAAGCACTAAAGGTGAAGATAAACGCGCCGCAGAAGAGCTTATAGGCTCCGAGACAGACGCGACAAATATTTTGTGGATAGTAAGAGCAAAAGAGTTTTACGGCATGTCACCCGAAAAAATACGCGAGAGCGTTTTGCCGTTTTCTTATAAGCTTTCAAAATATATGCGCGAAAAAATGACGGACGCGGCGAACGCCGGCGAAGTGATAGGCATGACGGAAAACACCGCGTATAAAGAACTTTTCGCGGGCGGCGCAAAATCAAACGCGCTTTCTTCGTATTTATTAAGGCTTAATTATAAGATACTTAAAAAGTATCCCTTCTCCTCGGTGGCGGCGCTGGCATTTCTCCATATAAAGAGGTTTGAGATACAGAATATTACGTCAGTAATAGAATGTGTGCGCTATAAGATAAATCCGGAGGAGATAAAGAACCATTTAGTAAAATAAGTTAGCAGCTTAAGCATAAGAGGGCCAAACGCTGCATGGTTTTAAAGGCAGGTTTTCCCTGATATTGCGTAAAATCACTTGTAAATACCCTCGTATTCACTGCGTGATTGTTCTTATCTCAGAAAAAAACTGCACTTTAAAACTTCGCAGAACTCTTATGCCGGAAAAATAATTGTAAGGGGAACGCAGAGAATGCAGATGGGCTGATGCTCATCAAATTCGATAAGTTTTCCTTGCGGAATTTTAACAAATAAGAGCATACAGAGTTTGACTCTCTTATGTTTAAAGGTGGCGAAAAAATTGGCAATAGCTAAGATGCGGTTTGTTAATATCCTCGGCAAAAACGAGGATTTTGACTATATCGCGCAAAAATACCTGAGTGATAAAGAAATACAGTTTCAAAACGCGGTACAGGAGCTCTCTACCATGCATGAGGTAGCTCCCATGGACTGCGAGAATCCTTACACGGATATAATATCTGAAATCGAAAAGACTCTGCATCCCGCAAAAAGAGCCGGAGCGCAGATGACAACAAAGCATGCTTTGGAGATACTTGAAAATGCCGTGGAGTTTGTCAGAGAAAGGGAAGACAAGCTGCAAACCCTTAAAAGCCGTGACGAGCATTTAAAAGAAGTTTTGGCAGAACTTGATCCCCTTGCGAATTTAAACGTTGATATAACGGAAATTAAAAATATAAAGCACATGCACTTCCGTTTCGGAAAAATGCCGAGAGTGTTCACGGTTGGCGAAGGCGTTCTTGAGGCAAACGGCGAAAAAGGCGAAAACGGAATATATGAGCATTATTTCTTAAGGGATTCAAAAACCAGAGATATTACAGCAGTTTTTGTTCCCTCTTACGCGGACAGAGATTCTGTATGGGGAATATATTTTACGGCTCTGTCCATAAAAGAAGACGTTGACAGCGTATTTTCATCGCTGCATTTCGAAAAAGTTTTTATCGGCGATGAGATAGAGGGCCAGACGGATATACTCAGAGAAAAAACAATTTCCGAGAAAGAAGCAACGGAAAAAGCCATAAAAGAGCTTACCGGTGAAAAGGAAGCGTACCTGCTCGAACATGAGAGCGAGGTATCGGAGGCCGTAGCCGTAATAAACAATTTATCTGAATACTATAATTTAAGAAAATATGCCGCAACGGCGAGGGGCATGTTCTTTCTTGTCGGCTGGATGAAGGAAGAAGACGCAAAAGCCATGGCAAAGGACGCGGAAAGTGACAGAAGATGTACGGTCATAATAGAAGATGAAGACGCGTCGCGCTCCTCAACTCCGCCGACGGCGCTTAAAAACAAAAAGCTCTTTAAACCTTTTGAGATGTATTTGGGGCTTTACGGTCTTCCGTCATACGGAGAGATGGACCCCACCGTGTTTATGACGGTTACGTATTCGCTGCTGTTTGGCATAATGTTCGGTGATGTAGGTCAGGGACTTTTGCTTCTGTTGGGAGGCTTTCTCCTATACAAGTTTAAAAACTCTGCGCTTGCGGGTATTGTTTCTATATGCGGCTTTTTCTCGACAATTTTCGGATTTATGTACGGCAGCATATTCGGAAACGAAGAAATACTTAAGGCTATATGGCTTAAACCCTCACACGATATTATGACGATTCTTATATCAACCGTCGCGGCGGGCGCGGTTATTATAGTGCTTGTAATGATATTTAATATAGTTCTTTCGTTTAAGAGCAAAAGGTATGTTGAAGCCGTCATGTCACCGAACGGCATTGCGGGACTTGCGTTTTATCTGACAATAATTATGATTGTTGTTTCTATGTTTACGAGCATAAAAATGCCTTCATGGCTGCCGAAGATCATAATACCGCTGTCGCTTTTGATGATATTCTTCTGCGAGCCCGTGAAAGCCAAGGCGGCGGGCGAAAAGAATATTTTCGGCGGCTCCGTCGGTATGTTTATAACACAAACGTTCTTCGAGCTTTTTGAAGTGGTTTTGAGTTATCTTACAAATACCATTTCGTTTGTCCGCGTCGGCGCGTTTGCCTTGAGTCACGCGGGAATGATGACGGTTGTGGGCATACTTATGGATATGGCGGGGAAAGGCACCGTGGGCTACTATCTTGTGGCGGTGCTCGGCAACCTTGCCGTTATCGGTATTGAAGGACTTGTCGTAAGCATCCAGGTTTTAAGACTTGAGTTTTACGAAATATTCAGCCGTTTCTATCAGGGGGCCGGCAGAGCTTTTGAGCCTTATAAATCTGTGCAATAAACTGATAAATTATTTTTGGAAGAAGGTTTTAAATATTATGATGAAAACAATTATTACGGTTTTACTTATCGCAACAATGCTCATCCCTGCGGCATACTATGTATTCGGCGCAAAAACGAAAACAAGACTCCGTAAGGCGCTTTTAACAAATGTATTTTCTTTCTTTTCTGTTATGGTAGCAGGCGCAGCTTCTATGTTTGCCGGAAGCGTATTTGCTGAAGAAGGCGCAAAAGTTGCGGACGCAGTTAAGCAGACGGCGTTCCTTTCTGCGGCGGGCGTTACGGGCCTTGCTTGTATAGGCGCGGGTATTGCGGTTGCGGCAGCAGCATCTGCGGCTCTCGGCGCCATAAGCGAAAACGAAAGCATGATGGGTAAAGCTCTTATCTTCGTTGCTCTTGCGGAAGGTATAGCGCTTTACGGTTTGCTTGTTGCATTTACTATACTCGGTCAGGTAATGTAAGGTGCCGGTATGCGTATATATTTACTGAGCGACAATCACGATACGCTCACGGGCATGAGACTGTGCGGCATTGAAGGCTGCTATGTCAAAGGCAGGGAAGAACTTATACGGAGACTCTCCGAGGCGGTAAAAGACAAAGACCTTGCGGCTATTATGATTTCAGAAAAGCTTTGGGCTGAAGCGCCCGCATATATAGACTCTTTGCGCCAAAAAATGAGAACGCCGCTTTTTATTTCCGTGCCCGATCCGGACGGAAGCCGGAAGGACGGGAACTTTATAACTTCCTATATTCGTGACGCGGTCGGAATAAAGCTGTAAAAAGAGATAATCTAAACTACTATTTTGCCGTACGCAGCGGCGGAATGGAGATTAACTTGAAAAAGCTTTCAAGTTAAGCCTCCGGCGGAATTCATGCGCGTGCGAAATTTTCGGCCGAAGCCGAAACGCACATGCGCACAAAAATCTCTTTCATTCCTTGCTGCTTTTGAAAGAGATAATCTAAACTACTATTTTGCCGTACGCAGCGGCGGAATGGAGATTAACTTGAAAAAGCTTTCAAGTTAAGCCTCCGGCGGAATTCATGCGCGTGCGAAATTTTCGGCTGAAGCCGAAACGCACATGCGCCCAAAAATCTCTTTCATTCCTTGCTGCTTTTGAAAGAGATAATCTAAACTACTATTTTGCCGTACGCAGCGGCGGAATGGAGATTTTTATGTTAAACGAACTTAGTTTTTTAAACGATATGGTAATACGTGATACAAAAGAATACGCGGGCAAAAAGCTTGCGGCAAAAAAGCATGAGCTTGCGGAAAGCGTTTATAAAAGCGAGGAAGCGGTGCGCGATTCTTTGGAAAGCTCAATAGAGAAAAACACGCGTAAGATTCATGAAGAAACTGAAAAAGAAATAGCTTCACTTGAAAAAGAAGCCTTTAAAAAGCTGATTCTTTTCAGAGACAAAATAAAAGACGATATTAAATCCGAGCTTCGGAAAAGACTGAGCGATTTTGCAAATTCGCCCGGTTATAAAGACTATTTGGCGGAAAAAACAGAAAAAGCAAAAGAGATAGCGGGCGGCGACAGTATAACGGCAAGCGTTTTCAGAGAAGAGGATGCAGCTTTGCCCGGCGGCATCAAAGCGGAAGTAATACCCTCTTCATCTGCCGGCGGCGTTATATTCCGTATTCCCGGCCGCGGCATTATAATAGACAACTCTTTTGACACCGCAATAGATATGGTTATGGATGATTTTAACGAGATAAGTCTTAAATAGTCATAGGAAAGGCAAAGCTAATGGAAAATGGTATTATTACAAAAATAAACGGTCCTGTTATTCATGCCGGAAATGCAAAAGAACTCTCGATGCATGAAATGGTATATGTCGGCGAAGAAGAACTTATCGGAGAAGTAATTGCAACCAGAGCAGACGGCGCAGTAATACAGGTATATGAAAGTACGGAAGGCATAAAAATAGGCGAAAAGGTAAAAGGTACGGGCGGGCCGCTTTCGGTTACGCTGGCGCCCGGTCTTATGAGCAATATTTTCGACGGTATTGAAAGACCTCTCGAAGATATGGAAAAAGCCTCGGGCTTTTTTATCACGCGCGGCCTGCGTGTTGACGCCGTGGATAAAACAAAAAAGCGTCCGTATGAAATACTTGCAAAAGCGGGCGATACGGTAACGGAAGGACAGGTAATTGCCCAAACGCCCGAGACGGACAGCGTGCTTCATAAAATACTTGTGCCGGTAGGCATAAACGGAAAAGTTACGTTTGCCGCAAAAAACGGCAATTATAATATAACCGAAACGCTTATAAAAGTTGAAACGGAAAACGGTGAACGCGAAATAAACTCAATTCAGCGCTGGCCCATTAAAAAAGCACGCCCCGCGGCGGGCAGAATGATAGCCCGGAAACCGCTTGTAACGGGGCAGAGAGTAATAGACTCGCTTTTCCCCGTGGCAAAGGGCGGCGCAGCTGCAATACCGGGCGGTTTCGGAACAGGGAAAACAATGACGCAGCATCAGTTTGCAAAGTGGTCTGATGCCGATATAATTATATATATAGGCTGCGGTGAGCGCGGCAATGAAATGACGCAGGTTCTGGAGGAGTTTAAAGAACTTAGTGACCCCAGAACGGGAAAATCACTCCTTGACAGGACCATACTTATTGCAAATACTTCAAACATGCCCGTTGCGGCAAGAGAAGCAAGCATATATACGGGCGTAACCATTGCAGAATACTACAGAGACATGGGCTATGATATAGCAATCATGGCGGATTCCACTTCAAGATGGGCGGAGGCGCTCCGTGAAATATCGGGACGTCTTGAAGAAATGCCCGCGGAGGAAGGCTTCCCGGCTTATCTTTCATCAAGACTTGCAGGCTTTTACGAAAGAGCCGGCTATTTTAATACGCTTTGCGGCGAAGAAGGCTCCGTTACGATAATCGGAACGGTATCGCCCCAGGGCGGCGACTTTTCAGAACCGGTAACGCAGAACACAAAGCGTTTTACACGCTGCTTCCTGGCACTTGACCGTTCTCTTGCATACGCAAGGCATTATCCCGCTATACAGTGGATGACAAGCTATTCCGAGTATGTTCCCGATCTTGAAGCATGGTATGAGGAAAACGCAGGAGAGGATTTTTATGAGCTTCGCACACAGATAATCAGAATTTTAAGAGAAGAAAGCGAGCTTATGGAAATTGTAAAACTCGTCGGCGGCGACGTTTTGCCCGACCTGCAGAAACTCACTCTTGAAACGGCAAAGGTAATAAGAGTAGGTTTTTTACAGCAGAACGCGTATCATAAAGAAGATACTTATGTACCGGTAAAGAAACAACGTGAAATGATGAAGACGATTCTTTATCTTTACGATAAAGCGAAAGAGCTTGTAACGCGCGGTGTTCCCGTATCGCTTATCCGCGAAGAGGGGATATTTGACGAGATAACGCTTATGAAATACAACACGCCGAACGATAAATTTGAGAATGCGTTTTCAAGATACCGCGCAAAGACAGATGCCGTTATCGATAAACTGCGTGAAACCCAGCTGTAGGAGGTAAGGTAATGCCTATAGAATATACAAAACTCAGTAATATAGACGGACCGCTTATGGTTGTTGAAGGCGTAAGCGGCGTAGGATATAACGAAATAGTTGAAATAAACGTATCGGATACGGAAACCAAAACGGGGCAGATAACCGCGATAGACGGTGACAGAGCCGTTGTGCAGGTTTTTGAAGGTACGGGCGATATTTCTCTTATTAATACAAAAGTCCGTCCGACGGGGCATCCGATGCGGCTTAATCTATCAGAAGAAATACTCGGCAGAGTGTTCAGCGGCGTAGGAAAACCCATAGACGGTCTGGGCGATATATATACGGAAGAGAGCTGGGCTGTTGACGGAAGCCCGATAAACCCCGTGTCAAGGGAATACCCGAGAAGCTTTATCCAAACGGGCATCAGCGCCATAGACGTTTTGGCAACGCTTATAAGGGGACAGAAACTTCCCGTATTCTCCGGAAACGGTTTGCCGCACGATGTTTTGGCGGCGCAGATTGTGCGTCAAGCGAAGATAACCGGGGCGGACAGCGGCAACTTCGGTATAGTTTTTGCGGCGATGGGCGTAAAATACGATGTTGCGGACTACTTCCGCCGTTCTTTTGAGGAATCGGGCGTTTTGTCGCACGTTACAATGTTTTTAAACCTTGTTGACGACCCTGTTGTTGAAAGGATCATAACACCGCGCGCGGCGCTTACGGCGGCAGAATATCTCGCGTTTAAAAAGGGTATGCATATGCTTGTTGTTTTAACCGATATGACGGCTTATGCGGAGGCTCTGCGTGAAATTTCGTCTTCCAAAAACGAAATTCCTTCAAGAAAGGGCTTTCCGGGTTATTTGTACAGTGACCTCGCGTCACTTTATGAGAGAGCCGGAATGGTTCGCGGCGCCGAAGGCTCCGTTACGCAGATACCGATACTCTCTATGCCGAACGACGATATAACCCATCCGATACCCGATCTTACGGGATATATAACCGAAGGCCAGATAGTTTTGGAGAGAAGCATAAACCAAAGCGGCATATATCCGCCGATAAATGTTTTGCCGTCACTCTCGCGTCTCATGAAGGACGGTATAGGCAAAGGCTATACAAGGGAAGACCATCCCGCGCTTTCAAATCAGCTTTTCGCGTCATACGCGAAGGTATCGGATGTTCGTGCGCTGGCTTCCGTTATAGGCGAAGATGAGCTTTCCGAAACGGATAAAAAATATCTTGTTTTCGGACGTGAATTTGAAAACAAATTCGTAAATCAGGACAGAAACGAAAACAGATCCATCGAGGATTCGCTTGAACTCGGCTGGTCGCTGCTGTCAATACTTCCGCGCGAAGAGCTTGACAGACTTGATCCCGAAGTATTAAAACAGCACTATAAAGCACAATAATAATGAAAGGCGGGAAAATTTGTGGATGTAGGCACATTTGCAACAAAGGGTAACCTTATTGCCGCTAAAAACACGCTGAGACTTTCTAAACTCGGCTTTGACCTTTTGGACAGAAAAAGAAACATTTTAATAAGGGAGCTTATGTCCCTTGTGGATGAAGCTGCCGAGCTTCAGGGTGAGATAAATAAAACTTTTGAAGACGCTTTTGCGGCGCTTCGCGGCGCCGCTATTGACATGGGCATAGATAAAGTGGACTCCATGAGCCGCGCGGTGCCGATTGAAAACGGCGTAAACTTAAAGATACGCAGCGTCATGGGCGTTGAGATTCCGAAGGTATCTCTTGATGAGGGGGAAGATTCCCCGCCTTTCGGAATGTACTCTATGACAACATCGCTCGACAATGCGTACAGACACTTCAAAAAGGTAAAGGAGATGAGCCTGCGCCTGGCGGAGATTGAAACGGCCGCGTTTCGTCTTGCGGTAAACGTCCGGAAAACGCAGAAAAGGGCAAACGCCCTTAAAAACATAATGATTCCGCGCTATGAAAACCTTGTCGGAGATATTACAAACAGTCTTGAAGAAAAGGAAAGAGAAGAGTTTACAAGGCTGAAAGTAATAAAAATACAAAAGAAAAAATAGATTGCAGCAAATTGCTTTGTTTTGCCGCAATCTTTTTTTGTGTAACTTTTCCTGCAAGAATTGTGCGCAAACAAACATGTTTTGTGCATTTTTCATAAAAATAAAAAGAATTATTGTTTATTCTTCGAATTTATTGATTTAAAGTTTTGTATTATAATATATATATTCGAGTGCGCAGGCACTTTTTATTAACTAAGTAGTATTTTTAGGAGGACAGTAATGAAAAAGTATGCAACAGAGAAATTGAAAAACGTTTGTTTTATGGGACACGGCGGCGCAGGAAAGACATCGCTTTGCGAAGCAATGCTCTTTAACTCCGGTGCGGCAGACCGTCTCGGCAAAGTGGCTGACGGCACAACCGTATCCGATTACGATCCCGAAGAGATCAAGCGTTCTATATCTATAAATACATCTATGATTCCTGTTGAGTGGAACGACACAAAAATCAATATCCTTGACACACCCGGCTATTTTGATTTTGTAGGCGAAGTATATGAGGGTATCAGGGTTGCGGGCTGCTGCGTTGTAGTAGTCAGCGGACGAAGCGGTGTTTCAACCGGCACGGAACACGGATGGGAATACGCAAAGGAAAAGGGTATCCCGATAGCTTTCTTCGTAAATAAGGTTGACGATGAAAACGCGGCTTTCTTAAAAGTATTGGAACAGCTTAAGGAACAGTTCGGTCCTGCGGTTGCTCCCTTCCAGTATCCTATCATAGAAGACAGCAAGCTTACGGGCTTTGTTGACATAGTTAAAATGAACAGCTTTAAGTATGACGGCGCTAAAAATATCGAGTGCCCGTTCCCGGAAGAGCTCAGCGAAAAAATAAATAACGTTCGCGGCTTTTTGATGGAAGCTGTTGCCGAAACAGACGAAGCTCTTATGGAAAAATTCTTCAATGACGAAGAATTTACACAGGAAGAGATTTATTCCGCAGTTAAAAAAGGCGCTAAAGACGGCAGTATAGTTCCTGTTTTCTTCGGCTCCGCAACTGCAAACCTCGGTATCACACCGCTTATGGACGCTATAGTTAAATACTTCCCGTCCCCGGTTGATAACGGCAGCGTTAAAGCAATAAACACAAAGACAAAAGAAGAAGTTATCCTGCAGCCCAACGACAGCGATCCGCTTTCGGCTATGGTATTCAAGACGGTTGCCGATCCGTTTGTAGGCAAAATCTCAATGTTTCGCGTATATTCCGGAACAATCAAGTCGGATTCAACTGTATATAACGCAAGCAAGCAGGTAAACGAGAAGATAGGTAAGCTTTTCGTTTTGCGCGGCAAAAAACAGATTGAAGTTTCAGAGCTCGGCGCGGGCGATATGGGCGCCATTACAAAGCTCGCTTATACAGGCACGGGCGATACGCTCTGCGACGCGGCAAATCCCGTTATTCTTGACGAAATCAAATTCCCCGCACCCGTTTTGTCTATGGCAATAGCTCCGCAGACAAAGGGCGATGAAGAAAAAATGAGCTCCGGTCTTCGCAAACTCGAAGAGGAAGACCCGTCATTCAAAGTTACAACAAACAACGAAACCCACCAGACGCTTATCTCCGGTGTAGGTGAGCAGCATCTTGACGTTATAACAAGCAAACTCAAAGCGAAATTCGGCGTATCCGTAAATCTCTTTGAGCCAAAAGTTCCTTACAGAGAAACTATCAAAAAGAAAGTTAAAGTTGAAGGTAAGCATAAGAAACAGTCCGGCGGTCACGGCCAGTACGGTCACGTTTGGATTGAATTTGAGCCCGGTACGGAGGAGGACCTCGTATTCGAAGAGAAAATCTTCGGCGGCGCAGTTCCGAAGAACTACTTCCCCGCAGTTGAAAAGGGTTTAAGAGAGTGCATCCAAAACGGCGTTTTGGCAGGTTATCCCGTTGTTAACCTGAAAGCTACTTTGGTTGACGGCTCTTACCATCCCGTAGACTCTTCGGAAATGGCGTTTAAGGTAGCGGCTTCACTTGCTTATAAAGAAGGCTTAAAGCAGGCAAACCCCGTTTTACTTGAGCCATACGGCAAGCTCTCCGTTACAATCCCGGAAAGCTACATGGGAGATATTGTCGGCGATATCAATAAGAGACGCGGCAGAATCCTCGGTATGAACCCGATAGGTGACGGTAAATCACTTGTTGAAGCGGAAGTGCCGATGAGTGAAATGAATAAATACGCAACGGACCTCCGTTCAATGACGCAGGCACGCGGCAAATTCACTCTCGAATTTGAGAGATACGAAGAAGCTCCGGCAAACGTTGCGCAGGAAATTATAGAAAAGGCTAAAAAAGAAGCGGCTGAATAAGGCTAAGAAACTCAGAGGGCTGTGGATATATGCCACAGCCCTCTTTTTCTCTCTAAATTTTGAATACGCTTTTCAGGAGTTTTGATATTAACTTCGGCGGTTTAATCACTTTAATTTTCACGGAAATCCTCCTTTTTGCGGCGGCGCGGTTATCTTTCACAGAAAAAGCACCAACCTATAATAATAAGTACAACGGCTTCTATTATGGCGAGTATCCAAAGCGGAAGCACGGCTGAGATGAGCGCTCCGAGAGAAAACGAAAGGATAATCATTCCCAAAGCTTTTCTTTTTCCGCACATATGAGCGCCCCCTTTCCTTTGTTTTCAGTATATTCGGGGGATGCGGAAAGTGTTACAAAAATAACGGAAAATCTTTTTCGCCAATGTTAAAATAAAATTTCAGTAATATTAAAATTATGTTTGACAAGGGTGTGTTTTCTATGCTATAATATATCATGTAACATAATACTGGGTGAAGTGTCCCCAAATTTAGTTTATTATTTTTTATAGGAGGTTGTATACCCATGAAAAAATTATTATCAATCATGCTTGTATGCTTGTTTATTTTCACAGGCGTACTTGCGACATCTTTCGCTGTTAGTGCTACACCTGATGTCGAAACAGAATTCACAAACGGCGATTTTGACTTGTTCATGAGCATCTTGGTTGAATCTCTTTCAAGCAAGCCCAGACCTATCAGAAGTGCGAGATTCAATTACTATGTTCAGGGCATCGGTATGTATGATGATGATATTGATGATCTTATCTACATACTCAATTCAAACGCTCAGATCACAGAAGATATGGACGTTATGCTGTCTGACTTGGCTACCAAGGGTAAAGACGGCCAGACAATGAGCAAGGAACAGATCATTCTTATTCTGGAAGTTTTAAAGAGCTTGCCGGAAGAAGAAAGACAGGTTGCTATCAATGAGTTCTATCTCAACAAAGAAAACGGCAACGAAGATCCGGTTTATGACTACCCCGAATTAAACCCCGATAATCCGGAATACGATGCTGATATGGATGCTGCTTACAAAGCAATCTATGACAAATACATTCCTGCCGATTTCCAGGCAACGGTTCTTGAAGACTACAACCTTAACTACACAGACTTCGTTCCGTTGTTCCGTGTAATAACAAACAACATCCACTTCACGAAGAATGCTCTCGGAAGACTCGTTATCCTCAGATACAATGAAGACGAACAGTTTGTTACAAACCTCAAGAACAATGTTACATTAACATCCGTAAACGGATACAGCATTGTTAACAACAAGGGCGTTGTAGACGAATATGCTGTTCTTGATGTTCTCCTCGGCAAATACAGCAAGGACGCTCCCGATGATGCAGAAATGTTTGTTGACGCATTCAAAGCTGAAGACGCATTCCAGATTGTCGGCGACTTTAACGGCGACGGTTATGTAGACGTTATCGACGCACAGAAGATGGCACAGTGGAGAGTTGACTACGGCACTGTTAAGCAGGATATCCCGCAGGATTCCGCAAACTTCAGCGCAGGCGCTATGGCTGACCCGAAGAACACAGGCTTAACAGCGTTTGACGTAACAAAAGTATTACAGTTCGACGCAGAGTGGCCCAACATCGTACTCGGCAGAGCAGTTAATACACTTTTCACTGAATAATTATTGTTTTATGTATTAAAAACGGAACATGTTTGATATGTCCGTTTCAGAGAGCCGGGCGCGGCAGAGTGATGATCTTCCGCGCCGGGTTCCTATTTACAACTGAATATTGAATATGCCTTTCGTTTAGTACCGGGCAAGTGATGACTGTCCGCATATTAAACGGAGAATAATTTAAGGTTATTGTATTAAAAGGAGAGGTATTTTTTATGAAAAAAGTTTTATGTATTTTTGTAGCACTCTGCTTTTTAACCCTTGGCATGACAATGGCAGTATTTGCAGAAGGTGAAGTTATTCTTTCAGTTGATAACACGGTAGAATGTTTACCCGGCGCTACGTCAGTTCCCGTAGCTATCGAAATAACGGAAAACCCCGGTATTTCAAACTTCTTTATTGTATTGACTTATGATACAACAAAAGTTACTCCGGTAAGTTATTCAAGAGGCAGCGCTGTTGCAGGCGCTCAGGTAATGTCGAATTTGAAGAACAATAACGGTGCGAGCCTTGAGGAAGTTTCGTTCATGGTAAACAATAAAAATAATTTTACCACAACCGGCACAGCTCTTACCGTATTATTTGATGTTGACAGCGAAGTTTCGATAGGAACAGCAATAGACATCGAAATAGAAACGTATGATGATGACAATACGTTAAATGACGGTACTCCCGTTGGCGTAATTGTTTCAGACGGTCAGATTACTGTTAAAGGCATTATCGAAAACTATACGTTTGAAGATGACGAAGTAGTTTATGACGGTACTGCTAAAGGTATTGAAGTAACAAATCTTCCCGCAGGCGTTGACGTTGATTATACTTATGAAAAGTTAAACGAAGCAACATCTGAGTACGAAGAAGTTCAGTCCTGCGTAGGCGCTGGTACATACAGAATAACGGCTGATATGACAGGCGATGCATACTTCCCGGCACAGGATACCGCAACTCTTACAATCACACCTGCAACAATCGTAGGTTATACGTTTGAAGATGCAACGGTAACATATGATGAAACAGCTAAAACATTTGAAGTTACAGCTGCACAGGACGCTACAGAGGGCGTTACAATCGCATATGAATGTGACGGCGAACCCTTTGCGGGCGCAACAGTTCCCGGCGAATACGAAGTAACCGCAACAATAACAAAAGAAGGTTATACACCCGTCGAACTTACGGCAACTCTTACAATAGAAGAAGCCGAGATCGTAGGTTATTCATTCGCAGATGCAACAGTTACATATAATGGAGCAATCCAGAATATTACTGTTGAAGCAGCACAAGGCGCAACACAGGGCGTTACAATCGCATATGAGTGCGATGGCGAACCCTTCGCGGGCGAATCCGCTGTAGGCGAATACGAAATTACGGCTACAATCACAAAAGCAGGTTATGAAGACCTCGAACTCACAGCAACTCTTACAATAGAAGAAGCTGAAATTGATGGTTATTCAATGCCCGCAGGAGACCAGGAATTTGATTATGACGGTGATGAACACAGTGTTCCCGTAGAAGTAGGTCAGGACGCTGATCCCGAAGACCCTGTAATCACATACACCTATGAGAAACTCAATCCCGATACAGGCCTTTATGAGCCTATCCAGGGCACACCTGAAGAACCCGGTCAGTATAAAGAAACAGTTACAATAGAGGCTGAGGGTTATGAGACGTTAGAACTCGAGAAAGAGTTTACAATCAATCCCGGAACAATCGAAGGTTATGACGTTTCTGATGACCAGGAATTCGAATATGACGGTGATCCTCATAATGTTCCCGTAACAGAAGATGTTGATGCAACACCCGGAGCAGATGTTGAGTACTCGTATCAGCAGATTGATCCCGATACAGGCGATACTATAGGCGAACCCACAAATGAAGCTCCGACAGCGCCCGGAACATACGTTGAAACAGTAATAATCACAGCTGACAACTATGATCCGCTGGAACTTGAAACAACGTTTACAATTACCCCGGGAACAATTGAAGGTTACACATTTGAAGATGATGAAGTTGTTTATGACACAACTTCACATACAATCGAGGTAACCGCGGCTAATGACGCTACGGAAGACGTAACAATTGTTTATACCTGCAACGGCGAACCTTTCACGGGCGCAGAAGACGCAGGCACATACACAATAACAGCTACAATTTCTAAAGCAGGTTACAATGATCTCGTTATAGAGGCTGACCTCGTTATTACTCCTGCACCCGGCGAACAGAATCCCGCTTATATTGCAGATACGACTTTCCCGTATACATATGCGGTAAATTCCGTAAGCGGCGATGAAGTAACAGGTGATATCGACCTTACAGGTACAGGATTCAGCTTTGTTGACGACGAAGCGGCTCTCGCAGTCGGCGACAACACAGTTTATGTAAATTACACCTCGTCAGACCCGAACTACTATGACGTTGAAAACGCTGCAAAGGTTGTAACTCTCAAGAGCAGCAACTTGCTCGACGTTTATGACCTCAGATTTGAAGGCGACGATACACAGTGGTACTCGGTAGACGCAAACAACCAGTCCGAAGCGAAGATTATGGCAGGTGTAAAATACTATATCAATGATGTTGAACAGGACGAACTTCCTGAAGACATAACAGTTACATATTCACTTGACGGTGAAAACTATGAAGACGATCTCGTAGTATACGAAGGCGGAACATATACAGGATACGCAAAGATTACTGCTGACGGTTATACTGACGTTGATTTAGATGCAACGTTCAGACTTAACTACATGGTAGGTGACGTAAATGTTGACGGCTATGCTGACGTAACTGACGCGCAGAGAATTGCTCAGTACAGAGTTGGCGGCTGGGACGTTTCGTTTACATACACAGAGATGAAAGCAGGTATGCGCGTAGCAACGGCATATGACAAACTTACCGCTTTTGACGTTACAAGATTGTTACAGTTTGACGCAGAGTGGCCCGGCATTGAATTTGGCCCGGCAGACTAATAATTAATTGGAAGGAATGAACTCAATGAAAAAACTACTTGCGGTCTTATTGACCGCTGCAATGATGCTGACACTATTTGGAGTCATATCCGTTTCGGCATACGACAACCCGACAATTTATATTGATAAGGTTGAAGATGCAAGCGTTGGCGAAGAAGTTTCCGTATGGATTAATTTTGCCAACAACCCCGGAAATATTTGTTCGTTAAAGTTAAAAATTGACTTTGACCCGAGCTTGATACAGCTTCAGTCAATTGATAACGAAAACGCAACAATGAACACAGAACCCTTTACGTCGAATTTTGACGAAAACGCTTATACGGCGGAACAGCTTAAAACTCTCCACCCCGTTACATATGTTTATCAAGGATTTGATAATATAACAGATGAAAACGGAACAATCGCAGAGCTTAAGTTTATTCCGTTAGAAGCTGCTTTGGGTCAAACAGTACCTGTTTCGATATCTGAAATATCAAACATTACAGATGTTGACGGTAACCGTGTCGGCGGTCAGTATACTGCCGATAACGGATACGTTAAGGTTCGCGGCTTAGACGACATTCAAGGTTACTCACTTCCCCAAGATGTTGAGGATATCCCCTATACCGGAGATCCTCAGGTTATTGAAGTTGAAGTAGATCCCGAAACAGCTTCACAAGGCGTAACAGTAGGCGATCCGACATTCAAGATTTATGATGAAACTCAACAAGATTTCGTTGAATTTGACGGAGTTCCTACAGAGCCCGGAACATACTTGGAGACTGTTACAGTTACAGGCAACGGCTTTAATGATTTGGCTCTCACAACAACATTTACAATTTTACCGCCTCCTCCGCTTACAATTACAGTCGGCGAAGCAGAAGGATATCCCGGCGATGAAGTTGAAGTAGTTGTATCAATGTCGCATAACCCCGGCATGGCAAATACAATGTTTGATTTGGAATATGACACAACCAAATTAACACCTGTAAAAGCAGAAAAAGGCGCGGCTCTTCCGCGTACTGCACGCTTGACTACAAACGTTGTAAACGGCGGAGACAATTCCGGCTTGGATAAAGTTTCCTGCATGATCAACTACACAAACAATATTCCTGCCGAAAGCGGCGATCTTGTAAAAGTTACATTTAAGATCAATAAAAATGCGCCGGAAGGCGAAGAACCGGTTACAATCACGGTATATGATGATGACACCACAGACTATGAAGGCAATCCCGTAGCACATGCTGATGAAGACGGTATTGTAAATATTCTTCCGCTTGATACAATCGATGGTTATTCATTGCCTGATGAAGGCTTTGAATTTACTGCAGACGGCGAGCCGAAGAATATAACAGAAGACGACATCGAAGTTGAAGACGGTGCAACAGAGCTCGGTGACGACGCTACAATTACTATCAAATACTACAAAGACGGCGAAGAAGTAGATCCCGATGATGTAGTAGAACCCGGCGATTACGAAGTTGAAGTAACAATTTCAAAACCCGGTTACGAAGATTTGGTACTTACAACAACTCTTACAATCAATGAACTTCCCATCACATTTGTTGTAAGCGATGATGCTGAAGGCTTCCCCGGTGATGAAGTTGTAGTTACAATCAGCATGCAGGATAATCCCGGCATAGCAAATACAGCGTTTGATTTGGAATATGACACAACCAAATTAACACCTGTAAAAGCAGAAAAAGGCGCAGCATTACCCGCGCGTGCTCGCTTAACTACAAACGTTACCGGCGGTGACAACTCCGGCTTAGAAAAAGTTTCCGGAATGATTAACTACACCAACAATATTCCCGGCGAAACCGGCGAACTTGTTAAGGTTACTTTCTTAATTAAAGAAGGCGTTGACGAAGGCGATATACCGGTTACAATCACGGTATATGATGATGACACTACAGATTATGAAGGAACTCTCGTTGCTCACAGCGAAACAGACGGTAAAGTACACGTACTTCCGCTTGACGAAATCGTAGGTTACAAATTCGAAGACGATACAGTTGATTACGACGGCGACGTACATACACTCGTAGTTGAACCCGATGACGAAGCTCCCACTGTAACACCCGACGTTACATTCACCTATACATATAAGGATACTGAAAATGTATTCGAAGGTGAAACAGAACCCGGCACATACAATGTAACAGCTAAAATCACGAGACACGGATTCGAAACTATAACTCTCGATGCAACGCTTACTATCAACAAGCTCAGCGGTGAGGACGAACCCGGATACGCAGTTCCCGGTCCTTACTATGTAGACTTTGAAGACGGTAAGACGCTTGCAGACTTTGCAGACGAAATCGTACTTCCCAACGGTTGGGAATGGGTTGACAATACAACACCCGTAACGGAAGGTACAGCAACATATCCCGCAAACTACACACCGGTAGACGGTGACCACTACGAAGCGGTAACAGACGTTCCCGTTACAGTAATTGCTAAAGGCGATATCACAGGTTATGACTTTGCAGACGTTGAAAC
>JAFZQX010000040.1 GCA_017620205.1 Clostridia bacterium | reverse complement strand
CTTTCTGCGTGGTTTTTGGTGGTACTT
Source organism: Clostridia bacterium (assembly GCA_017620205.1). GTDB lineage: Bacteria > Bacillota > Clostridia > UMGS1883 > UMGS1540 > UMGS1540. The sequence continues at coordinate 84,486 of JAFZQX010000040.1, read as the reverse complement.
AAACTTTAACACAAAAAGTTTCTGTTCGCTACTTTTTTAGCCGACATATTTTTATATGAGTTTACTCGTATGAAAATATGCCGGAATGTAACACATCTATTGTAAACCTACATAAATTGTTAAGCAACCCAAATCATTTGATTGACATTATAGTATTATTGTGGTACAATTAAGTTTAACAATCGCAACTGATTCCGGAGGTTGTTTTAATGAAGGAATTAAATACTGTTCTCATAAATAACAGAAATTTCGGTATAGATTATAAAAAAGACCTTTCTAAATGCGAAATGCACACACATTCGTTTATTGAAATAGCATATACCCTTTCCGGAAAAGCTATACACATACTAAACGGAAAATCAGAGCTGATAAAAGAAAACGAATATGTTGTCATAGAGCCCGGCAGCAGACACCAATACATCAAAATCGGAACGGAAGATTTATCTATAATCAACTGTATTTTCACCGCCAGTTTTCCATACCCCTGCGCTACAGCAAATTCGTTTTATGAATGTTTGCAAAATCCGTCTTTCAATATTAATTCAAGCAATATAATGCCGGATCAGGTCAGCAGAATATATTACGACAGCACAGGTATGGTAAGACAGCTTTTTCTGCTGCTTCAGGACGAATACAAGAAAAAGGATTATAAATACGAAATAATTTCGAGAAGGCTTTTAAATGTTATAATTCTGCTTACGGTAAGGTCTCTAAATCCCGGCGAAGGAACAAGCACATACATTTCCGAAACAGTAAAGGATTATGTATCCATTCATTACGCAGAACACAACGTATTACAGGTGTTGGCCGAAAGACTCAGTTACAGCATTCCGTATTTGAGTAAAAAATTCAAGGCAGAAACCGGGGAATCTTTTAAGTCTTTCCAACAAAAAATCCGGATTAACGAAGCCGCATCACTTCTTATTCAGACTAACAGGTCAATAGACGAAATATCTAATCTTGTAGGATATACCGACATTAAGTATTTTATTAAAGTCTTTACGAAAAAGCAAGGGATGTCGCCGTCAAAATTCAAAAAGAAGTACGGCTCATCTATTAACAAATCAATGGGACTTGTATAATTTAAAAAACTGCGCAGATGAAAAGCATCTGCGCAGTTTTTTAATATAGTTTTATTGTTATGTCACCAAGCAGTCCGGAAGGCAGTTTTATCTTTCCGTACTTATTTGCCAGACTGTTAGTAACCTCAATTTTAAGACTGTTTTTTCCGCCTTTTGCGAAGTACGTTAAATCCAGCACATACGGCGCCCGGAGTCTGTATCCGGCATACACACCGTTTAAATACACCTCCGCCTGTTCCGCTACCTTACCCATATCGAGAACTATTCTCTTCGCGTCTTTTAAATCCAAATCAAATTCGGTTTCGTAACATACGGTACCGCAAAAGTCTTTAAGCTCTTCATCGTCTGTCCACGAACCTGGCTTTACACGTCTCCCGTCTATGTACCAATCAGAAAGGTTTATCTCGCTTTTAGCGGCGGTTTCATCCGTAAAATTGAGAACCGTTTTGTGCGACGGATTTTCACCGGCGCAGATAATAAGGCTTTCGCGTCTGTCAAGATGAATACTGCAGTCCTTTATCTCAAGCTCACTTCCGTTCCACGGGTCAAACACCGAAAGCGCTTCGTCCGCAAAAAATGAAACATCGCCTGTTACAGCTTCCTCTCCTTCATTTACAAGTACATAAAAATGCTCGCCGTTTTTCACGACATGGCTCACGCGCAAATCCTTGCATGAAGGAGTTATTATAAGATCCCTTTTTAAATGATCCGTTATTTTTTCAAACGACGGTACGGAAATTATGTTATCATTGAGTTCTGCGCCCGCAGGATTATATGCCAAAACCGTCCCGCCGTCTTCCGCAAAATTTTGTATTTCACTGCTTATAAGCGATATATCCTCTATTAAAAGCGTATCGTAGCACTGCGCGGCAATTTTTATTTTGCCGCCGCTTATTAAGCATTTTTTATCCCTTAGCAACTCTTCTTCAAGATAGTTAAACTCTATCTGGTTTTCATAAAGCGGTTTGGCTATTTCATAAGGCAAAAAATCCGCTTTGCAAAGCACGGCTACGCTTGTTATATTTACCGAGTCTGTCATCATATATGACATTCTCTTTATATAATCCGAAAAAGCGCCGTAATATTTCCACCAGATATTGTTAATGCCGACATCGGGCGGTCTTTCTCCAAACCGTCTTTCGCCGTCTAAAGAATAGAAAAACGCGTGCGGTACGAGCATATTAACGCCGCGTACAAAAAGCCAATCCATAGTCCACTTCATATCATCTGCGCTGAAGGACCACTCAATTGAATTTTTACCTCCGCAGCCAAAACATTCGTTGAGGTTTCTTCTTTTCCCCCTGTGACGCGCCGAGTCGGATGTGCATTTTGCCTGAACGGATTCGGGCCCCGATACAGCTTTATCATCTTCCGGCGCAACTCTCCTGAAAACAAGGTCCTGTCCCGGAATATGAAAATAATTTAAAAGTCCTATATTAGAAGACCCCGATGGGTGCCCCACAAGCTCTATATTATGCGATTCGCACCAATCATAAAGCTGTTTATAAAAGCTTTCGGAAAGTCTTAAAAATACTGTCTCTGTATATCTTTTTCTTATCTGCTCCGTTTCTTTGCCTACATCGTACCACATCGCGACAATATCACAGGGCGCAACACCCGCTTTCTCAAGCTGTTCACCAAAGTTTATCGTCCACGGTTTCATACGTTCATCCGCGCCGCGACCCATAAGCGAAGGCTCGTCCGTAAATACACCTATAACTGTATTGCCGAAATACTCCGAAAGAACCTCATAATACTTTTCGTGCGTCATTTCAATAAAGCAGGAAACAGATTCAAAGCGTAAAATATCCGCCGATGGCGGAGGCGTTTCCCAATCGTCCTCGCCTATATGTATGCCGCGTATGTGTCCGTGTGTGAACCCTTCTATAAGATGCAGAAAAACACAGCCTTCGCGAAGCGCGCCGCTTTTGTATTCCCCAATGCTTTCACGCCTAAGAGAATTATCACCTGTTTTTTCCGCAGTAAATGTATACAGCAATTTTTCACCGTCTTCAAGCGCAGGTTTACCGCATAGGCTTTCTTCACACCTTATGCCTCTTGTCGCAAATTCAGGGTGCTTTTTAACCACCATTCCGTGTGCCGAGCCCGAAGGATACATTCCCTCATCGTATAAAATGACTTTCATACGAAGCCTTGCGGCTTCTTTGACCGCGCATTTTACATAGCTTAAGTATTTTTCTGACATATACTCTGTTTCACGCGGTATACCAATACGCGGATGAATAACAAAGCCGTTTACACCCTTGCTATACATTTCTCTTATCTGTCTTTTTATTTCATTTTCATCAAGGCAATCGTTCCAAAACCAAAAAGGCATTGGCGAAAATTCGCTGTCCGGGTGCAAAAGAGATTTGAGTGTTTCACTGTTCATAGTTAATCTTCCAGATAGATAACCTGATTTTCTTTCAATGTGAAAGATAAGGCATCTATATCTGTCTCCTTATAAAAATTATCCTCATCAATAAGATATCCGCGCAGTCCTCTGCCGGCGTCAAGCTTTATTTCCGTATCCTTGCCCGTATTCACAATTAAAACACCGCATTTTTCTCCGTCCGTTGCGGCAAGTACATAAACGTCCTTGCCGTCAGACTTTGCCTCAACCTGTGTTCCGAGTTTGTAAAGATTTCCGAATGCTTTAAAAGAGTAATATGTACAAAGCGGCTCATATGTCATGGGATTAAACATTCCGCCGTACATAGAAGCTCCGAGCCTTGCGTCGTAATAGCACATCATATCCATTTTTGTGTTTTGCATCGCGCACATCATCGCCGCCGCATTTGCAGACGCCACGGATTTCCCGCGTTCTTGAGCTCTTGCGTTTGTGTTCCATTCGTTTAGATGAATTTCAACATTTGAAAGTCCTGCCGCATCCAGTCGTCTTTCAACATATTCCTGCCTTTTAAGCGTAGCTTCAACAGACGCGTAGCTGTGGTGAGAAAAGAAATCAAAAGGCAGGTTTTCGCGTGTTACCATATCTATAAAACCGTCAAAAAATGTTATAAAATATTCTGTTCTTTTCTCCCAGTCGGTAGGGTTTTCTTTCATTCCCAGTCCTATGCCGATAGATTTTTCAATGTCCTCGATGCTGTCGACAACGTAAAAGCCCGAATGACCGTAGCCGCCTATTTTAATGGAATCGCCGAATTTTTCACGAAGATGCTTTGACGCTGTGCGGTAAAGCTCGTAATACTCTTCTTTTGTACCGTGCCACATCATATTCTGTGTATTGTCTATACCGTTATCGGGTTCATTCCAGATTTCCCAATATTTTATGCCGTAATGATATCCGTTTGCCCAGCCTTCATTATAGTGCATTATAATATGCTCGCAGATTCTTGCCCACTTTTTCATATCCTTCGGCGGAAAAATCCTGTAAGCTTTTATGCGGTGGAAGTTTTCAATAGTAACACCAAGGCGGTAAACGGGCTCACAATTATTTTCCTCCAAAGCGGCAATAAGCATATCTGTGAATACAAAATCATACGCTTCGGGGTCGTTTTCATCGGCGTCAAAATCCCTGAATATATTTGGGATATCCACAAACATATTGCCGCCGAACCAGCCGCCGACGTCATGAAGGCGCGAATACGGAATATTAGCTTCTTTGAGATATTTTATAAACGAAAAATCCATGCCTCCGAACGGCGGTTGACCAACGCCGTGCATAGGTTTTATTCTTCCGGTTTTTTCATTAAAGTCAATACTTATATTTGTCATAATATGTTCCCTTTTTAATTAAAATCAAACGAATGGGCTATTTAAAAACCGCAATTTTTAAACAGCCCTTGTTTTACTCTTGCTTTTATTATATCTTATATCATCTCAGCCTTTAACGCCGCCAACATTTATACCGCCCATGATATATTTCTTAAAGAACGCAAATATCAAAAGCTGCGGAATACTTCCTATTATAAGACCCATAAGATATGTATTCTGCTTAACCGTACCGTCATTACCCATTAAGAAAATCTTGGCCGGCAGAAGCTGTTTCGTGGTAGTCTGAATAATAAGATAAGGGCCGAAGAAGTTTGACCACGCGCCCGAAAGAGTCATGATGGATTCATATATTATTATCGGCACGCACAGCGGCACCATTATTATAAAGAATATTCTTAATTTTCCCGCACCATCTATAGTTGCAGCCTCGATAATAGAGTTTGAAATACCGTCAAACGCGTTTTTGAAAAGCATAATTGCAAACGCGTCTACTGCGCCGCCAAGCCAAAGCGGCCAATACGTATCAAGCAAATTTATACCTATGCCGAATTCCGTTTTTGATGCAAACGGGAAAGACATATAGCTTATGTAGTTTGGCACCATTCTCATCTGGCCCGGCATCATCATAGTCCAAAGTATAAGCGCAAAAACCATTGTGCTTCCTTTTGGTTTAAGCTTTGAAAAAGTATATCCCGCAAACATACAAACGGTCAGTTTAATTACCCATTGAACTATTGAATAGTAAAATGTATTTAATATACTTCTTCCGAACTTCAGCTGATTCCACGAATCACACACACGGGTAACAAAAATGTTCCAGGAAAGGTGCTCCGGAAAAAACTTTGTACTTGTATATATTTCCTTCGGATCCTTGAGAGACGTAAAAACCGTCCAAACCGCGGGGAAGAGCGTTATGATGCAGCACACAATAAGCACAGCAAAGAAAAACCAATATATAATTTTGCCTTTTGTGCCTTTTAAATCAACGTTTGTAAGTAAGCCGGTAGTTTTATTCTCAAACTTGCTCATTAATCTCCCCCCTCTTTACAAACTCTCTTCCAGCTTTTTATTCAGCCTGAAATAAAAAATGGTAATAATGATAAGAAATACAAATATTATCGTACCGAGCGCCATCGCGTGTCCTACTCTTTGCGTAACAAAGCCGTATCTGTAAAGCTGGTATCCGAGTGACGCCGACGCTCCGTCAGGACCGCCTCCGGTCATTGCAAGCGGCTGCTCCATAACCTGGAACACACCGATTATCTGCCTTACAAAATTAAGTATCAACACGCCCATAATCTGAGGCCGTGTTACATACCACGCACGTCTTATCATGCCCGCGCCGTCAATCGTTGCCGCCTCATATAAGTCCTGGCTTACGTTTTGCAACGCCGAATAGTAAAGCAGCATAGCACCGGGGAAACTTTTCCACGTCATTGATACAATGATCCACAAAATTGTAAAGTTCTTATCATTGAGCCATTGATACGGCGAAAAACCCATCTTTATAAGAAGCGAATTCAAAAGTCCGCTGCTTGTGGGATCGTACATCTGTTTCCACAAAAGCGAAACCGCTATAGCCGGAATTATAGCAGGCAAATAAAGAAATGTCATGATTTTCTGTTTAAAATGAACCATTTCATTTACTATTACCGCCAACAGAACCGGCGGTAAAAAGCCGATCACAATTGACCATAATACATATTTCAATGTATTCCGAAAGAGGGGTATAAACTGCGTATCCTTTACCACCTCAATATAATTCTGCATACCGATAAAGTACTGGGGTTTATATCCCTTCATTTTAAACATTGACCATACAAATCCCATTACCGTTGGACGCCATATAAAGAGATACATGAGTATCAGGGCAGGCAACGCAAAAAGCCATGAGCTGAAAAATGACTTTTTGAAATACGAACCTCGCTTAGGCTTTTTTGTCTTTCCTTCAGTATTGCTCATTTACCATCCTCCTCACTATGAAGCAAAAACCGGCTACAACTGGTTATGTGACGGCAAGCGGGCGCCCGGGGCGCCGCCTGCCGTTTTTAAGCTGTGTCATTTATCAATAGTTGTTAAGAAAGTTTGTCTGGAAATCAGAGTTGGCTTTCTTAAGAAGCGCTGCACAATCAGCGTTCTTGTCACCCAAAACATTCTGGATGCAGTTGTCAAGAATGCCGTATAAATCCTGAGCGCAAATAGGCTCTTCAGGCTGAACTTCAACTTTTTCATCGTTTAAGAATTCGTTATAGAGTCTTACATTGTTGGGACTTACGTTTGCGTATTTATCAATAAGCTCATTCTGGAACTTGAGTTTTGCACTTTCTTCGTTCCACGGGCTGAGCGATTTAATACCGATAACAGCGCCGTTTGCCTTGTTCTTCTCTATTGTTTCGGTCAGAGCCTTCTTGCCGGACTCGTCAATATCGTATCCGTTTCCTGTGAATTCCGCAAATCTTATACAAGCGTCAATCTGCTCTTCTGTAGCATCTTCTCTTATGGCTCTTGCATCGCCGCCGAGTAATGTTACATAGCGCTTCGGACCTGCTGGTATTGCCATCATACCGAGTGAATCGGGATTGATACCGTACGTTGCCACCTGGGTTCCTATTGTGCCGGAACCGAGGGTAATAGCTGCTTTACCCGTTGCAATATACTCGGCAGTTCCGTTATTGTCTATAAGTATATTCTCCGGGAATACATCGTATTTCCATTTCAGATCCTTTATAAACTGAAGCGCTTCCGCACATTCGGGCGAATCAAATGTTGCAACCCAATTTCCGTCCTCGTCCTGCTTCATAAATTCAGCGCCGAAAGACCAAGCGATAACCGTAAACAGCCAACCGCCGGCATTGTTCATTGTCGGCATAACAAAACCGTCTTTGCCTGTCTTTTCTTTGATCTGCTTAGCAAATTCAGCCATCTCATACCAATCTTTAGGCTGTTTGGGCGTGCCGTCCTCTTCTACGAGACCCGCTTCTTTAAACAGATCCATATTGATAGCAAGACCTAAAATATAAGAAGACATCGGAAAAGCATATATTCTGCCGTCCTTTGAGATTACGTCTGCAACGATTTTTGAGAATTTGCCTTCATATCCTCTTGCCTTTAAAACATCCGTCAAATCAGCGGCGTACTCACCGTCAATAATTCTCTGTATTTCAGTGAAATTACAACGATATATTGTCGGAAGCGTGCCGGACTCTGCTTTAGGATAAAAGGTCTTTAAATCAAAGGTCCATGTATCGCCCTCTAAATCTACATCGGGGTTAGCAGCTTCAAATGCCTGTTCTCTCTCAAGCGCTTTGGAATAATCCGCCGAATCGGGATCCGGCCAGCCGCTTGTTGAAATAGCTATTTTGCCGTCCGCCGTCCTTCCTGTGTTTGTTTTTCCGCAGCCTGCAAACGAGGCACACATAACAACGCCTAACAATACACATAAGATTTTTCTGAGTTTCATTACGAAATCACTTTCCTTTCTGAATGAATTTATGTTTAAATTTTCTTATGTTTTTGGTCTTAATAATTTGACTGAATCCTTTATATAAATCAATTCTCATTTATAGATAACAAACATCTGCGGCTGCATTCTGTTTGTAACTATAAATACCGTCGAACAGTTTCCGGGATCGTTTAAGTATGTTACGATATCGCCCGTTGTTGCAGTACTGATAGGATTATTTTTATCTGATTTATCATACAGCAAAACAGGTTTAGACATCGCGTTAATTGCGAAATCAACGTCAGCACCGCTTGCATAACCGATTTTTACAACATTGTCAACAACGCTGTTTGCATATCCCACAAACATTCCCGTAATATCATTAAGCGCCGTTATAGCCTTATGCTCATCTGTTCTGTAATCGTATGCGACAGTACACTCCTTAACCTTTCCGTAGCTGTCTTTCTTTATTGTTACAATGTCACCGGGAAGGACTCCGTTTCCCGAGAACAGATTGCCCACGCTTTCGTCTGCTTTGATATGAACGAGTGCAACGCCCTGATAACCGTCAAGAACCTCAACCGTATTACCGTCTCCGTCCATACCGTAAGAAATACCTTTTACAAGCATCGGCGTTTCCGCATTAACCCTGCTCGGGTCATAATTTGTCAAAAGCATATATTTGGTTATGCCTATGTTTTCTGCCGTTTTATAGCTCTGTGCATAAGTTTGCGTATCGTTTGCAAGCTTTGACCCGATTGTAACCCAAAAATCGTCTTCGCTTGCGTTGTCATAATCCGATACATAGGGCACTACAAACACCTTTGTATTTGCGTCAAAGACTATTTTTTCGCCGATTCTGGCGGCATTTGCGCTGGCTCTCAGAAGTCTTGCCTTATAAGTTTTTTCAATGTTGTCATCCCAAAACGGAACGTCTACCTGCAAGGAATTTAATGTTTCTTTTGCGGGATCATAATATGTTGTATCAATCTCTTTTATCTCGCCGTTTCCGTTTTTCTTTATAAGCGCAAACTGAGGAGTGATACTGTTTTCTCCTGCCAGAAGAACTCGGTATGCGTCCTTTGCATTTTTATACATTGTGCCGTCAATAATAAGCTTTTCGGCGCATTTTAAAGAGGTTACCTTGCTGTCCTCACCGAGTTGTCTTATATACAGAGTATCATCAAAATCGTTCTCAAGTCCCGCTTTTATAAGGAATGAGCCTTGATATTCCGAATTGCTTACCGCAATATATACTATCTCGCCGTAAAGATTTAAATATGCCGTAACACTGTCACCAACGTCATACTTATCAAGCGTGAGTTTCTCATCAACACGGTATTCGCTGCCGTTTATCTTAATTTTTATATTGTCTCTTGTATCAATTTCTTCAACCGTGCCGTTTGCAGTGTTATTGCTTACAAACACTTCAACATGTGCATTGTCCTTCGATTTATAAACAGTTAAAACATCGTTTGTTTTAATACTCTCAAAGGTCATATCATCGTTGCCCATAAGCTTAATGCTGAAGGTATCGTAATTGTTTTCATTGAGATCAACGGAATCATGCGGGTCGTTTTTATCATAAATAACACAGTCCGCGCTGTTTATATTGCCTACAATATAGTTTTTATACTCCCTGACAACAACAACAGAATATTTATCGCCGTTTGAAATCAGCTTGCACTCGTAACGGTTATTGTTTAAGATCTTATCAAAACCCGAGTCAATAATTCCGCCGTTATACACGAGCAGCATACCTCTGTCAAGATTTATTCTGCGTTTTTTACCGTTTTCATCGTAATATGTATAAGTAAACGAATCCGTATCAAGATTTGCGTCTTTGTCAACAGATATTGTTTTAACATCCTGCGCAGCTTCTTTGCTTCCTACCCACAAAAGCTTTTTTGCATCCGACAAGTCTTCTATCTTATAAAAGAACTCAATTCTTTCTCCGAGATAATCTATCATATTAAAGCCTTCGCAGTCATATTTTTCGCCGTCTATCAAAGTGATATCTTTATCTATCCTTCCGCCGTAAATTGTTACGGTGTTCGCACCGGTTACATCGCCCGTACCGAAATAAATATCTCTGTATGACGATATCAGCGTTTCGCTGTCGCTTACCTCATATGTGATATTACCGCCCGATGAAGCGACAGGCTCCATAATCTTTACTGTGAGGGCATTATACAAGATATGAAGCATATCCTCCATTGTAACAATTTCTCCGTTTTTTACACCGTCTGAAAGTTTTATGCGGCTTGCTACTATGGAATAGCCGTTTGGATAACCGCCGAAAACTTCCGCATAATCACGGTAACCCATTGCGCAAAGAATTATTTTATAAGCGGCGCTCTTTGTTATGGGATCGCCCGGATTAAAAATCTTATCTCCTGCACCGTTTATAATACCCATCTGGGTAAGATTTGAAATCTCATTAAACGCCCAATAATTGCGGGGAACGTCATAGAAATACACTTCCTGACCGCTATATGACGATTTGCCCATCATTCTTGCCACAGAAGCCGCGAAATCAGCTCTCGGAACTTCATAGGCTAAAGGAAGGTTATAGTCATAATAATCCGGGACTATATTAAATGATTTTAAAACGGTCATCATTTTTTGAATTTCAGAAGGAATATTTTCCTGCTGTACCGCCTGTATTCCCGTAACGGATTCCGGCTCAGCCACGTTTTCGGCACTTGCGCTTAGTACGCAGAAACCGCATAATACGAAAGCAGATATTAAAACCGCAATAAGTCTCTTATAAGATTTATTCATAAACCGTCACCTCCCCGTTAACCTTGTAACTCATTAAATACACTGTATATTATTTTTGCCGCCTGCGCTCTCGTTGCAAAACCGCCGGGAACAAAAGTCGTTTCCGTCATACCGTTTATCGCGCCCATACTATGGAGTGCGGAAACCGCAGTTTTTGCGTAATCGGCAATCTCTCCGTCATCATCAAATCTAAAGGCGTCTGTCAGCATTTCGTTATTGCGATACTGCAAAGCGTTATAAAGCATTACTGCCATATCCTGCCTTGTTATATTTAAACCTACACCGAACTCTCCGTTACCTATTCCTTTGACAATACCGAGTTTAGCGGCAATGTTTATATACTTTACAAACCAATCGCCGTCCGAAGCGTCGCTGAATATGTTTCCGCCGTATTCATAGTCCGAAACACCGAGAGCACCTACTAGTATTTTTGCAAATTCTTCTCTGGTTATATTTCTTGAAGGATCGAATCTGTCTTCGGAAACGCCGTTTATAATGCCTCTGTCCGCAAGTGCCAAAATACCTATCATTGCCCACTCATAATTGTCTATATCGTTAAACGTTTTACTGATGGGTTCCACGCCTCCGTCATTCTTGCCGGACACCGGAATCTCGGCGGACGATATCGACGACTTTGAACCTCCGGAATAACTGCCGCCCGAGCCACCGCCCGTGCCTTTTCCGGAACCGCCGCCCGAGCCTCCGGAAGATGAATCAATGCTTTCGTCATATGCGTTTTTGAAGCTTTTTGCATCTTTATAAGTCTTACCGATCAAATCTTTACACGCCGCGGTTGAAACAGGTTTTTCTATACCTATTCCCTCACCGCAGTTCTCTAAAACTTCTTTAAGCTCACCGTATCCGTTTCCGTATTTCGCGGCGGTAAGTATGAGCGCTTCATTTATGCACTTTTCTAGTTCTTTAGGATCGTCTATTTTTTTCTTTGAAATAAGCCCCGTAAAACACTTGCCTTTTTCTTTTGTTGTCAGAACTTTTTTGCAAAGCGCTTTTATGTCATCGTCTATCAGCAATGAGTCTATAGTATCGGTAACGTTTTCTATCTTGCTGTTATTAAGATACTGAATAACAACATAAGTATTAAACATTTCCGAATTTTCTTTTTCGTTTGCAGCTTTTATCGGATTTTTCTTTACGTATTCAAAATAAGGTTTTATTTCATCTCCGACAGCGTCATCGCCCAAAAGCTCATTGTTAAAGTTTAAGGCGGAACGTTTGTTGTTTATGATATTCTTAAACTCCGTAAAATCATTTGCTGCCGCGGCACTGTTTAATTCTTCGCAAACGTCTTCAAAATCCGAAGCCGAGCTTAAATAAACGCTGCCTGAAAAAATCTTTTCATCATCGAGATATATTGCCGCAGGATAATCGCCCGCTTCAAGTGTTGATTCTGCGTTTTCTTTACTGTCAAACCTTACGTCAAGCGAATACTTGCCGTTTGTTACGGGTATCTGCGCCCTGTAGAAAACAATTTCGTCCGCGGCGCCCGCATCAAGCTCCGCGCCCGCGGCAAAAGTATTGCCGGGTTTTATAATCTGAACCGTCAGATACTTGCTGTCCGCATCCCCCACACCGCTGATGTTTAAAACAGAGTCGTTATACGAATATGTAATACTTGGCTTTGACTTTCCGTCTGCCGTTTTTTCTGCCGACGAAGCAGTTTCGGAACTGTTATAAATATCTGTTTCACCGCAATAAGCAGCAGAGTTTTTAAATCCCTTCCAAAGACACAGGGAAATCTTATCTACCTTACTCATATCAAGCTTAGCAGCCGCGGGAACGGTAAAGGAAACTGTTTTTGTTCCCATTTCGCCTGCTCCGATGTCGTCAATCACCGCGCTTGTCGTAGCTAAAAGCATGTTGTCTCCGTAAAATGCCGCAAAAGGCAAGCTGCCAAGCGGGGTATCCGTACTGTTTGCGTAATCTATCTGGGCTTTTATGGTTGAGCCGTTTGTAACGTCTGCCAAATCCGTTATCGAAACAGATCCAATCGTCATAAGTTCAGGATAATCATTCGCCACGGTAAATGAATACTCAAAATCCTCTCCGAGCTCGCGTCCGAACGAGTTTGCGACCGTTGACAAAACGGTCAGAGTATATGTTTCACCGGGAGTTAAAAGCCCGTCCGGAACGATTGTATATGAAGATGCGTCGTATTCGGGAGTATAACTTACCGATTTGCCTTGGCTGTCAGATAATATAACGCTGTCCTGATTTGTACTGTCCTCCGTCATTTCGCTGCCGAACGGAAGCTCAATACTGCTTATGGCGGCAGGAACATTTTTCTTATCAGTTACCTCTTCTCCCTTGTAATCCGTAATAACTATCGCGCTTCCCGTGATAGTAGGTTTAACTACATAATATTCAAGCTTGACGTCATCAATATATATAGCACTTCCGGATATTGCCCTGAAATTTATTGCTTTTATCTTTTCTATTATCGGGGCTTTTCCCGCAGCCGGATTCATCCAATTTGTTTTATGGTTAAAGTTTGCAATTTCTTTACCTGTACCGTCTTCTTTTATTATTACCGATACATTGTCATTTATAACGTCGAAAATCAGCTCCGCATCATACCACATTGCCTGATTAATCTTTACGGGCGAACCGTTTGTTTTAAGATACGGCTGACCGCTTACGGCCGGACTCCCCAAAGTCTTTTCCAAAATTGCCACCTGCGGCGGATAGTCCCACTTACCGCTATAATTGTATTGACTTATAATATCTAAGGTTGTTCCCAAACCCTTACCGTCTGTATAATCTCTGAATTTGTAAGTGAGTCTCAATTTACCGCGCTTTGTTTGGCTTTCCTTTGTCAGAAATTCTCCGTCCAAAAGCATAAGCACCATACCGCTGTCACCGGTATCACCAAGTCTTACTACCTGACTGGCAAGCGTTTCATCGTATACCAAATCATAATTATTGCCATTAACCGAGTTGTTGGACTTGCCGCTGTCGATATTAAAGGCCGCCTTAAGTGCTCTCCACGGCGTATATCCTTCAAAGAAGCTCTCACCTTCTCTTGACTGAACTTCCGTCACAGGACTGCCGATCGGCGCATACGTTGTTGCGAGACGGACCTCGCTGTAAGAATCGAAATTATCCTCATATATAAGTGTTTCCTGTTCGCACGGTTTTACCGAAACGTCGTCAACCAAAACAGTTGAGCCCTTGCCGCTGAGTCTGAGAAAACCTATCATTTCATCATCGGCATAATTTATAGCACTGCGGCGCGCAACAAATTCGCCCTCTTTGTAAAGCTCAACCGAATAAAAACCTGCGTCATTATTAACTGTGCACTTTACGTCATACCATACGTTTTCAGCCGTACCAACCTGTGTCATGGGTACGTTTATAGTGTTAAGCCGGTGGCCCATTCTCATGACGCTGTCGGAATAAAGTATGTTGTGCTTTGCAATGTCCGAAAATCCGCCTAAGCTGTTTGCGGAAAAATCAAAGCCGCCCGCGTCTTCGGGTTTAAATCTAAACGAAATCTCATACGAGCCCTGCGGAATTTCCGTTCCGGGATCAAGCATTATTCCCAGTGCTTTTCCGCCCGAAAGCTCCAATACCTTATTATTACCGTCTTTAACAATTTGCGCAAACTGCTGGCCCGCATCATTTTCATCGCGCGGAGTTAAACCGTTCTCCCCTGCCACGCTCCAGCCGTCTGCATACAAATCGTTCATTGTGTCGGAAAGAGTATATGTGCCGCTTACTTCTTTATAACCTTCAAAGTCTTCAAAGAAAGCGGATTCATCCGCAAGCGCGAAAGGTGCAGAAACAACCGTAATGCCTGTAAACACCAAGGCGGCAGCAGATACCAAAGCTACAATTTTTTTATTTTTCATTTAGTAATACCTCCTATATGCCGCCCTGCTCAGCGCAAAAGATTCATAGTGCCAAACAGAGTAACGTCTTTGTGTGTGCCTATGCCGGAGCAATACTCGATCCAGCCGCGTCTGCCGTTACCGTCGTTATCATTTGCCATAAGCGAGAAATGATACGCTTTATCGGGATCGGGTACATATCCGTCATAGAACAGTTCTGTCCACGGTATCGCAAGCTCGTAAACGGTATAGCCGTCCATTCTCTTGATTGCAAGCTTTGCTTTGTCAACATACACATTTACCGGTAATTCATAAGCCGATTTATATCTGACAACCGTATCCCCTTCTCCGGGCAAATCGCCGATAGCTATTTCCGTAAACCTTACCTTATCCATATTGTTTATTTCAGCGTGATCGTCGATACCGAGCTGAATACCGTCGCCGCGCCACATGTTTTTGGGACCGCTGGGCGTATATATTACGGAATGATAATCGTCTGTTACAACCGCCGCCAGATAGAGATTATTCTCATCCCATTCAATTGCGCCGCCAAATGACAAATCCTTGGGCCCGCGCCAGTCGGTTATCTGCATTACATCTTTTTTAGTATCGGCGCCGACCCATACGGAATTCCATTCGCCTTGTTCGATTATGCCGTCTATTTTCGGTGGATTTGATGTGTACGCGGCAGACGTAAAGTCAAGCGCCGCGTCTTTTGTAATTACCTCTCCGTTGTCGCAATTAACTACAGCCGTAACGTTCATAACATTTTGGATTGTCTTTTCGGGAATAGGATAATAAAATACTATTTCCTGTCCGGGTGCCAAAACAAAGTTTCTTTCTATAGCCGTTGGCAGCATTTCTTCCGGCGCGGTTATATTTACGCTGCCTGTCATTGTAAGCGAATCACAAAGGCTTTTTACTTTGACTTCCGCACGCCAGTGGTTTGAGTTATGTATAAACTGTCCCGATGTTATTTCAACATTTACCGGGTCACCCAAAACTATCTTGTGGTTTTGTGAATATACCAAAGCGCCGGAAGCGGAAAATACGTTTACTTTAAAACGTACATCGCCTTCGTTTCTTAATATTCTTATTCTGATCTTTGCAGTATTGCCGATAAACATGGGTTGTTCCACCAATTCCGCGGTGTCGGGCAAATCGCACGATATTGTCAGTTCCTCATCTGTTGTCTTTGTATATGTAAATTCAACAATATCGCCTGCTATTGAGCTTTTTTCACCCTTATCGGAAGATACTATTGCGCTTCCCTCTTCCGCAAGCTCAAAATTATTAATATCACCCACAATATAAATAGGCTGTCTGTTTACATAAAATGTATATGTTCCGTTGTCTGATGAAAGATCAGAGACCTTGTTGCCGTACATATCATATACTTCTATATGGTTTGTGCCGAAATTGTAGCAAACGGATTTACCTTCCTGCTCGCCCGTGTATCCCGCGATTGCCGTTACAACACGGCTTCCCATTTTTTTGTTGTAATACTTCATGGCGTATGTTCTGTCTTTTTCGATAACCTGCTCAAAATCAGCAGTGGCTCCGACAAAATTATTCATTGCCGCCATAGCAAGATACGCAGGCTTTGCGCCGTTTGCAACTCTTTTGGCTTCGGGGTTTGTGTTATAGTCATACTGCCAGCAGTATAGAGAACCCCAGCTTGCTTCGGGGTCAGAGTCATCTGCTCTGTCATAAAAGCAATAGTAAGTCATACGGTCTGCAAGACCGTACGCACGTAAAACGCCGTAGTAAAGAGCGAGAGCGCCGGGCTGATCCAAAGGCGACGTACTGCCTTCGACGGTTGCGGTTGAAGCGCCTATTTCGGAAATAATTATGGGCTTCGGCGGGCCGTATTCCGACATTATTTCGCGAAGCGTTTGCGCGGATTTAATCAGCTGAACTTCGTCAACGCCTTCTTTTCCGAAATCGTAATAGTGACCGCTTACAGCGTCCAAATAATCGTAAGCGCCCGCCGCAAATACACGTTTTACCCAGTCGTAAACGCTCGGAGATGCTTTTTCATTAGGCATACCTGCCGTATCAAGACCGATAATCAGCGCATCGGGATTTACTTTTTTAACCTCCGTATAAACCGCCTTTAAAACCTCTGCATAAACCTCGGGCGGTTCGAGCGAAGGGTTAAAGTTCTGGATATTCCATTCGTTCCATACCTCCCAGGAATCCACAAGACCTTTGAGTTCATTTGCAAGATATGCGGCATACTTAGCAAACGCAGCAATCGCTTCGGGCGACGACGGGTTGTGTCCGTCATCGTAAAACGAAACTCTGCCTTTAAAAATACCCGTTATATTTATGCCGCGATCTTTCATTTCCTGCGCCCATACTTTTGCTTCCGGCGGGAATGTATAAACGCCCTTGCTTCTTTCAAGCTCATTCCAAGCGACACCGTCAATTCTTATCCATGTGCCTCCTGCCTGCATAATAAGTCCCGGCGTATCTTCCGGTGTTCCTTTTCCGTGGAACACCTGCGAGCAGTAACCTATCATCGGATTTCCATCTTCGTCACTTACAACATCGCAGATAGAGAATTCATCGGTATAGGTATCCGTAAATTCCTGACCTGTTTCGTCTATTTTTGATTTTATTGTCGTAATTACGGTATATATTCCGAATGTTTTGGGGTTTTCAAATATGGTCTCAACCTTTTTTTCTTCGCCCGGACCGAATTTTACTTCCTGTTCTTTTTCATATAAAAGCTTTTTGTTTGCATCGTAAACTTCTGATTTCAGAAGCGATGAAACGTTATCATTTGTTTTAACCTGTAAATTATTATAAACCTTTATTTCATCGGTATTTGTAAAAATATTACCCAGTTTATCGGATGTAAGTCCGTTATACTTGAAAATATCTCTTATCGGAACTTTTTTAACGGATATTGAGCCGAATGTGACCGCACCGTTTGTAGAGCCCATGGAAGGGCTCCATATACCTACTCTGAAATCGGTTCCGGCGCTGAGCATATTTGCAAACCTTGCGTCCTCAAGATAGAAAGTATGCGTAAGCCATTCTTGCGTTCCCGTAAGGTTTACTATAAGCGTTGATCCGCCGTATCTGTCATTATCAGCAATAAATTTACCAACCTCGGGATTATTGGTATTATATGTAAGATTGAATTTGCCGTTTTCGTCGTCAAAATATTCAACCGTAACTTCAACTGCCGTAAAGTTCGGTGCATCATACATATAATCATCATCAACGTCAACATTGATATACTCGGGATTGCCGCCGCCCGCTTTTTCACCCGACATAAGACCTTCACGTCCGCCTTTTATGGTGGGAGTAAAGCTTGTAATAATGTGCAAACCTTCTTCCTTTACGTTTGCGCCGAGCGTAACTTTAGGATAGTATTCTTCGCTGTTTTCCTCAGCAAAAGACATTATGTTTACACTTGCGGTAAGCATAAATGCGGTCAATATCGCTATACTTTTTTTCAAATACTTCATAGGAATTCTCCTTAAGAGATTTTATACCGAAACCGTCAATTAATTTCGTAATGCTCTAAAATCGGTACTAACGTATCCATATACCAATACATTACTTTTATACTGTCCGCGCCGTTTACAACGGTAAAATCTTTCATAAACTCGCTTCCGAGAGTAGTGAAAGAGCCTACGGTGTCAGTAAAGCTTACATTGATAAGTTCATCGCCCGAATACTGTGCAACAATAAGCTGTGCCCAGCTGTCCTGTGAAATATCAAGTCCCGAAAGCGTTATAACGGGCCTGTCGCCCGCCGAAAGCTGCGACATAGCGGTTACCGCCTGTTCGTTCTTTGTAACGGTAAGGCCGGGCAGACTGTATGATAATACGAGATCTTTAATCACCTTTGATCGTCTCGCTTTTGTGTTTACATATATCTGATATTCTCCTTGGAGAGAATCCGCAGTATACGAAGCCGAAAAATTGCCGTCACCGTCCGCCGTGGCTTGTGTAAGGAACTTAACTCTTGAAGAATCGTAGGCTGTGAGCTCCGCGCCTTTTGTAACAACCATAATCGAAACAAAATCACCGGGATCCGGAACGTTGCCCGATATCGTAACTACATTCGTATTTACGTCTACTGCTGCTCTGATTCTTATATCTGAATTTATCTCTTCAAGATTTCCGAACTCCCCTACTATGTATATAGGGTCTGTATAGGTTTCTATAGAATAAACGCCTGTTGCGGAATTTAATTGCTTTTTAAGGTTTCCGTACTTGTCGTATATATCAATATTCTGACACCCTAAATCAAAATCCTGCGTTACGGTGTTTACAATTCCGCCGTTTATGGCGACAAGAACATCCTTGTTTAAATTATTGTTATGGAATTCAAACGCATAGCATCTGTCATTTTTCTTCTTATCCACAAATGTTGCGTTGCCGCCTATAAAATAATTCATTGCGGCAAGACCGAGATATGCGGGCTTTGCGCCGTGAGGTACAAGCTTTGCTTCCGGTTCTTCTGTATACCCTCTCTGCCAGCAGTTTAAAACGCCCCAGTTGGCGGAAATCAGTGATTTATTGCTGTTATCATATAAACAATACTGCAATACATAGTCAAACAGTCCGTATGCTTTGTTTACGGTATTCATCATAACCATGGAATTTAGCTGAACATTTTTTGTAGTGCCGGATACAAAGCCGTGAGTTGAGTTGTCATACGTGTTAATACCCGTCTCTGTAAGCCAGATAGGAATATCCAAGTTAAATTCCGCAAGAAGGTTTTTAAGATTTGTAGCCTCATTTACAAACTGCATTTCGGGGAAACCTTCCGTTGCGGAAAAATCATAGCAGTGAACGCTTATCGCGTCCATAGCTTTTTCGCCGTTTAAAGCGGTAAGAACTCTTCTTATCCACGCAATCTGAGCTGTATCGATACCCGCTACATCGCAGCCTATTACGGTAGCATTGGGATTTGCCGCCTTTATAGCCGCATACGAAGCTTTAAGCACTTCTGCATACGTCTCAGGCGATTCCATAGTGGGATTAAAGTTACTTGAATTCCACTCGTTCCATATTTCAAAAGTTTCTATTCTTCCTTCAAACGTTTCCGCAACGTAGCCGCACATCGCCGCAAACGCCGCTATATCTTCGGGAGTATTCGGATTCTCTGTACCGCCGTTGCAGTAAAGAGGATGACGTCCCGTTAAAACGCCAATCATATTAATCCCGCCGGCAATTTCTGCGTCAACCCTACTGATTGTTGAGTTAGATATATTATAGCTGCCTTTTGTTGATGACGATTCAATGCCGATCCACATAATGCTTTCGCGGTTCCATTTTGCGCCTACATTATGTATTAAAGAGATTGACGAAGAATCGCCGAGTCCTCTTACAAGAGATTGGTTGAAACCGAAATGCTCGTCAACATTGCTTGAAGTAAGAGAAATGCAAACAGAAAACTCCTCAGTATACTGAACTGTATATTTGGTTCCGGGAGATGCTTTTCTGTAGTTTTCTTCTGTTACGTTAATTGTATATATTCCGTATTTGCCGGGGTTATCCAAAGTTATTCTTCGTGTTTTTTCCGCCCCTGCGCCAAGCTCGTCTGAGCCGGAATATGTCGCGACAGACGTACCCGTTTCATCAGTTATATTCCAATAATAATTTGAAACAACGCTTTCGCTTACTTTATTTGTTATTATCTGTCTGAAACTTATCGTATCCGTTATCGCAAAAATATTGCCTGCCTTTGCGCTTGTAATATAATCGAGCTCCACAAGAGTTGTATCGTCCAGTGATGCGGATACGGTTATTATATTAAAGTTTAATGCCGCAATACATACAGCGCACAATACTGAAAGAAACATCTTTTTCATTTATGTCCGGGCCCCTTTTCAGAAAAAAGATTTAAAGAAAAAGGACCGTGCCGCTTTTAAGGCGAGCATCATTTATGGGGCTGTCTCAATATATGTGACCTGCAGAGACGCGCCCGCGGCGCCGCTTAAGATATAAACCCTGTCATCTGCCTAAACAAAAACCATACTTTACGCTCATTTATTCAGTCGCACGATCCTTTTATACTGTCCGCAAACTCTGTGCGGACACTTACATATTAAATTTTATAACCTAAAACTAAGATCTGCTTGACAATGATGTATATTATTCAAATTCAAGGTGTTCACAGTAGGGCATGATATTTATAAAATCATCCCAGAGGAATACGGAAACCTTATCAACCGTTGCCATATTTACGGTTACCGGTACAGTAAGCGCAAATGTGGTAGTATCTGTTCCGTGTGCACCTGCCGCAACAGTTGTATCGTCATAAACTATGCCAACGAGTGTACCGCCGCTGTAAAAAGCAACTATTGCAGTTCCGTTTATAGTGTCCGCCGTGCTGTTTACATAATCAAAATCAACGTTTATTGTTGAGCCTGCCGTTATGTCTGATAATGAATTAACCGCTGTGCCGCCTATTCTTACGGCGGTTATTTCCATAAGGTCTGACCTGTCTTCTATTGCTGTTGTAAACGTAAACGTTGCGGGAGTTCCCAAAGTGTCACCGTAAACGCTTGCAACGGTTGATGCTACGGTTAACGTATATATTTTACCGCTTTGCAGCGCTGAACTTGGGCTCAGTGTAAAAGTATCGCCGCACGAATATGCATTGCCGTGATTTAATGTTCCTGTGCAAGTAATTGTGTTGCTGTCATTATCTACCAATGTGAAATCCGATATGGTTGTGCCGCTTACAATTGTTCCGAGAGGAACTACAATTTCATCTATATCCGTTGTAACGCCTGTTGTACCCTCTACCGTGCTGCCGTCTCCGTCTGTCATGACAATATTGGCTGTATCAACAGAAGGCTCGGGTGTTACATAGGAAATGTTTACATCATCAAGGTAAACATATGAACCTGCGTTGTCGCCTGCTCTGAACATAATCTCGCCGATTGCGGTTGGCGTCATATAGCTGCCCGAGTCGGGTGCCTGAACATAACTGCTGACTACAGCGCCGCTATCGTCATCATCTGTTACAACAAATTTTATTCCGCGGTTTATTACATCAACCGTCATATTAACCGTGTACCAATGTGCCGGATTTAATACTGTACCCGTGCCATCCAAGTGCATTATTTTAGGTTCGTTTTGAGCAGTAAGTCCTAATATTAAGACCTTAGTTTGAGTACTTGCGCTCGGCGCATTACCCAGCTCCAATGTAAAGCCCTGATTTGCTTTAATATCCGCAGGATTAATCTTAAAGCTTACATTCAGCATACCGCGGGTAGGCTCGGTTGATGTGTTTACAATTGTCTCACCGGGTATAGCGTATATCATAGCGGACCTTTCCGTGCCGTTCTGCTTGCCGATCCTTAAAACGCCGTCTGTAACAGAATAGTTACCGTTTGTACCGGTATTTGCAAATACTCTCCAAGGCGTGTATTTAGCAGGGAAGAAGCTGGTACCTGTGGTTTCGCTTGTCATAGCTGTAGTAGCTGCCGTATTCCCTGTGTAAGCGTTGAAATTATCGCTGTATATAAGCTTTTCTCTGCCGTCTGCATATAATGTTGAGGTTGAGCTTTCTGCCGATTTAATCGAAAGATTATCAACATATACTTTGCATGTACTGGATATACCGAGAGCCGAGAACTTCAAAAATCTGACATTAGTATTGTTTAAAGTTATCGGGCTTCTGCGTGCAATAAGATTGCCACCCTGCCAAAGCTCTACAGAGTAATATCCCTGGTCGATATTTAAGAAAGCTTTAACACGGTACGTTGCTTTTTGCAAAGGCACTGTATTTATTGCAGCGGTTGAAAACGGAACGCTTGCCGTTGTGGGATTGAACTGACCGAGTATCATATTTGTTCCGTCAGATGAAACAAGGTTATTCGGACCCGCTGATGTGTTAATTGTAAAAGCAAACTCGTCATTTTCAAGAGCTCCTGTTGAGGAGTTGAAATTGGGAATGAAATAAAATTCTATTTCCCATGCACCCGATACATCCTGATTTGCCGCTACACCCGGGAAAGTTGTGCCATAGCCGTAATTCTTGATGACATAACTGCCGGCGGTACCATGCGTTCCGGCTGCCGAGATGACCTCCAGACAATAGTTATTAGCCGTGCCGGTAGGATCGGCTACAATCTGCGCAAATTTATAACTCGCTGCTTTATAAAGGGAATTTGATGTGCTGTTAAAAAGCTGGGTGTTATCCGCCGCCCACCAATCATAAGTACTCAATCTGCTTAGTGTATCTGTGTAGCCATACGCTACGGTACCAAAGTTCATTGAATAAGTGTTGCCCGTTTTGGTTGCAGCTGAAACTGACGGCATGGATACTATCGCCATGCAAGTCATAATCAAGCCGATTGTAACTATAAGGCTTATGATTTTACGTAATTTCATTTCATTACCTCCTCTAGATATATATAAGTTACAAATATTCTATACTATTATTATAACACTTATGTGCAAAAATTACAAGATTACATTGTTATCTATTTAGTAGACAAAGTTAACTAATTTTTTTATTATTTTTGTACATTTGATATAAACCGCCTTAAAACATCAGCCGCTTATTATTTCTACTCCCTTTGGCGCGTCAACTGCGGTTATTATTTTTCCGTCTTTATCCTTTTTGTGTTCTATTGTAACCGCCCCGTACGGCGTTGGGTATTTTCCCCTGACATAGTCAAGGTCTCCGAGGCACGGTCTTATCAGCAGCTTTCTGCATCCGGGTCCTTTTACACTTACGCCGAGTACGTATTTTGACAAAAACCACGTAGGACTGCTTGCCCAGCCGTGACAAAGACTGTGACGGAACTGTTTATAGCAAAAACGTCCGTTATCGCCGTGAATATCCTTTTTGCCTTCCGGCACGGGCTCATCAATAGGCGTTGCGTTTTCTGTCCAATCAAGGTCGAAATCCTCCCAAAACGTTGTCGCGCCGAGGTCAAGCATAGCGCCCCAATACTTGCGTATAACATCGATCGCGCCCTTGGTGTCGCCCGCCTCTGCTCTTGCCTGCAAAACATAGCCGCCGATAAATGTTGAAATGCCGCGAAGCGGGTCGTTTGAAAGGACATCTTTGTTTATTTTTTCCGCGCTCTCAAGCCCCGAAACCGCAAGAAGCGCCGCAACCTGTTTATTTCCGTCATATTTCAGTTTTCCTCTGTCTATTCTGCCGTAAGCTTCTTCGCATTTTTCCGCAAGCGCGTCATTTTTCAGAATGCGAGCAAGCTCTGCTCCGTTTTTGAGTGCGAGTGCGGCTGTTGCCGCAACGCCTGTTTTTGCGTAAGGTGTGTCTTTTGAGCTCCAATCCACAAACATACAGTCGTCGCATTTAAAGTCGCCGTTTTCGTCTATCAGCAAAACCGTTCTTTCGAGCAGACCGAAAAGATAGTCCTTATTCTCTTCAAGATACGCCGCATCGCCGGTCTGAAAATACCAATCGTGCTGCAGCGTAACCCACCACATGCTGTAGCTTAAATGACCGTTCATCCAATCTGTATAAGGCGTTATATCTCTTACAAGATCCATGCTTTTCGTAACACATTCGTTTTTGCCGAAAACACTGAATATTGTAAGCATCTCGGGATGCATATCGCCAATCCAGACCATCCTGTCTCTTTTTATTCCGTCCCACAAATAGTCCTGCATGTTAAGATGCACGGTATAAGCGCCAACGTTCCAGATCTTTTCAAGCCTTTTATCGCTGCAGTGGAATTCACCTATGTACGGTATATCGCGGTATTCAAAAGCTCCCTTTACGGAAAGTATTTCAACGCCGGTGTCACACGCTTCAAGCCTTACGAACCTGAATCCCGTCTGACCTATACGAAACGTTGACATAAACCCGTATTCCCTAGTAACATCCCGCATACTGTGGTCATTTACAAAATTCTTTTCACCGCGCGCGCCCATCGCTTCCGCAACGCTTTCGCCAAACACTGCTCTTATCGACGGATTTGGGCTCTTTCTTTCCTCTTCTCCGTTCTCCTTAAGATAACGCACCGTAACCGTTATCCCACCGGCCAACTCCGTGCCGAAATCAAATATAATATGTCCGCCCTTGTGTAAAACGGCAACCTCCGGCTCACCGCCGCGGATTGCCTGCGCGGGAAGATCTTTTAAAAGAACCTCCACGTTTTCAGCGTTTTCACACTTTATTATCCTTACGGGCATTATGTATTTAACTGTCAGGCTGTTTTTTTCTGAACTGAATTTCATGTCTTTAATCATAACATGTCACTTTCCTTAATAGTCTGGAAAATTCTGTAATGCCCGTTCGTTTGACAGTTTTTCACAAATACCGTGGCAAACAGGCATCTTTCTTTATATATATTTTATCATTCCGGACTACTTTTTTAAATATGATAATTTATTCCTTTTTAGGTGACAATTTTGCTTTTAAAAAAGCCAAACTGCGCACTTGCGTGCGCAGTTTCAGATTGATGACAAAGTCATCAATCTGATAGGACACTGAGAAACGACGGAATATTTCGCGAATTCAAATTCGTCGGCGTACGTGGGTACGGCAGAGTTTGAATTCGCGGAAAGCAAGCAGCCCCAAGAGATTTCGACAATCTCTTGGGGCCGGGTTTTGAAATTAAAAAACTGTGTCTATTCTATGAAATTACTAACAAAATACGTTCCTCTTGCGGTAGACCGAGTTTGTCAGTGGTTTGAAAATTGCGCACTTTTGTACGCATATTAATACTTATATTATAACCGTTCCAAAGCCGTTTTCGTTTATTTGAATCTCCGTCCCGTACTTCTCAGACATTTTTGCGAGCCGTTCGATAATTCCAAACTCAACACCCACGCGTGGATTGCCCTTCAGGCCTACTCCTTTTTTGTCAAACCCCAGTTCTATGGGCATAAGCTCAACGGATTTAAGTTCGCCGTTTTCCATTTCAAAATACGGTATTACGCTTTGGAGCATCCTTTTATCACGCATTAGTCCGCGTGTAAGCCCTTTGGATCGCTCAAAAATCAGATCGCGCACGGTGGCGTCATCGGTCAAATTCTGTTCCTCATACATTTCATACGGCGCATACGGAATGCACTCGTTATGAATAACGAAATCACCGAGAGAATAGAATATGGGACGGTTTTTATATATTTCTATGGGACGTAACAGGTGCGGCCCGTGACCCACAACGGCGTGGGCGCCCGCATCTATACATTTATGCGCGAATTCACAAAGGAAGTCCGCGGGGTTTTCCTTTGAAGTTCCCGAAATTTCATGCGAATGAACGCTAATTAATATGTAATCCGCCTGCAGCTGCGCTTCATATATAGCTTTTAAAACGCGTTCCGTATCCGCTTCGTTCGGGTGCGTGACGTATTTTGTCCTATCTCCTTCCTTGAAAACCTTATCTTTGATTACAAGCTTTCCTTCTTCAATCTGCGGCAGATAGCCCTCTGCTCTTACAATATCAAACTCCGCATTTACATGGCTCTGATCTGTAATTTCTTTTAAAACCTTAAACTGTTCAGGAGTTACCTCAATATGCTCGTCGATTCTGAGCCCGTTTACGCCGGGACGACCCTTAAATCTTCTCGATTGCCTTCCCGCCATAGCCGCCCCGTTCATCATTGTGGAGACAACCGAGATAAGAGCAGCCCGCCCGTTTTTTGTATCGAGATACGAGGGTGCGGCGGCTTCGTCCAAATTTGCGCCGGCTCCCGCGTTTACAAATCCCGCCTCATCAACAGCCTTTTTTGTCGCCATAAGACCGTCATGCGAGAAATCCATTGCGTGATTATTGGCAAAGCTTAGCATATTAAAGCCAAACATTTTCGCATCGTCAAGCACAGCGGGCACAGCCCTTAAATAGCTGCCGCCGTTATACTGATTGGCAAAAAACTCGCCGTTTCCTATTGTTGTTTCAAGGTTAAAGAACCTTACATCGCCCTTTTCTATATACCGTTTCACTTCGCTTAAGCCTTCATAATCAGCCGGAATACGTCTCTGTATAAGCATATCGCCCGCAACCGTAAATTTCATAAACAACCCCCTTGCCGTTTTAATGAGCCTGTTAAAAATCAAAGTATTCTTTTGCGTTATAATAAGAAATATCCTCAGCTATTTGCTTTAATGCGTCCAAATCCATAGGATATTCTCCGTCTTCCGCCCATTTGCCGATCAAATTACACAGTATCCTTCTGAAATACTCATGTCTTGTGTATGATACGAAGCTGCGGCTGTCAGTAAGCATTCCTATAAAGTTTCCGAGACAGCCTAAATTGGCAAATGCTCTAAGCTGTGCTTCCATTCCGTCGCGGTTGTCGTTAAACCACCAGCCCGAGCCGAGTTGTATTTTTCCCCTTACGGGCGCTTTCTGGAAGTTCCCGAGCATTGTGCCGAGAACATAATTGTCTTTGGGGTTTAAACAGTATAGAATAGTTTTCGGAAGCACGTCTTTTTTATCCAAAGTATCAAGAAGCTTTGAAATCCCTTTTGCAATCTCAAAATCATTTACGCTGTCAAAGCCCGTGTCCGCGCCGAGTTTCTCATACATCTTGGTGTTATTGTTGCGCATGGCGCCTATGTGCAGCTGCCATACCCAGCCGCGCTTTGCGTATTCTTCGCCCAAAAACGCGAGATGGTCAATTATTTCGTCGTTTATCTCATCAACCGCATGGTCCGAAAGGCGGCATCCGTTTTCGTGGAAATAGTCCATTCGCTCTGTTATATCGGGCTTTAAGCCATCTAAATCCGGTCGAAACGCGGGAATTACCTTCGTTTCAAAACCTTTCAGCTGTTTGTGATATTTGAGATCATCATAAGGGTTATCCGTTGTACAGATAACCTCAACGTTTGATTTTCTTATTATGTTCTTGACCGAAAATTCAGGCGTTTTAAGCTTTTCATTTACCGCATCCCATATTTCTTTCGCGTTTTTTTCATTCAGTATCAAATCAATATCAAAATACCGTTTAAGCTCTAAATGCGTCCAATGATATATAGGGTTTCCGATAAGACGCGGCATCGTTTTTGCAAAATACAGCCACTTCTCAAACGGCTCTGCCCCGCCTGTTATATACTCTTCGTCTATGCCGTTTGAGCGCATCTGCCGCCACTTGTAATGGTCTCCGCCGAGAAAAAGCTCATAGGCGTCGGAAAACATATAATCCTCCGCTATCATTTGCGGCGGGATATGGCAATGATAATCAATTATCGGCAAGTCCTTTACATGCTCAAAAAGCTTTTTTGCGGTTTCGTTTTTCAGCATAAAACTGTCGTTTATAAAGCTCACAGTACAACACCATCCTTGAAAATTGATATTTCTTCATATCCGTTTTCTTCGTTTTTTGTCTTTTTGCCGTTTGCGATATATATGACAAAACTAAACAGTTCTTCCGTCAAATCTTTTTCCGTAAGTCCACTTGCGTCAAAATCAATCCAGTTTTGTTTTTTCTCTGCAAGGGGCGCGTTTGTTGAGATTTTGACGGTCGGAACGCCTGTTCCCACGGGCGTTCCTCTCCCCGTTGTAAACAAAATAAGATTTACACCCGCGGCAAAAAGATTTGTAACGGCTACTATATCGTTGCCCGGACCGTTTAAAAGAGATAATCCGCTTTTTTTGACCGTATCGCCGTAGTTTAAAACATCAACAACTGCCGCGCGTCCTCCCTTTTGAACACAGCCGAGCGATTTTTCTTCAAGAGTGGTTATGCCTCCCGCCTTATTGCCGGGCGACGGATTTTCGTATATCACCTGATTGTGGCGCAAAAAATAGTCTTTAAAATCATTTATAAGCTTTACCGTATTATCAAAGGTTTCTTTGTCGCGGCATCTTTTCATTAAAAGGTGTTCCGCACCGAACATTTCGGGCACTTCCGTTAAAACGCATTTGCCGCCCATACGCGTCAGCTTATCGCAAAATCTGCCGACCAAAGGATTTGCGGTAATGCCCGAAAGCCCGTCGCTGCCGCCGCATTTAAGTCCCACCTTAAGCTCGCTTATATTTACTGCCGTCCTTATATCTTTTTTCGCGTTTTCCTGAAGCTCTTTTACTATTTTTACGCCTTCTTCAATTTCGTCTTCTACTTCCTGGCAAATCAAAAATTTTACGCGGCTATTATCATACTCTCCCAAAACCTTTTTAAATTCGGGGATATTGTTGTTTTCACAGCCGAGCCCAAGTACAAGCACACCGCCTGCGTTTGGGTTATTTATTATACCTTTCAAAATAAGCTGAGTTATTTTATGGTCGTCTCCGAGCTGCGAGCAGCCGAAAGGGTGTAAAAAGCATTTGGCCCCCGTAATTTTTGCAATTTTCTCGGCGGACTTGTTTACACAGCCGACGGTATTTACAATCCATATATCGTTTCTGATGCCTACATTTCCGTTTTTCCTGACATATCCCATAAAAGTTAAATCCGTTTTTTCATATTCAGTTTTATCTTCATAGGGCGTATATGTATATACGGTTTTGCCGGACAGGTTTGTTTTCATATTATGGGTATGAACATGTTCGCCCTTTTTTATATCGCCAATGGCATGACCTATCGGCTCGCCGTATTTGATAATGTTTTCTCCGCTTTTAATGTCAACACGAGCGTATTTATGGCCGTTTTCGATATTAACCTCAACATTGTCAAGCTTATTTATCAACATATTTTTCTACCCCGTCTGAAAGGTATGATAAATCCTCATCCCAAAGCTTCTCATTTGCAAGAATGTCGCGAACGCTTGCCGTTTTCATAAACGCTGTTACGTTTTTATCGTCGTTTGTCATATCCGTTTTATAAAAATCAATAAGCTTTGCAAACGAGAACAAAAGCGTTTCCGGCATTTTATTATATCTTTTTATATATTCCGTAATCGACGGCAAAACTCTTACCTTGAATTTGCTGACGGAATTTAGCGCAATAGATGAAAGATAATGCTTAATATACGGATTTGCAAAGCGCTTTAAAACATTGTCCGCATACTCGCAAAGCTCCGCGTGCGGCAAATCGAGCGTAGGGATTATCTCATCATAAACGCATTTTTTGATATGAGAGAGCATCTTTTCATCGTCCATACACTCTTTTACGGTTTCAAAACCCGAGAGCAGCGCGTATGGTACAAGCGAAGTGTGCGCGCCGTTTAGTATGCGCACCTTTCTCGTTCTGTACTTTTCAAGATTGTCCGTTAAAATTACGTTCAGGCCGCATTTGTCAAACGGGATTTCAGAAAAAAGGTCTTTATAGCCTTCAATTACCCAAAGATGAAAATACTCGGAGGTGTTGAGCATTTTATCGTCAATCCCCGTATCCTCATCTTTCGGATAGCCTGTGTTTATTCTGTCAACTAAAGTGTTGCAGAATATATTATCTTTTTGGATCCACTCTTTAAAATCAGTTCCGAGATTCCATAAATCGGCATACTTTAAAACACATTCTTTTAAGTTTTCGCCGTTTTTATCTATGAGCTCGCAAGGCAGGAACACAAAACCCGTGAGTCCCAAATCAAACCGCCTGTAAAGCAACTGCGTAAGCTTTGCGGGAAAGGTTTTTGCGGGTCTGTCCTCTATTTTGTCATTACCGTCAAAGCATATACCCGCTTCCGTCGTATTTGAAATAACAAAACGGAAACTCGGGTTTTCCGCAAGAGCCAGAAATCCGTCAAAATCGTCATACGGCTTTACGCATCTTGAAATAACATTTATTCTCTTTGCTTCAACGCCTTCAATCCCTCTGCAGATATGCGTATATTCGCAGTTTTGCGCAGAAAGCACATCGCACATTCCCCTGTCTATAGGCTGAACTACAACCACCTTGCCGCCAAAATCCGTTTTTTCGTTTACAATTTGCAGCATCCAATCCGCAAATCCGCGCAGGAAACCGCCTTCACCGAATTGTATCACTTTTTCCGTCATAGCTACAAGACTTCCTTTTAAGTTAAATTTTAAACAAAAGCATCATATCTTTTTATCAATATGACTTATTGCAAACTCCGTAATTCTCGCCTGTATTTCCTCCATGGAAACGCTTGGCTCAACACTGCCATGCACCTTTTCAAAGCTGTGTCCGCCGCCTACCGAAAGAATAATATCCGCTTCGGCGCCCTTCTCTTTAAGCTTGCTGTATAGAATCTCCGATGAAACCGCAAAAACAAGATAATCGCTTGTTCCCGCGCACAAAAGAGTGGGCGGACAGTTCTTTGACACATACGCTGTGGGACTTGTCTCTTTTGCGGCTTTGTCAAAATCGCAGTTTCTGAAAAGTGCGGCAATTGATTCCGTCAGGCGGTGCGTTCTGTTATCATAAAGCACGGTAGGCGCAGACATTGCGGCAATACCTTTTATATTATAATTCTTCTTATTCTTTGAAAACTTTTCGCAGTCGCAATAGCCAAGCATTAGCGCAAGATGTGCGCCCGCCGAATGTCCCGACAGAATAATATTACCGGCATCAATTCCACACTCTGCCGCATTACCGCACATATACGAAAGCGCGTCAAAACAGTCCTCTAATATATCATATACGTTTGTGATGCCGTCCGAGGTTAATCTGTAATTGGCAGCGGCAACCGCAAAGCCACGCTTTCGCAGATCGGACACGGATTGTTCTGAAAAAACAATCATTGACCGCCTCGTCCCCTTATGCCAGCCGCCTCCGGGAAGAAGAAAATAAAGCGGCGCATTTTCAAAAACCTTATTTTCGGGCGGCAGGAACGTCAGTCCCAGCTCCGCCCCTTGTGTTTTCTTATATACAAAATTAGTTTCACCAACCATTATATTCTCACCGTCACAATCTTTTTGGCGCCTACCGTGCCGTCAAAATCTCCCAAAGCGGTTTCGTCCATTTTGCATTTTACACCTTTGAGATTTACCGTTTGCCTCTCTTCCGAAGGATTAAACATTCTGACTATTATGCCGTTTCCGTCATCAGCTTTTTTAACGGCAGTTACGTGAACATTCTTGTTGCCGATTTCAAAAAGGCTTGATTCAAGCGGCAAACTGCCTTTACCTCTTCCGCATACTGCGCATTTTACATTTGCAAATATTTCTGCCGCCTTATTCGGAAGTGTTGTTATCTCGTCTTCACCAAAGTTTAACGCATATTCAAATGTGTGTTTTCCCGGACACTCTACGCCTTCATCCGGCAGCTCGGTAACCTTTTCTTCCGATACGGCAAGCTTTATGCGACATGCGCGGATTAGTGTCAGCGCCATTACCGTGTCTTCAAAAACTTCATACTCAAAAAGGCCTTTAGGCATAACGGCAAAGCTGTTTTCGCCGTCACAAACCTCCGCAAAAGTGCGAAGCGGCTGCATGCCGTAGGCTCTCTCTACCCAGCCCGTTGAATCGGGCACTTTTACATTGCGTTTTACTATGTCAAAATGGCTGTCGGAATAAGAATACTCCGTCTTAATTCCGGTCGGGAAATTAACTCTCAGCCAATGGTCTTTTGCAGTGTTATTGAGCTCCACGCAAACTTTAACAAAATCTGCGTCTTTTTGGAGCGTATAGCTCGTTTTTAACGGTATTTGGGTTAAAACATCGCTCTGCTTTACTTCGCAGCTTTCGGGCACTTCAAATTGAAGTTCCGAAACTATAGTTGCGCTCAGTTCGCCGTTTTCGGCAACATATATTTTTGCGTTTGCGTCAATGCTTGAAAACTTTTTGTCCCCCTCGGGGCTTCTGTGGTTCCACGCGTTGCCTACTTCGCCCTGTGATGTGTAAAAATTAAGTCCCTTATATTCTTTTCCCGTTTTTTTGTATATTACGTCTATTGTTCCGTTTTTATTTACCGTAACAGAAAGCTTATCGTTTTCAAGCCTATTTCCTTTTGCAATACCTGCTTTTTCACAACTTGCTTCAGGAGTTCCTTTAATTTCAAAAGTCTTGTATCCCATTGCGGGAACATCGCGCATTTCTGCATATAATCTATAGTGACGGCTTTGAAGAATTGTCGGAACATCCCATATGTTATCCATGAATATGCTTGATTCTTCGCTTAGTGTCACCTGCAGCTTTGCGCCGTCTATTTCTACGCCTTCTCCGAGCGTTTCGGGCACTTCGATATCAAGCGGAACTATTACGTCTCTTTTAAAAGGCAGAGTGTTGTATACCACAAGCTGAACTATATCTTCTTTCTGTCCTTTTGGCGAGAGATTTTTGGCAATGTGCGCCATTGCGTCTTCCGTTACTATTTCCGCAATATCCTGCGCTTTTCTGTACCTGTATTCCATATCCTTACATACGCAGTCGGGCGCGCAGCCGCCGTTTGCGTCGTGGCTGTGGTTTGATAAGAGATATTGCCATCCCCTGTGCAGATACAGCTTGCTGTCATTCCCCGCCATGGCGTTAAGCGGCTCCGCTATATAGCAAAGCGCTGTATATGCGGCAAAATCCGCCTGTTTTAAATATGTTCTCGCGCTTATTGTGCCGGGCATAAGATATGTCCATTTGCCTTTTTTTAAGTATGCGCGGCGCTCTCCCCTAAGCACCGTCATTTTATCTTTTTCAAGATAACGTTCGGCGTCCTTCCAAAAGCCTTCAAGATTTGTGTGCTCTATTTCTATTTCTCCTTCAAATGCTTTTTTCGCGTCCTCAATTACTTCGCTCTCACGGGGGAATCCAACGGAAATATCGTGTCCGTTCATTCCCAGAAATACGGGCGTTGTAAAGTGACCTTTTTCTTCTTCAAGCATATCAAGAATTGCTTTTTTAAGGTTTTCTTTATTATAGTTTGCGACGGACGATTTTAAATCATAATTTACGGCAGGTCCAACAAATCCGTCTGCGCGTCTAAATGGCGCTTCATCAAACTCGCCCCATTTATAGTCCTTGCTCCAGACTCTGCCGCGCGTTACGGCGCGGTGAACCTGATAATACCAATTATATCTGCAGTAAAGCGCAAATCTGCTGGCAAGAACTTCGCTGCCGTCAGGTGCCTTCCAGATGTATTCGGCAGGCGCTTCATGGTGCGAAATTCCGCGGTAAAACATCATATACTTTATGCCGAAATCGGAAAGTAACTGCGGGTATTGTCCCGTCTGTCCCCAGCTTGCGGGAGTATACGCAACAACCGGCACTTTTCCGCCGTATTTTTCTACCGTTTCTCTACCGAACATCAAATTACGTATAAGCGCTTCGTGCGATATTGTAAATTCTTCGGGCAGAGTGTAATAAGGGCCTATTATAAGCCGTCCCTCTTTTACGAATTTTTCAACCTGCTCCCGTCTTTCGGGGCGCATTTCGAGGTAATCGTCTATCATTATGGAATGACCGTCCATTGTAAAAGAGTGATAGTTTTTATCACTTTCCAAAATGTCAAGCGTGGTATCGAGCATAACTAAAAGATTATGCCTTGTTTTTTCAAAGCTGAAGCGAAACTCTCTGTCCCAGTGCGTATTTGAAACTACGTCAATCTTATTGACTTTCACGTTATCACCTGCCGTTTATATTTTTATGGCATAAATGCGCTCTGCAATACTCTATCGTGTCTCCCAAGCCGCGCTTTTGCTCCTCAAACAAATAATCGTCATAATACAAAGTAGCGGCATCCGGAAACAACTGTGTTTCTTTGTATTTCTCCCAAAGCTTATCGTATTCTTTTAAAAGATCTGTTACGTCTTCACTCTTGCGGCACTTTGCAAAAATTTGAAACGCGACAGAAATGATTGAAAAAAACCTTATGGCGTATTCCGCGCTGTTTAAAATAAAATCTTTCAATTCTGCGTTTGGAATGCTTATTTTTTCAAAATCAGCTTTAATCTCTTTCCAAAGCCTTACGGCGTTTTTCTTTTCCTCTATCGCATCTTCCACCGAGTTTTTTGCTTCAAGACAGTCAAAAACCTCATTTAAGTCTTTGTGCAAACCTGCTATTCTGTCGTCCCTTATCCAATTTGCCGACGGCATTTTTGTTCCGTTTAAATGCTTGTCATAAGCGGATATATATCTTCCGTGCAAAACCGCTTCGGGTACTTTAAGACACGCCTTATAAAAAGCTTCCGCGTTTTTCTCATCGAGTCCCATTTTCTCTTTGCAAAACGATAAAAATATTTCCTTTTCCGTTTTGCTTGTATCGCCTGCGTATCTGCAAATTACATATGCGTTTAATTCGCACCAAAACTCATTTTTTATATACGGCCCCATCCAGCCTCCGCCTCGTGACCATACATAAATGCCGCTTATCTTGCCGCTTTTTATTATATCCTTGATTCCTTTTTTTTCACCTGTTTCGGGAAAGCCTTCTATAACGCCCTGCATGTTATACATAGGATAAGCGCCTTTGCCCTCATATTCCCTCTGGCACTGCACCTCAATTATCTGCTTGTGCTTTCCCTCGCCCAGGCAGGGGTTTGTTTTTACATAGCGCCAAAAGTCGAGCGCCGTATATTTTATTGAAAAGAAAAGCTTTTCGTGCGGCTCTATGCAGTTTGTCACATCCAAATAATACTCTTTGTTTGAATGAAATTTGTCGGGATAATAATCCCACGTTCTGAATATTAAAAATTTTCCGTGACGGACGCAGATTTCTTCTCTCAAAAACCCGATAAGTTCTGTAAATGCTTTCTTTTCTTCATCGGGGTTTCCGTACCCAACCGCACCGTTTCCCACATGATACGGCGTATCGTGCAGATATGTTTCTCCCACACGTATAATAAGTCCGTCAATGGGATATTTTTCAAAGAGTTCGTCAAACATTACTCTGTGAATTTCTTTTGTTTTTTCTTTAAATATTGAAATATTACCGCTTTCGTCACATATCTCTTTTTTATATTTTTGATAGAGCAATGCGGGCAAAACAAACAAATCTATATGGCACATGGTCATAAGACCTTTAGAGTGTGCGGCGCATATTTCATCGCGGGAAACGCTTTGCATATTTTGAAGCCACTTTTTCCCGTCTCCGTCAAAAATAACATCGCCCAGCTTTTCAAAGCTTACTGCAGTATTGGTTTGCCTGAATACCTGTGTATTAAACCCAAACTCAACAAGAGTTTCGGGATTTCTGAACTTTGTTACAAATCTTGGCTCGCCGGGGTTGTCATGAACCATGTCCATAATAAACTTCATTTAAAGTTCTCCTTTGCCTTATGCTTAAACCCTGATGCCTGCTGCAGCACGTCCCGCCGCTTCTCCCGTCAGCGCACATGTCGGAATTACCCTTGCGACCTCCCAGCCGTCTCCGCGCGGCGCTGAAATTATGCGCCCCGCCGCAAACATATTAGGAAATTGTTCATTATATAAAGCACCAAGCGGTATCTGATAATGACGCCCTATATTTTCCGGTCTGAAATCTCCGCAAGTACCTATCGAATCTGCAAAAGTTTCTCCGTCTATCGCATTAAAATCACATTTTCCTATTATTCTTCTGATTGTGCGAAGCTGCGGCATTGTCGGCAGCGTCATGATATCGAAGCTGTTTTTATCAAGCGTTTTAATATACTTTAGCATTCCCCTTTTACCTGTAACCATATATTCGGTTATATCCTCGCAGGTGACGCCCTTTAAAAGGCGCATCCCCTTCGGATGGCCGACGCCGTTTAGGTCGCTCCCCTTATTGACCCATCTTCTGAATTTACAAAGGTCGCCCGTTTTATTAAGCTTTCGGACGTCTTCCTTATCATACATATGAACTATGTATGTCATAAAGTTTTCGCCGTCTTCCGTCGGCACGCCGGCTCTGTACATAATTGACGCGTCACCCGTTGCGTCGATTACGGCGTTTGCTTCGAAAAACTCACTGCCGCTTACGCTTTCGCAGATAACACCTCTGCAGATATTTTCTTCCATTACGGGATAAGTTGCTCTGCAGTCAAAGCGGATTTCCACTCCGTTTTCCAAAACAAATTCATCAAGCGCGGCAGAAAAAACAGTAGGCGAATAAAGAGTTGCATATCGCCTGTTTTTCGGCGTATTTATACCTTCGCCGCCCCATTCTTCGGGAAGGTTGTCAAAACCGTACTTCGCGGAAAGCTTTATAAGCTCCTCCGCTATACCGTAAATCATCTGATTGCCGTTTCCGTCGCAAAGGGGCTCATACCAGCTTATAAGTCCGCACGTTGCCAATCCGCCGAGATTTACCTGTTTTTCTATAAGCAGCACGCCGGCGCCGCATCTTGCCGCGGAAACAGACGCGGCAACGCCGGCAATTCCCCCTCCGACCACAATAACATCATATTTATCTTTTTTTGTCACATCAATATTGAATTTCATATTCATACTCCGGTTCAAATCAATATGTTTTCCCTACTTATATGATACCACTTTAAATTGCCATGTGTCAATATGACTATTTTTCCAAAAAAGCCCTTTAAATTGCGGATTTATCAATTGTTTGGGTTTGCTGCAGAAACCGGTTATATATCTTTTGTATGATTAGTTTTCGAAACATCATCGTAATTTACACGATTTAAAGCTTATAACTCTTTTGAATGCTCAAAAACTAAATCCCGGCATAAAAACTGCCCTGCCGTAAAAGCAGAGCAGATATGAACTTTTTCATATTTTTCCGGGCAAGGAAGAGATGTTTTGCTGTTTTACATCTCTCCCTTGAGCTCAGAATACAAAAAGGGTGGAAGTATGAAAAAAGAGTGTAATTCTTATTAATTTCCCTCATGCAACGGAGAGCCTTAATCTTTACGGCCCTCCGTTTTACACATAGGGCAAAAGGTGAGTGGATATGAAAAAAACAAATCAGGAATTGTCAAACCAACTGCAAAAGCATGTTTTGTACAGCTTTTGCATGCCGGGAAAGCCTGTTACTTTGCCGTAACTTTTCTTCTGTATTTTTCACTTTCCCAGTTGTTTATAAAGTCTCTTGCTATATAGTGCATAGGATGCACGGGAATATTCAGTTTATGTAAAGACTCAATAATATAAACAACAGCTGCGAACGTTTCAAGTATGGCGCGCGCCTCATTTTCGCCGGTCTTAAAAAACATTGTTCCGTTCTCAAAACTGATTTTCCCGTCCTTTAGTCCGTTATACAGATAAACGAGCTGATCGGGATAAAGCGCCATACTCATCATAGTGTTCATGCCGTATTTTGAAAGAAACTCACCTATAAAAGGCGCGGAGCTTTTATATCCGTCTCCCGCCTTTTGGAGTTTTAAATCCTGATAGAAATCGGATAAACCGAGTTTACTTTTTATGGTTTCATTTGTTTTAATATGGAGCCTCAGACATTCGTCAGGGTCATCGCTTGTAGTTACAAGACCGTGGTTTTCAAGGAATATCACTTTGGGATATTCACCGTTTTTCTTTTCAAATTTTGATATGGCGTCGCTTATGGCAAGCGTCAGCATAAAGCCGGGATTCATATAAGGAGCCCAAACAAAGCATGTGCCCTCAAAAATTTCTTTTGCCTTCTTTTTTCCGCCCTGCGCGCAGGTTAATACGTTAGTATACACAGGATGCGTGTGCATAACGTATTTCTTCATTATGGAATGAAAACCCGTTTCAACGGAAGGGCGCAGCGTTTTTCCGTCCGCCGACGGAATTGTGCACTTAAGGTTAAAAGCCGAGGCCTCCTCTTCCCTTTTCTTTTTTTCACTTTCGGATACATCTTTGTGATATTCTTTAATTTTTAAGTAGTCTACATTAACATAACCGGATGTTTCCGTAATATCTTTAAGTGCGAAACCCGAAGCTTTTATAGCCATTATATTGCCGTCCGTTTTGCAGGAGGCGTTACCCCCTCCGCCCTGAACATAATCAGGCATGGCTCCGATTTCCCGACACATTTTTACAAATTGTTCCATAATACTTTTCCTATCTCTTTAAGAGAACGTTTTTCTCGTATTCTTTAATATCTTCTATCCACTTGCTCTGTACGGGAGCACCGCAAACGCGACAGTATTCTTCCCATACATCGCCAAACGGCAACATTTTAATTTCCTCATGCATAGCGAGCAGCTCTGTCAGGCGGTTTTCGTCCTGCAGTTTTTTAAGCGTTTCGTGCGGCGTCAGCATTGCCGAAAGCAAAGCCTTCTGCCAGCTTGAAAAGCCTATTACCCATGCCGCAATACGGTTTATGCTGGCGTCAAAAAAGTCAAGCGCCATATAGACTTTGCCGAGTGCATTGCAGCGGACTATTTCTTTTGCCATCTCGCGTGTTTCGTCGTCAAATACTACGACATGGTCACTGTCCCATCTTATGCCGCGCGTGATGTGAAGCGCGATTTCAGGAAAAAACGTAAGCAGTGCCGGGATTTTATCGGACACAACTTCCGTAGGATGATAATGCCCGTTATCCATAAGCGGCAGTATGCCTTCATGCGTTGCCGCAAACGTCAGAGTAAATTCGGAAGAACCCGCCGTGTATGCTTCAACACCGACGCCGAACACCTTAGATTCGACACAGACTTTAACAAGCGATTTATCATAAGGCTCGGACAAAATCTGTTCGATAGAGTCCTTGTAGCGGAGTCTCGGCCCGAGGCGGTCAGACGGGATATCCTTATATCCGTCCCCTATCCAAATATTCATAACACAGGGAACGCCCGTTTCTTTTGCAAAATACTCCGAGATACGTATGCAGGCTTTTCCGTGTTCTATCCAAAATTTTCTTGTTTCCTCATCGGGACTCGTAAGCGTTAAATTATCTTTTACTTTGTCATGTGAGAAAAACGTCGGGTTAAAATCAATTCCCATACCGCGCTCTTTTGCAAACTTTACCCACTTTTCAAAATGACGCGGTTCTATTTTATCGCGGTCTGCAAATCCGCCGTTTTCAAATATGGCGTAGCAAGCGTGCAAATTAAGTTTTTTCTTGCCCGGCATAAGACTTATGGCTTTATCAATATCATCCATAAGTTCTTCGGGAGTACGCGCTTTACCGGGGTAGTTGCCCGTTGTTTGTATTCCGCCCGTCAAAGGACCGTCATGGTCAAAGCCGGTAACGTCATCACCCTGCCAGCAATGAAGCGATACAGGGATTTCACGGAGTTTGCCAATAACTGCATCAGTATCAATTCCGATTCCGGCATATCTTTTTTTAGCGTCTTGATAACTCATGTTTTTCCTCCCCATAACAGCTTAATTGTGTAGTCATTTTATTCTTTGTCTATATTATAAATGATTTCACGCCAAAAATTAAGAACGCAAATTAACAAAAAATAGGACGAAAATTTCCAAAACTCTTGAATTTTACACCCGTATGGTTTATAATTTGTCATATAGAGGTGATACGGATGAAAAGCGAACTGCTGGAACGTTTAAAAGAAATATCGGAAGAAGAAAGACTAATTTTGCATAAGAATAAAA
This sequence comes from Clostridia bacterium, assembly GCA_017620205.1. Taxonomy (GTDB): domain Bacteria; phylum Bacillota; class Clostridia; order UMGS1883; family UMGS1540; genus UMGS1540. The sequence goes on along the minus strand of JAFZQX010000040.1, from coordinate 44,406 downwards.
TTGACAAAAAAATATATACTTCGAGCGAGGCGTTTTCGGTTGAAAGCGTTAAGCTTATGTCAATCGGCAAACATATCGCAATACGTACACACACGCGTTTTATTGATTTTCCCGAACACTCACACGACTATATTGAAATAATGTATGTGTGCAGCGGCCATATTACTCACACCATAAACGGTCATGAGATAAACATGTCAACGGGAGACTTCCTTTTCATGAATCAACATGTCAGTCACAGCATAAAAAAAGCAGGTGAAAACGATATTGGTATTAACTTTATTGTTTTACCCGAGTTTTTTGATATTCCCCTGAAAATGCTTAAAGAGGACAAAAGCACTTTGTTTGCTGACTTTTTGGTTGATATTTTCAGGAAAAACGAAAAAACGCCCAGGTATATGCACTTCAGAACCGCAGGAAATACAGCAATAGAAAACTTAATTGAGAATATTATTTCCTCGCTTTTGAATGAAACGGGTGAAGAAAACATAAACCGTTTTACTATGGGACTTATTTTTCTTCATATAATCGAAAGCATGGACACGATAAGCCCGGACTCTCTGCTAAACGAAAACGATATGATAGCAAGCACGGTCTTACATTATATAAACACAAACTATAAAAATATTACGCTTAAAGAGCTTGCAGCAAATATGCATCAGTCTCCGTCAAACATTTGCAAAATTATAAAAAAAGCAACCGGCTATACATTTTCCGACCTGCTGCAAAGAAAAAGAATAGCTCAAGCCGCAGATTTTTTGACGGAAACCAACATGACGGTTGCGGAAATTATGAACGCTGTCGGATATGAAAACAGCAGCCATTTTTACAGATTGTTCAGAGACATCTACGGCGTCTCTCCAAGAGAGTTCAGAGAGCAAAATAATGCCAATGCTTATAAATAAAAAGCAGTTTATGACGCAAATCGCCCCGGGCTACCACGCTTTTCGGAACCCGGGGCAATTTTTATAATCAAGCTAATTCAAAAAGATCTACAAGCCATTCACAGGACTCATTAAGCCAATTATATTTTCTGCGGAAATTTGAAACACACCAAATAGTTTCTCTTGTCGTTCTTGACTGTCCGTGCCCCCCTACCGGATAAATGTGCAGCTCGCACGGAACTCCAAATTTTGAAAGCGCTTCTGCATAATACAAAGAATTTTCGCACGGCACGCCCTTGTCATCAAACGTATGCCACAAAAAAGCAGGCGGCGTGTTTTCCGAAACTCTGTTTTCAAGCGACATAAATTCAACCAAGTCCTGCGGTGCGTCTTTACCCAAAAGGTTATCGAAAGAGCCTCTATGTGCCTTTTCTCCTGATGTTATAACGGGATAAGACAATATAGACGCATTCGGCTTATATATTTCTGACGTTATTTCTTCATGTGAAAAAAACTTTTCACTATTCCAAAGCGTTGATATAGAAGCCGCCAAACGTCCGCCCGCGCTGAAGCCCGCAACAACTATCATATTTGGGTCAATCTTCCATTCTTTTGCATGGTTACGCACATATTTTACGGCAGCGGCAGCGTCATACAGGGGCGCAGGATGCCTGTGCGGCGCGCATCTGTAATATACTACGAAAGAATGAAAACCGGCGGAATTGTATGCGAGCGCAACCCTCTCGCCTTCTCTGTAAGAACAGCCTTCATAACCGCCACCAGGGAAAACGATTACGGCAGGTCTTAATGTGTCACGCTCGACAGTATCCAAAACGTATGTTTTAAGAGTCGGCATAAAATCAAATTCTGTCGGCTTTTCTAATAAATTAACAATATTATGAATCATAAAAGTACCTCAATCCAAATTAAAAGCTTCGTGCAGTTCTTTAATTTCTTTGTCGTTTATCATAACGATATCGCCGAGGTCTTTTGTTTCGATTATAGCCTTTGCGCTGTATTCAAGAACTTCCAGCTTATCGAAAGCGTTTATAAGCGAGTCTCCGAGCGCAATTATGCAGTCGTTTTCTATAAGCACAACGGGAGTTTTTGCCGTAAGCTCCGCCGCCGTCAGCTTCGGCTGCATAAAGTTTGAACCAAACGGCAGCTTTTTAACATCACGCAAAACGATATAGCTCTCCGGTATTATCTTTGAGTCAAACTCTTCATCCGTTACCGCAAAAGCCATGATATTCGGCGGGTGCGCCACTATTATAGCATTTATTTCGGGATGCGTTTCATATATATGCTTATGTAAGAGCACAGAACGGCTCGGGTTTGTACCCGCTTCCTTTTTGCCGTCTTCAATTCTTACCAAGTCTTTTGGTTCTATATACTTTCTGTCAACACCGTAAGGCGTTATTATAAAATTATTGCCGTCAATCCTTTCTGAAAACGTGCCCTGCGTTGCGGTAAAGAGCTGTTGGTCATAAGCGCGGTGAATCAGTTCACATATCTTACTTCTTGCTTCTCTTTCAACGCTTGAATAGCTTTCTGCTGTATATTCTTCGAGTTCAACATTGTTTTTCTTTTTGGCAATTTCCATGTGCTTTTCAGATATGCCGTGCGGCGTTCCTATTTTTAAAGCGTTAATCTGCAGCCGCGCGCAGTATTCAAGCGTTTCAAATGCCATAAAAGCCGCAAACAAATCTTTCTGTGCCAAAACAACACCGTGGTTTTCAAGCATTACGGTGTTTATTCCCTTATCAAACACGTCTGCAATTTTTTCGCCGAGCTGTTTGCTTCCCGGCACGTCATACGGAGCATATTCAACCTTGCCGCAAATTATATTTGCGTTTGGAATAAGAGAAATATCGGGCAGTTTTCTGACGGCGGAAAACGCAATAAGTGCCGGCGGGTGCGCGTGCAAAACGGCGCGGACATCGGGTCTGCGCTTATAAACATCGAGGTGAAACGGCAGCTCGCTCGACGGCTTATGCGGTCCTATAACCGTGCCGTCTGCCTTTATAAGTATTATATCGTCACGCGATAAAGTTCCTTTATCAATTCCGCCCGGAGTTATCCAAATATCTCCGTTATCGTCTTTAATAGACAGATTGCCTCCGGACGTTGTTGTCATTCCGTAATGGTAGATTCTGTCCATAATGGTTACCAGCTGATCAGCCGGGTGCATAAGTTTAATATCCATTTGTATGTATCTCCATTCTGAAATTAGTATATTATTAATTATATCATTATTAAATTTAAAAATCAAGCAGATTGCTTTTGATATTATAATAATAACACTTGAAGCTGCGAAGCCTTACCAAAACAGTCGGGAAATTTCATCAGTCCGCCAAAAATCAAAACACGGCTATCATAAAACAGATAACCGTGTTTTGTGTACTAAGCTTGAAAAGCCTTAATATGCCTGCATATCAAGGTTCCCGGGAACCCGCTTGAAATCTTGGATTTCACAGGCGGGTGGGGTTCTTATTTTATGCGGTTTTTGAAGTGTATCTAATCGTAATTATTTGTATTTACGATTAACCGAAATATCTCTTCAAAAGGCCTGCAAATGCTTTTCCGTGTCTTGCTTCGTCTCTTGCCATTTCATGAACAGTGTCATGGATAGCGTCAAGATTCTGAGCCTTTGCGAGTTTTGCAAGCTCTGTTTTGCCTGCCGTTGCGCCGTTTTCGGCTTCAACGCGGAGCTCTAAGTTTTTCTTTGTACTGTCTGTTACAACTTCACCTAAAAGCTCTGCAAATTTTGCAGCGTGTTCAGCCTCTTCAAAAGCGGCTTTTTCATAATATGAGCCAACTTCGGGATAGCCTTCTCTGTATGCAACTCTTGCCATGGCAAGGTACATACCGACTTCCGTGCATTCGCCCGTGAAGTTCTGTTTAAGGCCTTCTATTATAGCGGGGTCAACGCCTTTGGCTACGCCTAAAACGTGCTCAGCAGCCCATGTAAGCTCACCACTCTGTTCTGTGAATTTTTCAGCGGGTGCACTGCAAACGGGGCATTTTTCGGGAGCCGAATCGCCTTCGTGAACGTAACCGCAAATCTGACATACAAACTTTTTCATTTTTTAACCTCCAAAATATTATTATGTAAAATAATTATATTATTTTTCTGCTGTTTTGTCAAGATATTTAATTGTCACTAGGCTTGCCGCTTGCCGTACCGCAAAGAGGGTGCATTACCTTGTTCCATAAAAATACTCTGTATGAAAGTGCACCGTCCGGCACCATAAATGAAATGTCGCTCTTTATTTCATTCGGAGCCAAACTGATATCTGCGCATTTTATATCAATTACGCGTCCCGTTTCACCATAAAACGCAAGGAAAAGGAGCGCGTCCTGCGTGGTGCTTTCCCTGTTGTCAGCCGAAACCGACACAACCGGGTTGCCGCTTTCCAAAACATCCGTAACGCTTATGAGAACGCCGCTGTCCGATGACGAAGAGTCGATTTCGAGAGATACGTTTATTGTTTTCGGAGTGTGGTTTTCAGCATCTGCATCTGTTACCGCGAACGTGCCCCCGGCCGTTTTGAAACCGCTTTGGGACACGGTGTAGTTATACGTTCCGGCGGGCAGATCGTATTTGCCATCCGATACGGCATCCTGACATTCAACAGTTATTTCGGCGGTATCGGGAGTAACAACAAATGTGACGGGGCAGTTTTCTCCCCATGTAGCCTGTGCCGTGTTTTTTGGATTATCCGAGAAATCATAAATGCTTGAACCTGAAAGCTGATTTGCCACAAGGCCTCGGAAGCCCTGCTCCGTACCGAAGCTGTTAGATGCGGGGTTGAAACCGTCAAGAGTATCCGTTGCATTTATTGCAAGGCCTTCCAAAGCGCTCATGTCTTCTTTTTTAAGTTCCGAGCAGTTAATGCCGTATGCAGAAAGTGCCGCAACCGCCAGTCCCGTTGAAGACGCGTTTCCGAAAGAGCCGTCATCATATTGCGCATTCTTCATCATTTCTATTGTTTCGTCCGCAGCAGCTTTTACCTCTTCGTTTGTATCGTAAAGCGGTGATAAAGCGAGGAGCATGGCAGCTGCCGTATCAACGCCCCATGAGTTATCCTGCCAAGCATTTTTCTGATCTATGGCATAAGAAATAAGTTTGGCAGTATCATCGGCTGAAAGATAAGTTTCATCTTCATTCATGGCGATAATAACATATGGAAGAGTGTATATACTTTTAACCGCCGCGTTTTCGTCTTCAATAAGTTTATGAAGCTTTTCTACTATGTTTACGGAACTGAAATCCGATGTAATTATATTTTCGGGGTCAAAGCCGAGTGCACGAAGCGCTATAATGCATTTTGCGAGATCGCCCGCTTTTGTTGCTTCTGCAGATGCAGGTATGAGTTTGTCGAGATATTCCTGTACCTGCTCGTCCGATAAAACGTTTTCCGTATCGGGAAATGCCTTTTTGTATGCCGCCAGATCCGCCGCAAACCACGGCGCGTTAATGTCGTTTGCTATGCCATTTTCCGCGTATTTCGCGGCAATGCCATGCATGATGTCAAGCGCTGACGGAATTGCTTTTACCGTCACTTCACAGCTGTCAGAAAAGCCGCCGTCGTTTGTTTTGGCAGTTATTGTCGCCGTGCCCGCCTTAACGCCTGTGACTAAGCCGTCTTCCGAAACAGTTGCCACACCGTTGTCGGACGATTCCCATGAAACGCTCTTGTCAGTAGCGTTTGTAGGTGCTATTCCATAGCCTACCTGTTTGCTTTTGTTTTCATAAACGGTTAAAGTGTTATCAATATCTATATCCGTAACCGCAACCGACACTACCGTTACGGTACAGGATGAGGGAACAATAACGGGCGCGTCCGCGCTCTTGGCAACAACCGTGTATGTGCCCACTGCGGGAAATGTGAGTGTCGCTTTGCCGTCTGCATCGGTTACGGCAGAAGTGTCAGCAAGCTTTGAAACGCCAATGGCAACGCCTTCACAGGGGATAAACGAATTTGTGACCCAATCATATTTTAAAAGGGTAAATTCTGTTTCATCACCCACGTTTGTTGAAACTGAGATTTCTTCAAACTTTGTATAAGTATCACTCCAGCCGTCCTGATCTTTATATATAAATGCCGATATAAAGTCGCCTTCCGTCACTTCATCGTCAAGAGACCATGAAGAATTGTCATTCTGATAATATCCGAAAGCGCCGCTAGTATCGCCCCATAGTTTGAGTATTGAAAGACCGTAAAAGCTTTCGCCCGATTCATAGCCGTGATCCTCATCCGCATATTCTTTGTGAGCTGCAGAAAGCACATCGTCTATTGTATATACATACTTGCCCGATATCGTTACGGGCAGCCGGTTAAAGGTTTGTCCGTCTTTTGTTTCTACAAAATCTGCATTTTGGCTTATGCTTACATACGTTGTTTTAATGTTTCCTATATTAACCGGCGTGGGGTTCATTATACATAAGAACATATATTCTTCTGACTCGGGCAGTACAGTAAGATAATATATGCCGGGCTCCATATCATCGGGTATCGGGATAGAAGCTTCTCCGTCCTCGTCCGTATAAACGCCTTCAATTCCGGTTATAGCGCCGTCTTCACTTACCCATGCAAATGATGCGTCTTCTATTTCTTCGCCGGATTCTTTAAATTCTTCCGGTGTTTTATACATATATCCTGCCATTACCATAGTTCCGGTAACGGTTACTTCCAAATCATCTCCCGGCAGAGTGGAAAGGTCTCCGTCTATCCATGTATAGGTGTCGCCCCAGTACGTGTCTTCATAAAAGAAAAAATCAACTTTATCGCCCGATACGAGTTTATGCGTTGTATATGTAGTGCCGTTGTAGCCGGTGCCGTAAGGGCTTGCGGTACCGTCATTGGGATAGCCTTCGTTTACAAGAAAACCGCCGAAGTATGTGCTTGACGATATGCCGAATTCTTTTGTTGCGCTGCCGTTTGAAACTTCAAGATAATCGCTTGCGGTGTCTTTTGTAAAGTCCGATCCGAAGACAAGCTCGTGCTCTTTTATAAGCGCGTCAAGTACGGAAACGCCGTCTACTTCGTCCTCAAAGCCGTATTTTTCGGATAAATCACTTGATACCTCTACCACCTGAGGAGGCGCCAGAAAACCGCCACTGAGCTGTGCAACAATATATATGTCTGCGGTTGTAACTTCTGCGGGTTCCGCAAAAACATTTATACTGCACAGGCCTAATACCATAGCCAGAGCAAGGAGCAGTGATAGCAGTTTCTTTGTTGTGTTCATTTGTATTACTTCCTTTCTGCGTGCAAGAAAAAACTGCACTGATTTAAAAATCAATGCAGCGGAGTGTTTCTGCAAAATACGCAATTTAAATGCAACACAAATAAGCATACCCCAAAGTATACTTCATTTTAAACTGCCTATCCTATGTATAATACAAGTACGGATCGGCATCAGAGCAGGTCTTTTGGCTCGTGCCTTTAACCGTTTTACACCATGCCTTCTCAGTTTCCCAATGACCGGCTTTCACCGACGGCGTAAAACATAGAAACACATACAGCGACCGTTATCGCAGAGGATTCGCACCTCTTTCCCTTTTCACCCCATGCGCCTGAGCAGAGCTCGTTACAGCGTATAAGGCACTCTGTTGCGTATATTCATTTTTCTTTAATATTATAACAATTTTCAGCGTTCCAGTCAATATCAAAAAGCAAAGAGCTTCAAATAAACTTGTGTTACAATTTATGTGATTTTTTGCCTTGCCGTAAAATAAGGTGCTTTTTTTGTATATTTACACCTCATCCGGGGCGCACAGCGCCCCACCTTCCCCTTTTTAGGGGAAGGCTTTTGCGTGAAAATAAAAAAGGCTTCCCGAAGGGAAACCAAATTTTATACTTTTTATTCAATTACTTTTCCGGCAGGACTTCCGAAAATACTCTCATCATATTCTTATACGCTATTTTTTCGCACAGCTCCTGAGAATAATTAAGTGACGAAAGTCTGTCAAATATTTTATAAAGGTCTTCCGTGCCGCGAATGCCGTCGGGGAGTGCGGGTACGCCGTCAAAATCCGCTCCGATACCAACGTTATCCTCGCCGCCGAGCGACATGAAGTGCTCAATGTGCTTGACTATTGTATCTATATCCGGGTTTTCTCCCAAAAAATCGGGACAGAGATTTATGCCCGTTACGCCGCCTTTTTTTATGAGCGACAAAAACATATCGTCCGTAAGATTTCTGAATATATCGCAGACCTTTCTTGAATTTGAGTGCGACGCTATAAAGGGCTTTTTTGTCATTTCAAGAACATCGTAAAAGCCTTTATCTGAAAGGTGCGAAACGTCAACCATTATACCGAGGTTTTCCATCTCGCGCACGGCTTCGCGCCCGAAGGGTTTTAGTCCGCCGCCGTTTTCGAATGCCGTACCGGATATTTCGTTTTCATGGTTCCACGTAAGCGTTACAAGACGGACTCCGCGGGAGAATAAATCATAGAGTCTTTTTATACTGCCGCCTATTCCCTCTCCGCCTTCTATGCCGAGCATTACGCAAACGCCTTTGGCTTTTTCAAGGTCTGCGGCTGTTTTTATTACAGAAACATTTTTTGTTTCTTCATAAAACCTGTCTATAAGACCGTCAACGCGAGATATGGGTTTGTGCTCCGCGTTGTCAACCCAAATATCGGTTATCTGAATATGCGTGTCATAATTTGCCGCCTTGCTAAAATTATAGTGCGTATCGCACGTATACATATTATCTGTATCTTTAAGTAAATCAAGCGTATCGCAATGCGTATCAAATATTATCATTTTTTAAAATCCACCCCAAAACTTCCGGCAAAATGCCGTCATTGTTATCCGTTTTAAGCACTATATCGGCGCTTTTCTTTGCTCTTTCCGATGAAGACGGCGGGCAGAGACTCAAACAAGGCATCGAGAGCATCGGGATATCATTATCGTTATCGCCCAAAACTATTATTTGGGAAAGCGGCGTGTTTGTGATTTTCGAAAGCTCCAAAACCGCGTTTGCCTTATCTGCGTTTTTTGCGAAAATCTCATAGTAGATAGGCATTGTGCGTTCCATTGTATAGTCAGCGGCGTATTCCGAAGCTTCAATTTCCGTTTGTATTTTGTCTATTATTTCTTTCTCATCCACAAAGCCCGCTTTCAGCCACGGCTCGGGAATATCACTTAGTGCGTTTTCTTTAAACACAAAGTCCTCGTCCGCGGCATGTCTGCGGGTTAAATAATTATGGCGCGGGCAGTAAACGTCGAGCGTTGTCATAACCTCTATACCCGTGCTTTTATATTTATCCGCCATGCTCTGCAGCAGCTTTGCGATGTCTTTTGAAAGTTCGCTAATCCATATATATCCGTCTTTTTTGCAATCATATAACGCTGCGCCGTTTTGGCATATGGCGGGCACATCGGGCTTCATAATATCGGCATACGGCTTCATTCCGATGCCTGTGCGGCCCGTGGCAAAAGTGAGTTTGCCGCCGCCTTTTCGGAAAGCTTCAGCCGCTTTTATGTTGGCTTTAGGAATTTTAAGGTTGTCTCCTATGAAAGTGCCGTCCAGATCAGAGCATATCAATATATTTTCAAAAGCACCCATAAGTACGCTCCGTTTTCTTTAAAATTAATTGTATTTATTACGGTTTGATACTATTTCCAACGCTTCGGGAATAACGCCCTTATTATTGTCCGATTTCAGCATAATATCCGCGCTGCGCTCGGCTTTCTCCGAAGCATTTGACGGACAAAAGCTTATGCACGGAAGAGACAGCATCTCCGCGTCGTTATCGTTATCGCCCAAAACTATTATTTTGTCAAGCGGCGTGTTTGTGATTTTTGAAAGCTCCTCTATGGCGTTTGCCTTATTTGTACCCTTTGCAAAAATCTCATAATAAACAGGCGTTGAGCGCGACATTGTAAACTTGTTTTTATATTCCGATTCTTCAAGCTCCGCCTGAATTTTGTCTATGATTTCGGGATCATCTGCAAAAACAACTTTAAGCCAAGGCTCCGGGATATCATCAAGGTCCTTTTCGGTAAAGACAAAGTGCTCGTCATAGGCGTGCTTTCTCGTTGTAGCGTTATGCTTCGGGCAGTAAGTATCCAGCGTTGTCATAACCTCAAGACCTACACTGGGGTACTTTTCAACTATATAACGGAGCACTTCGGCGCTGCTTTTCGGAACTTCATAAGTCCAGATATACTCTTCCGTACGGCTGTCATATATTGCGCCGCCGTTTTGGCATACAACAGGGGTATCGGGCTTTATCTCGTCAAGATAAAGCTTCATTCCCACATTTGTTCTGCCTGTCGCAAGGGTAAATCTGCCTCCCTTTGCGCGGAATTTTTCCAATGCCTTAAGATTGGCTTCCGGTATTTTTAAATTGTCGCCTATAAATGTTGCGTCAAGATCGCAGCATATCAAATAATTTTCAAATTCTCTCATTGTTCAACTCCGTTTATATATTTAGTGTTTTAATCCACTCTTTAAGTTCTTCTTCTTTTACCGTACCGCGAAACAGCTTGCCTTCTTTTATCTTGGCCGCATCGGACGCGCTCTTTTTAAGATCCTCCCTGCTGCTGCAAAAGCCGCTTCCGCCCGATGTAGCAAACAGAATGATTGTCTTTCCCGAAAAATCGTATTTTTCAAGGAAAGTATTTACTGCCCGCGGCGCGGTGTACCACCATATCGGAAAGCCGAGAAAAACCGTATCATAGTTTTCTATATCGGCGTTTGTATCTACTATTTCGGGGCGGAAAGATTTATCCTTCATTTCCAAAGAACTTCGCGACTTTGAGTCTTGCCAATTTAAATCCGCCGCAGTATAAGGCACCTTGGGCTCTATTTTATAAATATCGGAGCCCAGCGTTTTTGAAAGCATTTCTGCAGCCTTTTCCGTAACGCCGCTTGCGCTGAAATACGCAACAAGTGTTTTACTCATTACTAAGTCTCCTTTAAGTAAACTTTCTGTCAAACTCAATTACCGTGAACAGATTTTCTTCAAGCTCTTTGTCTATCTTCTCTTTAATCTCTTCATCGCTGAGTTTATATTTATTTGGCACAACAACGTCAAAAATCAGATTCGTGTGCGTTTCTCCCGAAACAACGCGGAAATCGTGGAAGGTAAGCTCCGTATCTATTCCGCTTATTATTTCAGACATCTTTCTTTTAAGCGACATAACGTATTCATTGTTTGTTTCAACAGGATCCATATGAATAGTTATATGAACGCCCATCTCTGTTTTTATTTTGTGCTCCAGATTGTCAATTTCATCGTGCACCTTTAAGATATCACAGTCCGCGGGAATTTCCGCATGCGCCGACGCGAAGTATCTGTCCGGGCCGTAATTATGTACTATAATATCGTGTATTCCGCAGACGTTTTCGCCCGAGAGAATAACGCTTGATATTTTATCTATAAGCTCTTCGTCAGGCACCTGACCGAGCAGCGGAGACAGCGTTTCTCTCGCTATCGATATTCCCGACCACATAACAAACAGCGCAACAAGTAAACCTATATAGCCGTCTATTGCGTAAATGCCCGTAAATTTTACCGCGAGCGTTGAAATGAGAGTTGCGGTTGTAATAAGCACGTCGTTTCTGCTGTCCGCGGCAGCCGCTTCCATAGCAGAGGAATTTACCTTTTTACCGAGTTTTTTATTAAACGACGCAAGATAAAGCTTAACGGGTATGGTTAAAACCAAAAGCAAAAACGGCACAAGTGAAAATGCGGCTTCTTCGGGATGTATTATCTTTTCAACAGACGTTTTCGCAAGCTCAAAACCCGCGACAATTATCATAACGGATACAAAAAGTCCCGAAAGGTATTCTATTCTCCCGTGACCGAACGGGTGCTTATCGTCAGCAGGGCGATCACCAAGTTTAAACCCCAAAAGCGTTACGGCAGACGACCCCATGTCCGAAAGGTTATTAAAAGCGTCCGCAATTACGGAAACACTCTTAATAAGCGTGCCGACGAGAAATTTAATTACAAAAAGCAAAGCGTTTAATAAGATGCCGAAAAGGCTCCCGATGAAGCCTGCTTTTTTTCTTGTTTCGGGAGCCTTTGTATCATTATTCTTTAAAATGCGTTTGATTATAAAATCAGTCATATAAATCGCCTCAATCTCAATAATGAAATACTATCTGATGAGCCCTCTTTTGCGCAAATCGTTATCGCGTATAACGGTTCTCATTATTTTTCCGCTTGCTGTCTTGGGAAGCGACTCTGTAAACTCAACAACTCTCGGATATTTATAAGGAGCAGTTGTTTTCTTTACGTGTTCCTGAAGCTCTTTTATAAGCTCTTCGGAGGGTTCGTAACCTTTATTTAAAACTATTGTTGCTTTAACTATCTGAACTCTTATGTCATCGGGCAGAGCCGTTACGGCACATTCAAGAACCGACGGATGCTCCATCAAAGCACTTTCAACCTCAAAAGGCCCTATTCTGTAGCCTGAGCTTTTTATCATATCATCGGAACGTCCGACATACCAGTAGTAGCCGTCCTCATCGCACCATGCGATGTCGCCCGGATAATAATATCCGTCATGCCAGCACTCCTCTGTCTTTTCTTCGTCATTATAGTAACCTCTGAAAAGACCGTAGGGCATCATTTCCTCTGTTCTGAAGGCTATTTTGCCTGCCTGACCTTCTTCGCAGTCCTCACCGTCGTCGTTTAAAAGATGAACTTCATAACCCGGCGAGGGCTTTCCGAGCGAACCCGGACGGGGTTCTATCCACGGAAAGTTTGCAAGCGCTACGACTGTTTCCGTCTGACCGAAGCCTTCGCGTATTTTTATACCCGTGCCTTCATAAAACTTATTGAATATTTCCGCGTTTAATGCTTCGCCTGCCGTTGTGCAGTAATGGAGACTGCTTAAATCGTATTTTGTAAGATCTTCTCTTATAAGAAAACGCAAAATAGTAGGCGGAGCGCAGAAAGTTGTTATTCTGTACTCTTCAATTTTCTTGAGTAAATCGGTAGGCGTAAAGCGCGAGCTGTAATCGTAAACGAAAATACATGCGCCGCAGATCCACTGACCGTAAATTCTGCCCCACGACGTCTTTGCCCAGCCTGTTTCCGCAACCGTCATATGCAGCTTGTTGTTTTCAACGTTTTGCCAGAATTTGGCGGTTATGATATGTCCCAATGGATATGTGTAGCAATGCCAAGCCATTTTCGGATAACCCGTTGTGCCGGACGTAAAATACATAATCATCATGTCTTCATTATGTGTTGCGTCCTCGCCCGTGGGTCTTTCAAAAACGTCTGAATGCTTCTTTATGTTTTCTCCGAAAGGAATCCAGCCCTCGGTGTCTCTGAATTTGCCGCACATTATTTTATATTTCATAAAGGGGCACTTTTTAGCGGCCTCGTCAATAGCAGCTACAAGGTCTCTGTCATCAGCGGCTATTACGGCGGTTACGTTTGCCGCCTGTGCTCTGTATGTTATATCCTTCGCTTTGAGCTGGCTTGTTGCCGGAACCAGAACGGCACCGAGCTTGTGAAGCGCAACGGCGCAAATCCAATACTCATAATGACGGCGAAGCATAACAAGAATATGGTCGCCCTTTTTTATGCCGAGCGACTTTAAAAAGTTTACTGTCTGGTTTGACAGCTTTTTCATTTCCGAAAAAGTTATTGTTTTTTTATCTCCGTCATCATTGCACCAAACGAGCGCTTTTTTATCGGGCTCTATTTTTGCCCACTCGTCAACAACGTCAAACCCGAAGTTAAAATCCTCCGGAATATTTATTTTGAAATTCTGCTTAAAATCTTCATAGGAATCAAACTTATCCCTATTTATGTATCTTGAAACTATATCCACTTTGTATCACTTCTCCTAAATTACGATAACAAGGAGTTTTGAAGGCTTACCGTCAAGCGCCGCCATACCGTGCGGATAATTGGAGTTATAATAGATACTGTCGCCTTCCTCCAAAATAACGTCCTTGCCGTTTATATGAATTAATGTTCTGCCGCTGAGGCAATAGTCAAATTCCTGCCCCATATGCGTATTGGTGTGTATTTCCTGACCCTCTTCCAAAGGATCCACCGTCACCAAAAGCGGCAAAACTCTGTTATTTGCAAAATTATAAGCAAGATGCTGATAATTATACTGCTTGCTTCTTTCTATTTTCAGGCCCTTTCCGTTTTTTACGTGCTGGTATACTTTAAGATGAGGCTCATCGCCGCTTAAAAGCTCATAGACCTGCATTTCGAAGTATTCCGCAACCTCAGATAAAAAACTTATGGGCATATCGACGGCTCCGCTTTCATATTCAAGATATTCTTCATTGGTGATACCGAGACGCTCTGCCATTTCTTCTGTCGTTTTACCTTTGATTTCACGCATTTCGCGCAAACGCATAGCTATCTTTTTGATATCTTCACTCACTGAAATCCACCTTTCCGCCCTGAAATTAAAAGGCAATTTTTAAATTTTCTATTTATTTTATCACAAACAAAAACAAAATGCAACTATTTTGTTAATCTCTTTTTCGGATAATTCCGCCGCCGAAAACGGTATCGCCTATGTAAAACACAGCGCTCTGCCCCGGCGTTACGGCGCGCTGCGGCTCGGAAAACTTAACATAAACGCCTTTGCCGCACCGTTTTAGCGTGGCTTCCGCTTCTCTTGCACGGGAGCGTATTTTAACCGTAACCTTCATATTATCTTCAAACTGTATGCCGCTTGTATTTGTAAAGTTTTCTGTGTATAGACCGCCGCTGAAGAGGTCGTCACCTATTGTTACTGTATTGTTCTCCGCGTCTATATCACGGACAAACACGGGTCTGCCGAAAGCGCCGAGACCCTTTCTCTGCCCTATTGTATAATTATAGATGCCGTCATGTCTGCCGCACTTTATTCCGTCCTGAAACAAAATGTCTCCGCGCGGCGGCAAATTCTCTGCATGTCTTTTAATAAATGAGCTTATGTCGCCGTCCGGGAGGAAGCATATTTCCTGACTGTCTGGCTTTTGCGCAACCGGTATGCCAAACTGCTCAGCCAAAAGTCTTATATCCTTTTTCTCATACGCCCCAAGCGGCAATATAAGCTTATTCAAAATATCTTCGCCTATGTCATAAAGAAAATAGCTTTGGTCTTTCTGCGCATGAAGCGCTTTCTGAAGCATTACGCTGCCGTTTTCGCGGACAACCCTTGCATAATGCCCCGTAGCGACGAAATCTATGCCGCGCTCATCCGCCGCATCGCACAGAGCGCGCAGTTTTAAAAATCTGTTGCAGCGCACGCAGGGATTGGGCGTTCTGCCTTTTAAATATTCATCTATAAAATAGTCGACAACGTATTTTTTAAAGCGTTCCGAGCAGTCAACTTTTATGCAGCCTATCCCGAGCATATCTGCCACTTTTTCCGCGTCCTTATCCGCAGTTTCACTTTCATTCCACATTTTTAAATTTGCGCCGATGACCTCATATCCTTCGCGTTTTAAAAGCGCGGCGCAAACGGCGCTGTCAACTCCGCCGCTTATTCCGACAAGTACCTTTTTCATTTATTTACTCCATTCAATATGTCTTTTATAACCTCGCCCGCAATTATAAGTCCTGCCGCGCCCGGCACAAAAGCCGTGCTGCCCGGCGTGCGCGGATCATCTTCCGGCTTTATCGGAATTTCCTCAGAATACACGACTTTAAGCTTCTTTATTCCTCTTTTCCGAAGCTCATACCGCATAACTTTGGCAAGAGGACAAACGGAAGTTTTATTAATATCCGTAACGCAAAGGCGCGTTGCGTCAAGCTTGTTGCCTGTGCCCATTGCGCTTATTATGGGAACGCCTGCCGCACAGGCTCTCTCCGCTAAAGAAATTTTAGCCGAAACCGTATCAACCGCGTCTACTATATAATCGTATTTCGTAAAATCAAATTCCTCCGCCGTTTCCGGAAGATAGAACACTTTGTAAGTATTTACTTTGGCTTTGGGGTTTATATCCGCTACCCTCTCCGCCATAACGTCCGCCTTGTATCTGCCGACAGTAGAGTGAAGCGCTATTATCTGCCTGTTTAAATTTGACAGTGCCACGGTATCGTTGTCTATCAAATCAAGTGTGCCGACGCCCGAACGCGCCAAAGCTTCAACTGCATAACCGCCAACGCCGCCAATGCCGAACACCGCTACGCGCACTTTTTTTAGTTTTTCTGTTGCATCCTCTCCGAGCAGTTTTGAAAGGCGTGAAAACTGATTGTCCATGATTCTTTCATCCTTTTTTTATAACATAGGAAACTGCGCGCGAAAGTGCGCGGTTTGCTTGTTTCATAAAAGCGTTCCTATCTGCCCCCAATATTGGGGGTCAGGGGGTTGATGTGTTGAAAACACTTTTTTTATAATATAATATGATTATAAAGCGTGTTTTTCCCTTTGTCAATCATTTAAGCAATTGCTTAATATATTTCTTGACTATTAGTGAAAATATGCTATAATATATATAGTAATATTTAATATTATAGAGTATAATGCCTATAAAAAGGAGATGACTTCTCATGGGCGACGCAACAATACAATATAAATGTCCCGCCTGCGGAGCAGCGCTGAAGTTTTCGGCAAATGACGGCGAACTCAAGTGCGACGCCTGCGGAAACCAATATAAGATAGAAGCTCTTCAGATGCTGGCTCAGTCGGATGCAACCAATACGGGTTTTGACTGGAGCGAATATAAAGAAGCCTTCGGAACAGGTGAAACGCTTGATAATACCGTTGTTTACAATTGCCTGTCATGCGGCGCCACCGTTCAAACGGACGCTACAACCGCCGCTACGCACTGCCCCTACTGCGACAACGAGATTGTCATAAACGAAAGACTTACGGGCGGTATAAAGCCAAATTACATAATTCCTTTTAAAATTGACAAAAAAGGGCTTAAAGACAAAGTAGCCGAATACGCAAAAGGCAAAAAGCTTTTGCCGAAAAACTTTTTTTCGGAGCAGGTTATGGACAAAATCATGGGTGTATATGTTCCGTTCTGGCTTTTTGACGCGGAGCTCGCGGGCGAAATGGACTTTGACGCTTCTTCCGTTAAGTTTTTTACCGATTCGCGCTATTCCTACACAAAAACCGACCATTTTCTTATAAAACTAAACGGTAAAATGAATTTCTCAAAAGTACCCGTTGACGGAAGCACTAAAATGGATGACGATTTGATGGACGCGCTTGAGCCTTTTGATTATTCTCAAATGGTACCTTTTGACACTTCGTATCTTTCGGGCTTTTTAGCCGACAGATTTGACGAAAATCCCGACAAAAGTCTTCCCCGCGCCTCAAAACGAATGCTTGAAAGCGCGACAGACGCATTTTCATCGCAGATAAGCAGCTCGTATTCATCGTCAAGTATGCGTTCAAACAGAATGAAAATATCACAGGCCGCCGTAAAATACGCAATGCTTCCTGTTTATCTTATCAATATTAACTACGACAACAAAAAATACCGTTTTGCAGTAAACGGTCAGACAGGTAAAACGGTCGGAGAACTTCCGGTATCCAAAAAGCGAAAGTGGTTTTATTTCTTCAAAACCGCAGCTATTACTGCTGCCATCGTATCGCTCATCGCTTTTTGGCTTTTCAGATAAGGAGGTAGAGCCAATTGAACAAACATATAAAAATCATTCCGGTTTGTGTGCTGTTTATTTTCCTGTTTATCCCGTTTTGCACGGCGCTTGCGGAAAACATAAACAGCTTGCCGGACTGGTATCCCGAAAACATAGCGTCTTTTCAGGATTTCCATGCCGAAAACCCGCCGCGTGTTGTGGATAACGCCAATCTTCTGACGGCCGAAGAGGAAAAGGCGCTGTCCTCAAAAGCGCAGGAACTTGCGGATAAATATAATGTGGGTTTTGTAATCTTTACCGATGACAGTTCGCACGGACTTTCAAAAGAAATGTATGCTTCGGATTTCTTTATTTTCAATGGCTACGGCACAGGCGATGACTACAGCGGCGTTATTCTTTTCCTTTGTATGGAACCGGGCAATCGCGGCTGGCGTACTTTGGCTTTCGGCAAATGCGAAAAAATATACGATAACGAAAAGCTTATTAATGAGCTTGATGACGCCGTGGAACCCGATATCGTAGGCGGTAATTATAACGAAGCATTTGACGCTTACATCGGTTACACGGATTATATCTTAAAGCACAAAAAAATGCCCGTTTCCTCAGGAACAAAAGCAAAATGCGGAGGGCTGGGCCTTATTTCCGGGCTGGTACTTGCGGCATTTAAGACATCTTCTCAGAAAAAAAGCATGAACATAAAGCCGGAAATGGCGGCAGCAAGCTATTTTATCAACGACAGCTTAAATATCAGCGACAAGAGCGCAAACTTCCTCTACAGTTCACTGACCAAAACGCCGCGTGCGACGGAAACGAGGTCGTCCGGCGGAGGCTCATCGTTTGGCGGAGGAGTTTCCTCAAGCGGCCATACCTTCTCCGGTGGCGGCAGAGATTTTTAGTCTGTATTTCATTTGGGGTTACCCCTTCGAAATAAATAAAAACAAATTTATTATAAAGGCAGGGATTTAATATGGGTTTATTAAAAGCAGGTATAGGTGCTATGAGTGGCGTTTTGGCCGATACATGGCGCGAGTATTTTTATTGTGAGTCTTTATCGGCTGACGTTCTTGTTTCAAAAGGCGAAAAAAGAACAGGCGGCAGAAGCTCCAACAAAAAGGGTGAAAACAACATTATCTCAAACGGCTCTATCGTAGCTATAAACGACGGTCAGTGCATGATAATAGTTGAGCAGGGCAAGGTTGTTGACCTTTGCGCAGAGCCCGGCGAATATGTTTATGACAAATCAACTGAGCCGAGCCTTTTCTACGGAAAACTCAGCGAAAACATCAAAGAAACGTTTAAACAGATAGGCAGACGTTTCACGTTCGGCGGTGACACGGGCAAGGATCAGCGCGTATATTTCTTCAACACAAAAGAAATCGTCGGCAACAAATACGGAACTCCTTCCCCCGTTCCCTTCAGAGTTGTTGACAGAAACATAGGTCTTGACGTTGATATCGCAATAAAATGTCACGGTGAGTATTCTTACAAAATTACTAACCCATTGCTGTTTTACGCAAACGTTTGCGGCAACGTGGAAAAAGATTACGAACGCGAAGAAATAGACAGTCAGCTCAAAACAGAGCTTTTAACGGCTCTTCAGCCGGCATTCGCGAAGATTTCGGAAATGGGTATCCGTTACAGTGCTCTTCCCGCGCACACAATGGAGCTTTCCGACACTTTAAATGATATTCTTTCTTCAAAATGGAAAGATCTGCGAGGTCTTGAAATCGTTGTATTCGGCGTATCGAGCGTTACGGCGTCCGAAGAAGACGAAAAGATGATAAAAGAGCTCCAGAGAAACGCTGCTCTGCGCGATCCCAACATGGCGGCTGCTCATATGACGGGCGCTACCGCGGAAGCTATGCAAAGCGCGGCCAAAAACGAAGGCGGCATGGGCGCAATGGGCGGATTCTTCGGAATGAATATGGCTCAGAACTCAGGCGGCAACGCTGCAGCAAACCTCTTTACGGTAGCAGGGCAGCAGCAACAGGCACAGCCCGCGGCGCCGGCGGCACCCGCAGCAGACGGCTGGACATGCCGGTGCGGCAATGTAAACACGGGCAACTTCTGCTCAAACTGCGGAGCTAAAAAGCCCGAGCCCGCTGTGTTTACATGTTCAAAATGCGGCTGGACTTCAAAGGATATGACTACTCCTCCGAAGTTCTGTCCCGAATGCGGAAACCCGTTTAACGCGTAATACCTATAAGGTTTTAAAGAGGCGGAAATCACAAGTCCGCCTCTTTCTTCTAATTAATATATATAAACTTCAAAAAAAATGTAAAAAATTGTTGACTTTCTTCACGGAGTGTGTTATACTATTTTTGCTTCGTTTTAGAAGTCTTTTTTTCTATGCGGAAATTTTTCCGCTTTCGCGCGTATGCGAAAAGCGATAAAAAGGATAATTTTCAGGAGGTGTCCCATAATGCGTGTAAAAATAACATTGGCATGTTCGGAGTGCAAACAGCGTAACTACAATACAATGAAAAACAAGAAAAACAGCCCCGACCGCCTTGAAATGAAAAAATACTGCAGATTCTGCAGAAAACACACACTCCACAAAGAAACAAAATAAATTTAAGTTTATTCGTTTCCCCTGCACGGGAGGCGTTTAAATGGAATTCAGGAGATCAGGATTATGAAAGCAATTTCTAATTTTTTTGGCCGTATAGCCAAATTCTTCAGAGAAGTCAAAGTTGAAATTAAAAAAATAATTTGGCCTACCTGGGAACAGATAAGAAACAACACAGGCGTTGTTATTCTCTGCATTCTCGTTATCGGTATTGCTATCTGGATACTTGACGCCATCTTCGGCTTTGGTGTAAAAACCTTTTTGGGCTCCGGCGCAAAGCAGATATAATGATATTTTGATTTAAAGGAGGCAGAAGCTGCGGCTTCCGGTTCTTATGGCAAAAGATGCAAAATGGTATGTAGTTCATACATACTCCGGTTATGAAAACAAAGTAAAAGCGAATATCGAAAAAGCTATCGAAAATCGCGGTATGCAGGATTTGTTTCCGGATATTAAAGTTCCTATGGAAACCGTTGTTGAGAAAAACGGCGAAACCGAAAAGGTTGTCACAAGGAAAATTTATCCGGGCTATGTCTTCATAAAAATGGTAATGACAGACGAAAGCTGGTATGTTGTCCGCAACACGCGCGGTGTTACCGGTTTCGTAGGTCCCGGCTCAAAGCCTGTTCCGCTTTCCGAAAGCGAAGTTGCCTCTATGGGCGTTGAATCTCACGAAGTTTCAGTTGATTTTGAAGTTGGCGACAATGTCCGCATCACGGACGGCCCGCTTGAAAGCTTTATCGGCATTGTTGAAGAAATAAGCCTTGAAAAGCAAAAGCTTCGTGTTTGTGTTTCAATGTTCGGAAGAGACACACCTGTTGAACTTGAGTTTCATCAAGTTGAAGCATTGTCATAACTCCCCTTTGGGGTTGTTATATTGCGGCTGATTTTTCAGCGCGCGCAGTGGGAGAGCTTAAAGCTCGCCAATTACCACATTTTTTGATGAGGAGGTGTAACGCAAGTGGCACAGAAAATTTCAGGTTATATTAAGCTCCAAATTCCTGCAGGAAAGGCTACTCCGGCTCCCCCGGTTGGTCCTGCTCTCGGTCAGTACGGTGTTAATATCGTACAGTTCACAAAGGAATTCAACGAGAAAACAGCCAAAGACGCAGGTCTTATAATCCCGGTTGTTATTACCGTTTATGCAGACAGATCCTTTAGTTTTATCACAAAGACTCCGCCTGCTGCCGTTCTTCTTAAGAAGGCCTGCAAACTCGACAAAGCTTCCGGTGTTCCCAACAAGGACAAGGTTGCAACTGTCACACGCGCTCAGCTTAAAGAGATAGCTGAGATGAAAATGCCCGACTTAAACGCTGCAAACATTGATTCAGCGATTAGCATGATTGCAGGTACTGCAAGAAGCATGGGTATTGTTGTAGAAGATTAGTATGTGGGAGGATTTTAGTCCGATTACCACAAGGAGGTTATTAGTTTGAAAAGAGGAAAGAATTATCTTGAGAGCGCAAAGCTCGTTGATAAATCTCAGCACTATGACGTTCCTGAAGCTATGAAGCTCGTTTGCAGTACATCAAAAGCTAAATTTGATGAAACTGTTGAAGCTCACATAAAGCTCGGTGTTGACTCACGTCACGCTGACCAGCAGGTCAGAGGCGCTGTTGTTCTTCCCCACGGAACAGGTAAAAAAATCAGAGTTCTCGTGTTCGCTAAAGGCGAAAAAGCAACAGAAGCTGAAGGCGCAGGTGCAGATTACGTTGGTGCTGAAGAACTCGTTCAGAAGATCCAGAGCGAAAACTGGTTCGAATTTGACGTAGTTGTAGCAACACCCGATATGATGGGCGTTGTTGGCCGTATCGGTCGTGTTCTCGGTCCTAAAGGTCTTATGCCTAACCCGAAAGCTGGTACCGTTACGATGGACGTAGCACGTGCTATATCCGATATCAAAGCCGGTAAAATTGAATACCGTCTTGATAAAACAAATATTATTCATTGCCCCATCGGAAAAGTTTCCTTCGGCGATGAAAAACTCGCGGAAAACTTTGAAACTCTTATGAACGCTATTGTTAAAGCAAAACCCTCTGCTGCAAAAGGTCAGTACCTCCGCAGCGTTGCCGTAGCTTCAACAATGGGCCCCGGCATCAGAGTTAATTCCGCTAAATTCACTTCTTAATAGGGTGAATCTTAATTTAATAATCCGCAGACAGCAGGTGCAAAAATAAATCCTGCCGAGGATACTCATAATGATAATATGGGTTCTTTGTCTGCTGATAAAGAGCCCTTTAATTTTTTAAAGGGTATATCATATCAGTTCAAGGAGGTGTAAGAACACATGCCAAGCGAAAAAGTATTAAACGAGAAAAAACAAATTGTTGCAGATCTCGTTGAAAAACTCAAAGGTGCTGCAACAGGTGTTTTTGTTGACTACAGAGGTCTTACGGTTGCGGAAGATACAAAACTTCGTGCAAAACTCCGTGAAGCTAACGTAGAGTACAAAGTTATCAAAAACACTCTTTGCCGTTTTGCGGTAAACGAGCTCGGAATGACAGAACTTGACGAAATATTAAACGGTCCTACATCACTCGCTTTAAGCGTTGACGATCCGGTGGCTCCCGCAAAAATATTGGCAGATTTCGCAAAAGAAAACGAAAACCTCGAAATTAAAGCAGGTTTTATGGACGGAAAGGTAATGACTCTTGATGAGCTCAAGACTCTTGCTTCTACCCCGTCGAGAGAAACTCTTTATGCGAAAATGCTCGGCAGCTTGAATGCTCCCGCTTCAAACCTCGCACGTCTCTTGCAGGCTATTGTAGACGGCGGTGTTGAACCGGCAGATCTCGCTGCACAGAAAGCAGGCGAAGCTGCTCCGGCAGCAGAAGAAGCGCCCGCTGAAGAAGCTGCTCCCGCAGCTGAAGCTCCCGCAGAGGAAGCTGCACCGGCTGAAGAAGCTCCCGCAGAGGAAGCTCCGGCAGCAGAAGAAGCTGCACCCGCAGCTGAAGAAGCGCCCGCTGAAGAAAAAGCGGAAGACGCTGAATAATTTAGATTTTTAATTTACAAATAGGAGGTAAATTCATAATGGCTAATTTAGAAAACATTATTGCTGAAATTAAAGAATTAAAGCTTTTAGAAGTTGCTGAACTCGTTAAAATGATGGAAGAAGAGTTCGGTGTAAGTGCTGCTGCTCCCGTAGCAGTTGTTGCCGGCGGTGCTGCTGATGCAGGTGCTGCTGCTGACAAAACAGATTTCGACGTTGTTCTTGCTGATGCAGGCGACCAGAAAATCAAAGTTGTTAAGGTTGTTAAAGACATCACAGGTCTCGGTCTTAAAGAAGCAAAAGACCTCGTTGATTCTGCTCCCAAGACAATC
This sequence comes from Clostridia bacterium, assembly GCA_017620205.1. GTDB lineage: Bacteria > Bacillota > Clostridia > UMGS1883 > UMGS1540 > UMGS1540. The sequence goes on along the minus strand of JAFZQX010000040.1, from coordinate 21,080 downwards.
AAAGAAGGCGTTTCCAAGGATGACGCTGAAGAAATGCAGAAAAAACTTGAAGAAGTTGGAGCAAAAGTTGAACTTAAGTAATTTAAGTTTATCTGCTTAAACTTAAAGTTTTGACCGGAAAAACCGAATGAATTGTTTTTAAGAGAATTGGTATTTGCAATTGTTATTACGGGTGTCAATTTGAAATATGCATTATCATTTCGGTTTTCCGGTCTCTTTTTTTACTTAAAGCATAAGAAAGTCAACCGCTGCATGGTTTTAAAGGCTGATTTCCCCTGATATTGCGTCAAATTACTTGTAAATACGAAAGTATTCACTTCGTATTTTTTCTTATCTCAGAAAAAATCTGCACTTTAAAACTTCGCAGAACTCTTATGTCGGAAAAATAATTGCAAGGGAGATGCAGAGAATGCAGATGGGCTGACGCCCATAAAGTTCGATAAGTTTTCCTTGCGGGATTTTAACAAATAAGAGCATACAGAGTTTAACTCTATTATGCTTTGAAGGAGGATAAAAACAATGTTTTTAGAAATCATCACAATGGGAGCATACCTTCTTGCAATGCTTATAATAGGTATTGTTTGTTTCAGAGGCAACAAGTCAAACGCTGACTACGTTTTAGGCGGCAGAAAGCTGGGCGTTTGGCAGGCCGCTATGAGCGCGCAGGCATCCGATATGTCAGGCTGGCTCTTAATGGGCCTTCCCGGTCTCGCAGTTATTTACTTTATAACAAAAGACGGTGCCGCAACTGCAAGCTATAACGGTCTTTTAGAGGCCATCTGGACTGCAGTAGGTCTTGCTATAGGTACTTATTTAAATTGGCTCATCGTTGCAAAACGTCTTCGCAAATTTACTCAGGTATATGATGATTCCATCACTCTTCCCGAGTTTTTTGAAAAACGTTTTGACGACAAAAGCGGTATAATCCGTTTTATAGCAGCTGTATTTATTCTGATATTCTTTACGGTTTATTCTGCGGCGCAGTTTGCTGCAGGCGCAAAGCTTTTCAGAGTTTTATTCCCGAACATTGACTACACGGCAGCGCTTTTAATCGGCGCGGTTATTATCGTATCTTACACATTCCTCGGCGGATTTTCCGCAGTATGTAAGACAGACCTTGTTCAGGGAATACTGATGTTTATCGTTCTGCTCATAGTTCCAATTGTAGCTTTTTCAAAGCTCGGCGGCGGAGCAGGCACATCATCTACCGTAAACGAGATTGCTTCATCTTTAGGCGAAAGCAGTATAAAAGGCACGGCAACCTTCGCGCTCATCACTTCGTCTCTCGCATGGGGTCTCGGATACTTCGGTCAGCCGCATATTTTAGCACGCTTTATGGGTATACGCGACTCAAAGGAAGTTCGCCCCGCAAGAATTATCGCTATGATCTGGGTTATCATTACTCTTGCATGCGCAATTCTCGTCGGTTACCTTGCTGCTCCCTATCTTTTAAAGTTCAAAGGCGTTACGGAAATGCCTATTGAAGCAGGAAATGCTGAAAACATATTTATTTATATGACGCAGTCAATATTTACAAAAGAAGCGTTAGGCGCTATAGCAGGACCTATCATTATCGGTCTCTTCCTTTGCGCGGTGCTTGCCGCTATTATGAGCACTGCTGATTCACAGCTCCTCGTTGCTTCATCAGCTTTCTCACAGGATATATTCACAAAAATAACAAAAGATAAAAAAGACAGCTTCTATATGTGGGTAAGCCGTATTACGGTTGTTATCATATCTTTGATAGCTATTTTAATTGCAAACGACCCCGGCAGCTCTGTGTTCCGTATAGTTCAGGACGCATGGGCAGGCTTCGGTGCTGCGTTCGGTCCTTTGGTACTCTTCTCTATCTTCTGGAAAAGAACAACAAAGGCAGGCGCGCTCAGCGGTATGGTATCCGGCGGACTTATTGCTCTCTTCTGGAAAACAGTTTTCCCGACAAGCAATATTTACTGCCTCCTCCCCGGCTTTATAGTGTCTGCAATACTTATTGTTGTTGTAAGTCTTTTGACAAAGAAGCCTTCAAAGGATATTGAGGATAAGTTTGATAAAGCTTTAAAAGCTGATATTTAATCAAAATATCAAAAAAGCGCTGAGAAACGACGGTATATTTCGCGAATTCAAATTCGTCGGCGTACGATGGTACGGTAGATTTTGAATTCGCGGAAAGCAAGCAGCCCAAAGGGATTTCGATAATCTCTTTGGGCTGTTTTTGAAATTAAAAAACTATGTTAATTTTTTAAACTACGATAAAATACGTTCTTCCTTGCGGTAGGCCGAGTTTGTCAGTGGCCTGAGCGCTGTGACAAAAGTCACAGCGTTTTTTTTATGGGATGTCTTATTACTGTTTTTAGTTTTTCCGCTTCGCACTTTCTCGGATCGCTCAAATATATCTCATGGTGAAGTCTTTTATCCGTTATGTTAATGTCATACCCGTTTTCGCGGGCAAAATCATGCATCAGAGCGACTGTCGCGGGTTCGGTATCATAACTCCCCGGATGCATACACTGAACACACACGCCTTCATTTACGGTTAAAAACTCTACTTTTGAAAAATCAAGTTTTTTCTTTCGCGTTGCCTCTCCTATCGCCCACTCAAAATCTGTCTTTGAAACAAAATCGGGCAGACGGATAACGGAAATCCAGTTTAAAGCGGACTTGTCGTTATAGTCAAAGCTGCTTTTGCCCGCCTGCCACCAGAAACCTTCAAGCGGCGGCACTACATACTCAAAGAATCCTTTGATTTTATACTCGCCCTTATAGCTCATTTTAATTGTGTATGCGACGCCGTATAAAAGCTCTATGGCTTTTTTATACTCCCCCTCCTCATCGTTGGGGTTCCCTTGTCCGCGCACGGCTATATAATTCATTTTCGGAATTTCGACTATGCACGGTTTGTTTTTCGGCATATAGTATTCTTTATATTCTTTTTTGAAATCAAACGCCATTTTTGCCTCCAAAAAAAGCGGCTTCGATATTTCGAAACCGCTTTAATATTTTTATCTTAGTATGCTTTCTTTGTCTTAAGCTGTTTGGACTTTGCATTCTTCTTACCTGTCTTTTCACGAAGAAGCGCCCAGATCGGTGAAGCAATGCACATTGAAGAATACGTACCAACTATGATACCGATAATAATCGGAAGTGCGAATTCTTTAATTGAAGCAACACCGAGAATATAAAGCGTGAGGATCGTGAAAAGAGTTGTAAGAGATGTATTAACCGTTCTTGCAATGGTCTGGTTAAGACTCATGTTAACAACTTCCGAGAATCCGAGTCTTCTTTCCTTCTTAGCGTTTTCACGGATTCTGTCGAAAATAACTATCGTATCGTTGATTGAATAACCGACAATGGTCAGTACAGCTGCAACGAATGATGTATTTACGGGAATTCTGAAAATGCTGTATACGGAAAGCATTACGAGAATATCGTGAATAAGAGCGAGCACCGCGGATATACCGGAGCGTACATTAAATCTTATAACGATATATATAAGCATGAATATAACCGCTAAGCCTATAGCTTTAAAAGCGTCAGTTATAAGCTTTGCACTTGCTGTTGCCGATACGTTTGTAGATTCCAGAAGCGCTTCCTGCTCCAAAGAATATTTATCTCTTACCGCTTCGAAAATCTTATCACGTGTTTCCGTGTCAACTTCATAAGTTCTGATATAAACTTCTGTTTTATTGTCACCGGTTTTCTGAACCGTAACATTTTCTTTGCCTATTGCTTCTTTTACGATGGGTTTTACTACTGCCTGGATGTCTTCATCGCTGAAATCCTGTCCGATATTTATACGGAGAGCTGTACCGCCCTGGAAGTCAAGGTCGTAGTTAAGACCTGTCGGGGGCAGGATGTATGCTATAAGACCTGCTAAAATGATAAGACCGGAGATTATAAAGAAAATCTTTCTTTTGCCGATGAAATCGATATTTCTTTTATTCATTTTCTTCAACCCCCTTCTTAACACCGTAAAGCCACTGATTCTTAATGTTTAAGCCAAGCATGAGATTTAAAAGGAATCTCGTTACAAATACCGCTGTCAACATACTGATTAAAACGCCGACACCGAGAGTTAATGCGAAGCCCTGAATAGTACCTGTACCGAACTTCCACAAAACGATGGCCGCGATAATTGTTGTTATGTTAGCATCAATAATTGACGAGAGAGCGCCTTTAAAACCAAGTTCAACTGCTGCTTTGATTGATTTACCGAGTCTAAGCTCGTCCTTAATTCTTTCAAATATAATAACGTTTGCGTCAACCGCCATACCTATTGAAAGAATAACACCGGCAATACCGGGAAGTGTGAGCGTTGCCGAGAAGCCGTTCGGCATGAAGTAACCTGCGAGCACCAAGCATACCAATGCGATATAGCAAAGTAAAGCAAGGTCTGCAACAAGGCCGGGCAATCTGTACATTATAAGCATAAACGCAAGGACAACCAGAATACCGATAAGTGCAGCTAAAAGAGATGTCTGAAGAGCTTTACTGCCGAGCGTAGGACCAACGCTGCGGAGCTCGTTTTCCTTCAAGCTGAAGGGAAGCTGACCGCCCTCTATCTGGTCTGCAAGAATTTTAGCCGACTGTTCTGTGAAGTTACCTGTGATGATACATGTCTTACTGTCTATTCTTTCATGAACCTGCGGCGATGAAATAACTTCATCGTCAAGCAAAATCTTTATTACGTTCTGACCGGAAGATTTTGCAGCCTGTTTCTCAGTAGCCTCTGCAAAAGCCGCCTGGCCTTCGTTTGTCAATGTAAGCTGAATATGATGCGCTTCCTGACCGGAGTCATTTATAGGACCGTAAACATTTTGCGCTTTTGCAACGCCGCTTTTACCTTCCATGATAACATTGCCTTCATCGTCGGTAAATTTAAGAACCGCGTCTGCTTTTAAAAGCTGTACTGCTGTTTCCGGATCGTCAATATCAGGTATTTCAGCTCTTATAACCCTGTCACCCTGTTTTGTAACAACGGCGTCAAAATAGCCCTGCTGGTCAAGTCTTGTTCTGATAACCTGCATAGCCGCGTCAACCTCTTCGGTTGAAGGATTTTCAACGTCAGGTTCAAGCGCTATAATAGAGCCGCCTACCAAATCCAATCCCCTCTTGATACCGTAATTCTCGTCAAGTACCTTCGGGAAGTAATATTCATTTCCTGTGAAAGGACTCGTCAAATTAAAGCCAAATGCCGCCGTGTACAAAAGACATGCCAAAACGGCGATGCATAAAATGAGTCCTACTACACTTTTCCACCTCATGCCAATATCCTCCTTTGTTAATATAACATATCTATTATATATGGAAGCACATTATAAGTCAAGAGTTTTTTGTAAATAATCGAAGGGAAAACACAAAAAACTTAGAAAAAAAGCTTGATTTTTTCGAGCAGTTGTTGTATAATATTATTTGTTCATACGCCGGTGTGATGGAATTGGCAGACGTGTCGGACTCAAAATCCGATGGTAGCGATACCGTGTCGGTTCGACCCCGACCACCGGTACCACCTATGGAATAACTTTTGTATACCAAGCAAAAGTTATTCTTTTTTTACGCGCAAACCGCATATCTACGCGCTTTTAAGGGCTTTTTGAAAATTTTTCGGAAGTCTTATTTTTTGTAAAAACAGCAAAAAATAAGCAAAAATAATTCCGAATAGGCTTATGTTACAGAAAAAAACTTGACAAGTGTACTTCAAGGTTTTGAACCAAAATACCCGAAACCCGCGTGGTCAGGCCATTTCTTGAATTTTTGCAAAAAAGTGTACTTTTGGTCTTATTACAAATTTTCGCAAAAATCGGAGCACAGGAGGGGACTTGAACCCCTCAAAGCCGCATAAATACTTGCTTTTTCAAAATAGTTCAAGCCCCTGTTGTAGAGCTGTTAGCGATTTTGACGATATAAGGAATTCGGAATTATGGTTGAAATGACTGATAAGCTACAAATTTAAATCGGCATAAATCGGCAATAAAACATAAAAATCGATCTAAAACCTTGAAAAATTCAAATATATATGTTATAATTATAATGTATTGTTATAATTTTCTTTAGAAAGAGGAAAATTTGAAATGAATGATATTGTAAAAACCGAAGCAAAGCGCTGGTTATCTACAAAAGAAATTTGCGAACATCTTGGCGTTGGACGCGATTCTTTGATGCTGTGGATAAATGAAAAAGGACTTCCGGCGCACAAGGTAGGACGCAATTGGAAGTTTAAAGTTAGTGAAGTTGACGAATGGGTTATAAGTGGTAAAGCTTCGGAATAATATAATGAATAATTTATTGGGATAAGGAGAGTTTTATGATGAACAAAAAATCAATTTATAAAATTGTCGGGTTCGCACTTCTTGCATTGTATATTGTATTAGTGGTTATTTTTAGAAATTCGGAAGCAATAAAAGCCAATAAATACTGCGAGATAATTTTGCCGTTTGTCTTGTTATTGTGTGTATCCGGCGGGATTACATTTCTGGTACTAGGATTTAAAAAAAGTGGCGGTGGAAAGAAACCTCAAAAGACTTTGGAAGAGGCGCAAAATCAACTTAAGAGAACAGAAAAAAGTAAAAATGTCGCTCTTGTAGTGATTGGTATTGGAGTTGTTTTGTTCTTAATGGGTTTTATAAATATGGTCTTTGCAAAAATAGGTGCGATTATTTATATATTGGGTGTTTTCATTGGTATTTTTTCGAAAGAAAAGTGTAAAATGTTGAAAAAATATATTGAAGAAACAAATAACTCTGAAACTGCAAAAAACAAAGGGACACTCGAAATGGATGTTGATTCGACGATATAAGGCCATCTGGGGACGTACATTTTTGGCATATATTATTTAAAGGATACAGAGCAAAATGGTGTACCTTTTTACATTTCTTACCCCCTAATATGTACCTTTTGGTAGCACACACCTTGTAACATAGTACCTTTTGGTAGTGAACATACACCTATGGAATAACTTTTGTATACCAAACAAAAGTTATTCCTTTTGTTCTAACACAAGGGGATGATTCTCTTCTGTTGCATAAAAATGCGCTAAAATATGGGGTATGATATCAATGTGTAATATGAAAAAACATGAAAACCAGATCAACTTATTTCTTTGTAAAAATAACCTTTTAGAAAGGATTGCTTTCTATGCTTTGCCAAATGAATTGCATTATCATGATTCACTATATGGCACGCCAGCCACTACACTAAAGGTAGAGGATGGGAAATATCAAATCTCAAGCAGACGGGATGCGGAGCGTGGAATTGTTTTTTCAAAAACATTTCAAAACGAAAAGAAAGCCATTAACTATTTTATGGAAATGTTAAAAGCAGACACATATAATGTACAACAACACTGAACACAAGGGGAGACAACTCGATTTAGAATATGATGGCATAGTGACAAGAAAATCATTTGAGATCAGTAAATAATAATAATCATCAAAATATGTACCTTTTGGTAGTACACACGTCGTAACAAAGTACCTTTTGGTAGCACACAGACACGTAAGAAATCACATTTGTATACCAAGCAAATGTGATTTCTTTTTTGCCTGAAAACCGCGTAACCACGCGGCATGCAGCACTTTTTTAATTGTTCCGTCGAACCATCGGCGGACTATTTTTTTGACCAAAATTGAGCAAAAAATCACAAAAATAGCTTCAAATTCTTTAAATTACCCAAAAGCTCAAAAAGCGCGGACAGCAGGACGCGAACCCTTCAAACCCGCATAAATACCGGGAAAGATTCGAGTCCTCCCCTTCGAATTTCAATAGTTTTTTTATTTTACTTGATACCGAATACAGCCATATGGTATAATTAACGAAACCTATTAAAATATACAATTCTATCTTTACTTGTTGCTATTTTTGTAGTAAAATTAACATGATAGACTCGTAGCGAATATCAACGATAATTGACTGTTTCTTGTCTTGATTTTTGAGAAATAAGCAAAATGGCAAAATGTTATGATTGGGAATCGATTATTAGAGGTTACCATCATAATCTGAGTCTGGATCTTAATACATGGAGGAGTATTAAATGAATAACGATAAATACAAAACTATACGAACTATCTGTATAATTATGGCATGTATGGGCATTCTTCTGTTTCTGCTTGGATTTATCACAGCAGCCATGCGTTCCGATGCCGTGGCTTTGACTGCAATATTACTATTTGTTGTCGGAACGTTTGGTTTAGTATTTTGTCTTTCTAAAGCCGATTCTGATTGTTCAATTAGGGAAAGAGATAAAATTTTAAATAAATACAAACAAGAAATTGAAGATTATCAAAAGTTTGTTTCAAATGTATATCTATGTCTTTCAAAAAGCGATTTACGAGACAGAACAGAATATTTATGCATTCACAAGGTGACAAAAGAATTATATGAATTTACAGCTCAAAAGATTATAAACAATACATACTTTTTTGTAAAAGAACCTCAAAAAGTCACTACATTCTTGCAATTATTAAATAAGTTTAATAAAAGCGCAAAAAAAATTTATGGCGATTTGGATGAAACAAATTGGGAAATCTATTTTACTTTTATGTTTATGTCCCCTGATTGCAGTGGGGAAATATTAACTAAACAATTGCTTTCCAGAGATGATAGGATTGTAAGAGGTGCGGTATTTTGTGTACACAACCTTGTATTAAAAGATCCGCAAGAAAGGAAGAAATTTCTTTCCAACGCATACCAAAATCTTCCTCTAATAAAGCAGAATTTAAATAGTTTGGAAATGGGTGGCATTTTTGCACCTAACAGTCGGTTTTCCAGTCGTGCAATTGAAATTATTGAAGGTAATAATACAGATATATGCTTTTGTCGCCTACTAATAGATGAATTTGGTCCGAGCGCCAACGGACTTGCAAAAGAAGGCTTTTTACTTGTTCAGGCAGACAAAAAAGTTAGTGATTATTCTATACAAGGGATTATTGAGTGCCCGATTTGTCACAAAAAATACTCGATTGTCGAGGAATATACCGGTTGGCATATTCCAACACGCATCTATTGTCAAGAAATCACATAATATTTATTTGAGTTTTTACACACTATGAGCCCAGCGGATAGTTATAGTAACCGAAAGCTGAGGCCTCTTCTATTGGTTTGTCGCGCCGCTTACAGAAAGCGAAAATGGTGTACAATTTGCTTTTCTTACCCTTAATGGTGTACTTTTTGAATTTCTTACCTTAAAATTACCCCTAAAATGTACCTTTTTGCCCGTCTTTGCCACGTAAGAAATCACATTTGTATACCAAGCAAATGTGATTTCTTTTTTGCCCAAAAACCGCCATAACCATCATTAACACAAGAGAACCGTCCCTCTGTGTTTTTTATGTTCGGCGTATTTTTTTTACAAAAAATTCGCCGTGTATGTTCTCTGTGTCCGTTTTTTTGTACACTGCTTTTGATATAATTCAAAATGGAAAGTAATACTAATTCAAAACGGGAGGCGGAAAAATGAGCATTATAGATGATTTAAACGAAAAGCAGCGCGAGGCTGTGCTTGAAACAGAGGGGTTTGTCCGTGTTATCGCAGGCGCCGGAAGCGGAAAAACAAAACTGCTTGTAAGCAGATATGCGTATCTTGTTAAAGAATACGGCATAAATCCGGCTAACATCTTATGCGTAACCTTTACAAACAAGGCTGCCGGCGAAATGAAACGGAGGATAAGATCGCTTATAGGCGGCGAGTATGAAACCGCGCTTATCTGCACATACCACGGATTTTGCGCAAGGCTTCTTCGCGACGACGCGGAAAAGTTGTTTTTATCAAAAGATTTTCAAATTATAGACGCCGTTCAGCAGAAAAACATTCTGAGCGAAATATATCAAAAACACGAGCTTAAGCTTGACTACGCAAGTTTTGAACGAATACTTAAACTTATAGGCGGATACAAGTCCGAATCATACTGCGTATATGTTCCAAAAATGTGCTCACCCGCGCATGAAAGAATTATGGAAAGCATAACAACTCAGGATGACATCATAATCGAAGAATATATGCAAAGACAAAAAGCCGTAAACGCGCTTGATTTTAACGACTTGATGAGTTTTGCTCTTTATCTTTTGGAAACCAACGAAGAAGTCCGCTCGCGCTGGCAGCAAAAGCTGAATTATATTCAGGTTGATGAATTTCAGGACAGCTCGCGCCGCGAAATGAAACTCATTGATATATTATCGGGTTTTTACAAAAACCTGTTAATAGTTGGAGATCCTGATCAGAATATTTACGAATGGCGCGGTTCGGATGTGAAATTGCTTGTGGATTTTGATAAAACCCACGAACCGACCAAAACTATTTTTCTGAACCGCAACTACCGCTCTACCCCGCAGATACTGACCTGCGCTAACACTCTTATAGGCAACAACACTCTGAGGCTGAAAAAAGAACTTTTCACAAAACTTCCGCGCGGTGCGGATGTTGTGCATTACCACTCCAAGAGCGATGACAAAGAAAACGAAACAATAGCTTCGCTTATAAAAGAATTTGTGCGCGGCAAAGGCAAAAACTACTCCGATATCGCAATTTTATACCGTTCCGGCTTTTTATCCCGTCTTATTGAAAACAAGCTGGTTGAAAAGAACATACCTTATGAGATATACGGAGGCGTAAAATTTTTCCAGAGAATGGAGGTTCTTGACATTATAGCTTATCTCCGCGTCATAGCGTTCGGTGACGATATTTCAACAAAACGCGTGATAAACAAACCGCGAAGACGCTTTGGAAGAGTCAAAATGAACGCCCTTGAAGAACTGCAGGAAACCATTTCTCACGAAAACGGCGATTCCCCCTCCCTTTTCGCTGTTTTATCCGACAATCTCGAAAACGCGCCGTTTAAAAACAGCGACGCCGCTTCCTTTGTAAAGCTTATTAAAAGCATAAGAGAAGATATGGGCAAGCAGAGAATAAGCGATATAGTCAACAGGGTTTCTGCGGAATCGGGATATGAGGAATACATTCGCTCTTTAGGCGATGAGGAAAGATACGAAAACCTTATGGAGTTTAAACGCGTAGCAGACGAATTTGAACGCAATTTTGGAGAGGACATAAGCCTTCCGCAGTTTCTGCAGCAGCTGTCACTTCAAAGCAGCGAAGACAGCGAAAGAGAAAAAGACGCGGTAAAGCTTATGACTATTCACGCCGCAAAAGGCCTCGAATTTCCCATCGTATTTATAATAGGCTTTTCTGAAGGTATATTCCCGTCATCTAAAACGGTAGAAGAAAGGAAGCTTCTCGGTCTTGAAGAAGATCGGCGCTTATGCTACGTTGCCATAACAAGAGCAAAAGAGCAGTTGTATATCATGGATTCCGAAGGCTTTTCGCAAAACGGCATAAAAAAACTGCCTTCACGTTTTCTGCGCGAGATAGGATTGCAAAATTACAACAGAGTCGGCGTAATATCAAACGCGCTTGACGCGGAAAGCCGTGAATACTCGGTGCGCTTAAACGCCGGTATTGTCACAGAAGACACGAAAAAATACAAGCCCGGAGACGAAGTTTATCATCACGTTTTCGGCAAAGGGACGGTTATATCGTTTGACGCGGAAAGAAACACCCTGACGGCATCTTTTGAGAAAATCGGTCAGTCTCGCACACTTTCGGCAGAATATTTCAGCCGCGAGCACACCGTTCCGAAGATTTATGACGCCAAACATGAAATTGAGGACAAACCAATCAGCGAGGAAGCTTTCGAACAAGACGAAAACGAAGACGCTATCAAAGAAGACCATGCTGAAAAAAGCATTGATGAGCCGCAGGATGACCACGACGGTTTTACGGAGGAAGAGCGTTTTGTCGTTCCCGAGCGCATAACAGCAAAAAACGGGCGTCAGAACTCCGAAAACCAAGAGCCGGATACAAACGATGACGGCTTTGTTGCTATGACCGAGGAATTAAAACAAAAGCTTGCAGACACGCCAAATCTTTGGAAACGCGAAGATGTACCCCATTCCGGTTGGACATGCGTGGGAATTACCGATCTCGGCGCGCCCCGGGGCGTATGCGAAATGTGCGGATACCAGATTATACGGTATGTGCACCACATGGTTCACCCTGAATACCGCAGCTTGAATGTAGGCTGTGTCTGCGCCGGAAAAATGGAAGGTGATATTGAAGGAGCAAGGAAACGTGAGAACGAATTCAAAAACAAAGAATCACGCCGCGAAACCTTTATGAAGCGGAAATGGAAAACATCAAAGAACGGAAACGAATATATTAAAATAAAAGAACATATTATTGTGCTTTTCAAAAAAGACAACATGAAGGAATGGACATATTCAATAGACTCAAAGTTTTGCGGTACGAAATTCCCATCCCGCGAAAAAGCTTTGGAAGCAGCTTTTGAAGCGCTCGAAGTGCTTTTAAGCACTACACCTTAATTAACAACACAATGGGGACGGTTAGTGACATTTGGGGACGGTGACATTTGGGGACGTACATTTTTTGTCAACTTATAAATAACTCCTTCAGTGACATTTGGGGACGGACATTTGGGGACGTACATTTTTTGTCAACTTATAAATAACTCCTTCAGCGCCAATCGTTAACCACAGAGCAAAATAGTGTACAATATGCTTTCTTCCCCCTAATATGTACCTTTTGGTAGCACACACCTTGTAACATAGTACCTTTTGGTAGTAAACATACACGTCGCAGCAAACTACGCTGCAATCAAACCGCTCGTGCAAAGCACGGGCGGTTTTCATATGCTCCGTTGCTGCTCCTTTTCCGTGAAAAGTCACGTTCGTTCCGACTATGCCTTTGCAAGCGCAGGCATAACGCCTACACTTCACTACCAACTTTTCACGGTTTTGCGCCTTGCGGCGCTTCTTTACATACCTATTGACAAATATGCCCTAATGAGTGTAATATGAAAACAAAGAGGTGCCTGTTTATGAAAAGATTAAATAAGAAATCAATTTTAGCGCTTACGGTTATTATTTCAATATCACTGCTTTTTGCAATTTGTTATTTCTCATTTTCCGATAAATACTTAAGCAACAGAACCCCGCTTCATATAACCATGTTTATATCATTATGTTTCGTTGCCGTATATGTTGTGTGGGATGTCGCTCAAATCAGCAAGATGATAAACCAAAACCGCAAAGACGGAAAAAAAGACAATTATAGGCTTTAAAACACGCCTGCGGCGTGTTTTTTTACACAACAAAGGGATAGGAAAAACAGATGCAGATTGGACAAACGGAACCCGAAGGCGTACTAAGGCTGACAGAAGCCGGGTACAGACCGGTTTTTGACGGCAGATTTCCGCCAATATTTTGTCAAAAGCCTCGGAAATACCTTCGCAAGGCAAGGACGGCAAGGAGAAAGAGGCGAAAATAGCCGCTGATAGGCGGTTAGGACTCGACTCCTGTCTTCCTCCGTCGAGAGGTGACGTTTGTTCAAAGCAAAAGGCTCAAATTATCAGAAAACCTGCCGAAAGCAGGTTTTCTTCATAATTGTAATTATATTTATCCTTTTGCCTTTTGCGGTCTGCGCTGTTTTTACATCCCTTAAAGTATATCTATATATTCTCCGTTTAATGCCTTATTCATACTTCTTACCGCGCAGAACTTGCCGCACATTGAGCAGCTCTCCTCTATTTCGGGCTTTCTGTCGTCTCTTATTTGCTTCGCGGTTTCGGGATCTATTGCGCATTCCCACTGTGCGTCCCAGTCAAACGTGCGGCGTGCGTCCGCCATCTTATCGTCAATATCTCTTGCGTGCGGTACGTGCTTTGCAATATCAGCCGCGTGCGCCGCAATTCTCGAAGCTATAATTCCCTGCTTAACATCTTCAACATTCGGAAGCGCAAGGTGCTCCGCAGGAGTTACGTAGCAAAGGAAAGCAGCTCCCGCCGACGCCGCTATAGCGCCGCCGATGGCAGACGTTATATGGTCATATCCGGGCGCAATATCGGTAACAAGCGGTCCTAACACATAGAAGGGCGCGCCCATGCAGATCGTCTGCTGAATTTTCATGTTTGCTTCGATCTGGTCAAGAGGCATGTGACCGGGACCTTCAATCATTACCTGAACGTCCTTTTCCCATGCTCTTTTTGTAAGCTCGCCGAGGCGAACAAGCTCTTCTATCTGGCAAACGTCGCTCGCGTCCGCAAGACAGCCGGGACGGCACGCATCACCGAGTGATATTGTCACGTCATATTCTCTGCATATATCGAGAATTTCATCGTAGTGTTCGTAAAACGGGTTTTCCTCACCTGTCATGCACATCCACGCGAAAACGAGAGAGCCGCCGCGCGATACTATGTTCATCTTTCTTTTGTGTTTTTTAATCTGTTCTATTGTCTTTCTTGTAATGCCGCAGTGAAGCGTTACAAAGTCTACGCCATCCTCCGCGTGAAGACGGACAACGTCTATAAAGTCCTGCGCCGTGAGCGTTGACAAGTCTCTCTGATAGTGGATAACGCTGTCATAAACCGGCACCGTACCTATCATCGCGGGACATTCGCTTGTAAGCTTTCTTCTGAAAGGCTGTGTGTTGCCGTGCGAGGATAAGTCCATTATAGCCTCAGCGCCGAGATCAACAGCCGCCATAACCTTTTTCATTTCTATGTCATAGTCCTTGCAGTCTCTTGAAACGCCGAGATTTACGTTTATCTTCGTGCGGAGCATTGAACCTACGCCGTTTGGCTCTATGCACTTGTGCAGCTTGTTTGCGCAAATTGCAACCTGACCGCGAGAGACAAGGTCGCGTATCTCTTCCGGCGTGCGGTATTCTTTCTCCGCCACCGCTTTCATTTCATCTGTTATAATTCCGCGTTTCGCAGCGTCCATCTGCGTTTTAAAGTTTCTCATTATTTATTTACCTCCGTATATTTTCCTTCTATATAAAAAGCATGATTTAAAGGGCCGCTTCCGTGACCTAAATTGAGGTTTGCCCTCAGCGCGTCCGTTATGTACTCTTTAGCTCTGACTACAGAATCGAAAAGGCTAAAGTCCTTGGCAAGGTTTGCGGCAATGGCTGACGATAACGTACAACCCGTGCCGTGCGTATTGGGGTTATCAACTCTCTCACCATTAATCCACGTGCCGCTGCCGTTTTCAAAAAGCAGGTCGTTTGCGTCATTTATGCTGTGACCGCCCTTTAGAAGAAGCGAACAGCCGTATTTTCGCCATATATCATCAGCCGCTTTTTCCATATCGCTTTCGTTTTCTATTTTCATACCCGATAACACTTCCGCTTCGGGAATATTGGGCGTTATAACCGTTGCAAGCGGAAAAAGCTTTTCGCAAAGTGCTGTGACAGCGTCTGTTTTAAGTAAATTCGAACCGCTTGTCGCAACCATTACGGGGTCTGCAACTATGTTCTTCGCCTTATAGTACGAAAGCCTCTCAGCTATAACGGAAATAAGCTCCTTTGATGAAACCATTCCTATTTTTACGGCGTCCGGAGGTATATCTTCAAATATACAGTCTATCTGCTCTTTTAAAAACTCGGGCGTACTCTCCAGTACGTCTTTTACTCCCATCGTGTTTTGAGCAGTTAAGGCAGTTATCGCGCTCATGGCGTATACGCCGTTTAGCGTCATTGTTTTTATATCTGCCTGTATTCCGGCGCCTCCGCAGGAATCCGAACCTGCGATTGTTAATGCTGTTTTCATATTCTTATTCCTCTCTTAGCACTAATTTTATATAGCGGCAAAAGGTGGTGCCCCCAATTTACCGCTTTTAATTATCTGTTTAAATCTAAAAACGCGCGTTTAAGTTCTTCTGCCGCTTTTTGCGGACTGTCCGCTTTCATAATTGCAGAAACTGCGCATATGCCCGCGATGCCTATGCCCTTTAAAACAAATATGTTGTCTTTATTAAGGCCGCCTATGGCGTTTACGGGGATTTTGACCGCTTTGCATATATCGTCAAGCGTTTCTGTTGACGTTATAATTGTTATAACCTTTGTGGTAGTGGGATATATAGCGCCTACGCCCAAATAATCCGCGCCGCCCTCCTCCGCTTCTTTTGCCTGCGGAACAGTTTTGGCGGTAGCGCCTATGATTATATCATTGCCGAGTATTTCTCTTGCCGTTCTTATAGGCATATCGCTCTGCCCGAGGTGCACGCCTTCCGCGCCTATTGCCATGGCAACGTCAATTCTGTCGTCAATTATAAGCGGCACGTTATATCTTTTTGTTATCTCATGCACTTTTTCCGCAAGGGAAATATACTCTCTCGTTGTTTTATTCTTCTCGCGGAGCTGCAAAAGCGTTACCCCGCCCTTTAAAGCATCCTCTACCCTATATAAAAAAGTTTCCGTGTCAAAATTCGTGCTGTCCGTTATAAAATAAAGCGTTGAATCAAATTTAACCAATTATTATATCCTCTGCTTTCATATATTTTTCAATGTCAGCATCCGACAGCAGCGATATGCTGTCTAAAAGCGCCGCAGAAAAGCTGCCCGCGCCGTCACACTCTGACTTTTCGCCGCAAATGCCAAACGCGACGGCGGCCGATACTGCGGCTTCAAACGGGTCTGACGCGGATGAAAACGTTGCCGCAAACGCGCCGAGCATACAGCCCGTTCCCGTTATACTGCTCATTTTCTCCGTTCCGTTATAAACCGATACGGCTTTTTTGCCGTCTGTTATTATATCGGTTTTACCGCTTGCAAGGACTGTGCAGTTATACTTCTTTGCAAGCGCCGCCGAGGCTTTTAAAACGCTTTCCGCTTGGAGCGACACTTCAGCATCAACTCCCGACGCTTTGTAATCTTCGTTAAAAAAAGCCATGATTTCGGAATAGTTTCCCTTTAGTATTGCGGGCGTGTTTTTGTTTACATGTTCAGATGCAAATTTGCGCCGGAGCGTTGAGCATGCAACGCCTACAAGGTCTAATGTGACAGGGATATTCTTTTTTGCCGCAATATCCGAAGCGATAAGCATAGACTCCATTCGCGCGTCGGTTATATTTCCGAGATTGAGCATAAGTGCGGAAGCTGTTTCGGTAATTTCCGAAACTTCTTTTGGGTGTTCCGCCATAATGGGACGCGCGCCGAGCGACAGTATTGCATTTGCGCACCCGGTTATCGATATCGGGTTTGTTATGCAGTGAATTAAAGGTCTTTTCTCTTTCACCGCATGTCTGATTTCATTTATTTCTCTGTATGTCAAACTGCATCAACCTTCTTTTTCTTTACAAAAAAGTATATTACCGCGGCTAATATAAACAAAGCCAGAACTATGTATGCTATATATGACCATACGGGCGGCAAAATTTTTACATTGGGATTTCCCGGAAATGTAACTACCGTCAGAACTTTAATTACAAGAAACAGTATAACGCCGAGTGCCGCTATAGTGCAGGAGTTTTCAACGTGACTGCTTTTGTACTGATAGATTGCAGAGCCGAGCATATCTTGAAATCTTTGAAGCATTCCCCCGCCTGCAAGCTTTTTAAGAAACACAAAAGCAATACTGCCGCCGATAAGCGTGCCGCAAATAAAGGTGGGAACATAGAAAAACCACGATATTCCCTCTTTGCCCATCAAAAACTTCATTACGGGGACGGATACCAGCGCGCCTATAATGCCCGTTCCGATTACTTCGCCCAAAACGGCAAAGATAAGCTTGCCCTTTGACGCTTTATAAAAAACACCCGAGAGAAACGCACCGAACACGGCGCCCGTTAAAGCAAGCGGCGGTATGCCCATTAAAGCCATTCTTATAATTCCTATTACGGTTGCGCACAAAAGTGCATACCAGGGTCCCAAAAGCACAGCGCACACTATATTTATAAAGTGCGCCATGGGGCACATACCCTCAAAGCGCAGTATCGGCGAAATCACAACGCCGAGCGCCACAAGCATTGAAAGCACAACCATTTTTAAAATTCCTTTTGAGCTGATCATTTATATTTCCTCATTTCGTATTTAAAATACGAAACCGAAAGGTTTCGCTCGGTCAAAGCTCACTGGCTTCCTCTCACCCCGGAACACGGGTTCCCTCGCAAAATTCTGAGATGTCAAGCGCTCCCTTGCCACCCGAAATACGGTCCTCCTTTCAAATAAAAAAGCTGTCCCGATACGGAACAGCTATCGCACAAAGCTTTTTATATGCTTCCTACGGCGGCATTATCCGCATCAGGTTTAAGGGTCAAAGCTTTTATTACTTCCTCTCAGCCCGGCACACCGAGCTCCCCTGTCTTGTTGTCCTATGTATTATATAACAAAACTTTTTAAAATACAAGGTTTTATTTAAAAAAATCAGTATGATTATTGCATAAAATTTTCCGTTGTGATAATATAATTATATGCAAAGGAGATGAAAACCCAAATGGACAGAAAAAGCGGTGTATTAATGCATGTAAGCTCCCTTCCGGGAGATTTTTCCATAGGCGGTTTTTCGGACAGTGCACGGCACTTTGTTGATTTTTTAAAGGACTGCGGCTTTACCTATTGGCAGGTATTGCCTTTCTGCATGGTGGATGAGTGCAACTCTCCCTACAAATCGTATTCGTCTTTTGCGGGAAATCCGTATTTTATTGACCTTGAAACGCTTTGCCGCAAAGGGCTTGTGACGGGCGAAGAGCTGGGTGAATACAGACAGCAAACTCCGTACAGCTGCGAATTCGTACGTCTTTATCATACGCGCACAATGCTTTTGCACGAGGCTTCAAAGCGCGCAGGTAACCGCGACGAAATTGAAAAGTTTATCGATGATAATCCGTATCTTGAACAGTTTTGCCGTTTTATGGCGTTTAAAAGCGCAAACGGCGAAAAGTGCTGGATAAATTGGAAAAAAACAGATATTGACGAAGAAATCCTCTTTATGTGGAAGTTTATTCAGTTTGAATTTTTCACGCAGTGGAAAGAAATTAAAAAATACGCAAATGACAGAGGAATTAAAATCATAGGCGATCTGCCTATTTACGTTTCATACGACAGCGCGGACGTTTGGGCAAACAAAGAGCTTTTTGAGCTTGACAAAAAAGGCGCGCCGATATCTGTTGCGGGCGTGCCGCCGGATTATTTTGCTGCAGACGGTCAGCTTTGGGGCAATCCCCTATATAAATGGGACAAAATGCGCGAAGACGGATACGCATGGTGGCGCGCGAGAATGCAGCACATGCTTTCAATGTTTGACGGCGTAAGAATTGACCATTTCAGAGCAATAGAATCCTACTGGAGCGTACCCGCAGACGCTGAAACAGCGCGCGAAGGCAAATGGATAAAAGGGCCCGGCAAAGAGTTTTGCGATATGTTAAATGAAATTCGCAGAGATAAGCTTATTATCGCGGAAGACCTCGGAGACGTTACAGAAGAAGTGCATGAGCTTGTCCGCTACAGCGGTTTCCCCGGCATGCGCGTTTTTCAGTTCGGTTTTTTGGGTGACGGCGACACGCCGCACAAGCCGCATAACTATATAAATAACTGCGTAGCCTACACCGGCACGCACGACAATAACACACTCCTCGGCTATGTTTGGGAGCTTTCGGACATCCGCAGGCGCGAAATGCTTGAATACTGCGGCTATACCTCTCCCGACTGGAACAACGGCTATGACAGCATTTTAAGAACTATCTTTGAGAGCAACGCGGGACTTGTTATCCTGCCGATACAGGATTTACTCGGCTACGGCTCCGATACGCGCCTTAATATCCCCGGAAAGGCGGACGGCAACTGGCAGTTTCGCGTAACGCGCGAACAGCTCGGGGGCATTGACCGAGGAAAATTCAGGCACTTTAATGAGATATATGCGAGAATTTAAAAAATGTAGAATGTAGAGTGTAGAATGTAGAAATACAGAAAAAAGCTAAGCGCAATCATTTGCGCTTAGCTTTTTTAGTATTCTTTTAAGTTTATTTATCCGTTAATTGCAAGATCAGCGTCTGTACCGATCGATACTCTCTTGACCGCTGCAAAGTCTGTTGTGCTGTGTTTACCGTCCATAACGCCGCCTGCGACATCGAAAGACAAAAGCTGTTTAGCTGTCGGATTTTCAATCTTTCTGAGCGCTAATTTCTTTGCCATTTCAACGTCATCTTCGTTTATTGCTCCTTCAGTGCCCGGAATCTTACCGTATACTATCGTTTCGGAAGCGCCGTCTGCTACTACAGTTGCAGCCTTTACCGCGTCTTCATCAGCAGCATATTCGGCAGGAACGATACCTACAAAGTAATCGCGTGATTCAACATAGTAAAGATCTATGCCGCCTACAGTAACATTGCCTATTTCGGGATCAATATAGCCTGAAATTATAACAATTACATTGTCTGTATCGAGGTAATTATTGTATACGCCGCCATCTGCCGTGATGATTTCAACGTCTTCTACAACGGGTTCCGTAGACTGTTCATTTTTGTTAATCGCGAGATCATCGTCTTTTGCGAGCGCTACTCTTTTGACTGCAATATAGTCGGCATTTTTGAGTTTGCCGTCCATAACGCCACCGGCGACATCGAAAGACAAAAGCTGCTTAGCTGTCGGATTATTAATCTTCTGGAGCAATATACTCTTTGCCATACCAACGTCTGAATTGTCTATCCGACCCTCTGTACCCGGAATCTTACCGTATGCTATCGTTTCGGAAGCGACGGGAGCCACTCTGATTGCAGCCTTTACCGCGTCTTCATCAGCAGCATATTCGGCAGGAACTATACCTACAAAGTAATCGCGTGCTGCAACATAATAAAGTTTTGCGCCGCCTACTATAACCCTGCTTGTTGCGGGGTCAATATCGCCTGAGATTATAACAATTTTATTGTCTCCATCGAGGTAATCATTATATACGCCGCCATCTGCCGTTATGATTTCAACATCAACATCATAATCAACATTATCACCTGCTTCCGTAAATTCAGGAAGCTGTGCACAATAAAGGTCTGCTACTTCTTCACCTGACATAACGCCGTCATAAACCTTGAGTCCGCCGAGCTTTGCTTCGGGCACGATATCGGCACATGACTTCCAGTATTCATCGCGTATAGATGAAGTGCCGAAGAAGTGCATCGTAGCGTGAGTTACATTTTTTGATACATCAAGCTCAACGCTCTTTTGGTATACGCCGTTTACGTATACATCCATAGTCTTCTTTCCCTTTACGGCTTGGGGATTTGTAATAACAACGTGTTTTAAT
>JAFZQX010000010.1 GCA_017620205.1 Clostridia bacterium | reverse complement strand
TCGCATACGTCCCCACTTCGATACTTCTCCGTATATATTAACCTGCTTTCGCAGGGTTAATACTGATTATTCTGTTTTGTAAGGGGCGTGCTTTACGTCATGTCTGTTATGTCCTGTTGTAACATCGGCTCCGTCTTCGCGGCACAGCCACTTGCCGATTGCCGTGTTACCGCCACTCCTTAATGCTCGCTTCATCTGCCGCAGGCAGCGCTCGCATACGTCCCCACTTCGATACTTCTCCAAATATTTAATTATTCTGCGCGGCGGTTTTTGAAAAAACCGGTCAAAATTGCCGTGCACTCGTCTTCGCAGATGCCGCCGTAAATTTCGGTGGTGTTGCCTATTATGTCAAATTTACTGCCGGCTGCGCCGTTTTGCGTATCATATGCTCCGAAATAAAGCCGTCTTAATCTGCTTTGGCGTATTGCCTCCGCGCACATAGGGCAAGGCTCTAAGGTTACATACAAGTCGCAGCCCTGAAGCCGCCAATCGCCTTTTTTCTGCTCCGCTTCGCGGATTGCAAGAATTTCGGCATGCGCCGTGACATCCGAAAGTGTTTCTTTTAGATTATGCGCAGCAGAGATCACTTCATTACCGCAAACAACCACTGCGCCTACGGGGATTTCGCCTTTTTCAAGCGCCTTTTGCGCCTCTGCTATAGCAAGCTCCATAAACCCAATCAAAAAAATCACCTTTAATATAATATCACAACTCTGCCCTTCAGTCAATCATTATTTTTCTTTTTCCGTAACATAAAGGGAAGTTTAGGCAAATACAATATAAAAAAGGAGATTTTTTATGAAAGTATATTTTATTGACAAGTATGTGATTTTATCGTTTTTGCTTATCCTTATCGTCACCGCCGCGCTCGGCGCGGGTATTTCAAAAACGGCGGAGGTTGCGGCCGTGGCAAACCACGAGCTGCCAATATATTCCGTAGAAGCGCAGGAAAAACAAGTTGCCGTAACTTTTGACACGGCTTGGGGCGACGAAGATATAGACGAAATACTAAAAGCGCTGGAATCTGCCTCCTGCAAGGCAACTTTTTTTGTAACGGGTCAGTGGCTCGATAAATTTCCCGGAAGCGCTAAAAAAATAGCCGCCGCGGGGCATGAAATTGCAAACCATACCGACAGCCATAAGCACTTAACAAAGCTTTCGGACGCAGAAGTTCTCGCTGAAGCAAACATATGCCGCGAAAAGATAAAATCCGTAACGGGACAGGAAGGGAGGCTTATCCGCGCGCCTTACGGCGAATATGACAAAAACATAATAAGGCTTTTAAGAGGCGGAGGATACACGCCGGTTCAATGGTCCCTCGACAGCCTTGACTATAAAGGTCTTTCCCCTTCCGAAATTGACGCGCGGATTTTGCCGAAGCTTAAATGTGGCGATATAATCCTTTTCCACACGGGCACGGACAACACAGCCGCATATCTGCCCCAAATCCTAGGCAAAATAAAGGCGCAGGGGTATTCTTTTTCAACCGTAGGCGATATGATTTTAAAGGAAAACTATATAATAGACAGCTCGGGTAGGCAAAAACGCCTATAGAATTGCTTTAAAAGTATCCATAGTATACATTTTTTACACTTTTGTATAAAATAACAGTTTTGCCGTTTTACCGCCTATTTAATTGACAAAAAAGCCTTTCTGTGGTATAAAAAGGGTATTGATAATAAATACAAAAGGTGAATGACAATGAATAAAGAAATGAAAATCACAAGTACGCGCGGAATAGTGTTTATAGGTCTTTTTGTCGGACTTGCCATCATACTTACGCGTTTTGTTCAGATACCGTTTACTTTTATACCCGGATTTAACGACAGAATAAGCCTCGGTTTTCTTCCCGTTGCGCTTTCGGGCACTTTGTTCGGGCCTGCGGGCGGCGCACTGGTCGGCGGTCTTGAAGACCTTATCCGCGCGCTTATCTTCCCCCAGGGCGATATAAACCTTTTATTCACCCTAAACGCGGCTTTGCGCGGCGTTATATATGGTCTGTTCCTCAGAAAAATGAACATCAAAAATATTATTATTGCAAGTTTAATTATTTTCGCTTTAAACAATACTCTCATTATCAGCGCTATCATTCATCTTTGTTACGGAGCACCGTTTATTGCGGCAATAACGGGCAAGGTCGGCGTAAGCGCAATAAACTGCGTTGTCCAGATTATTGTTTTGATTGCGCTCGGAATGCCTATTGAAAGGACTCTTAAAAATGTTTGATAACGGGGAAACTCCTGAGCGCGCCATACTTGTGGGCGTTTGCAGAAACCTTTTAAATCCTTTGCTTGATACTACGGACGAATCTATGCGCGAGCTTTCATGCCTTGCGGAAACGGCAGGCGCGGAGGTTTTGGGCGAAATGGTGCAGAACCGCGAAGCGCCCGATAAAGCTACTTTTATCGGCGAAGGCAAGCTCGAAGAGCTTTGCGAAATGTGCAAAAATCTCGGTGCAAACCTTGTAATCTTTGACGACGAGCTGACGGGCTCACAGCTTAAGAATATAGAAAAAGCATTGGGCGAGGATATAAGGGTTATAGACAGAAGCGCTTTGATCCTTGATATTTTTGCAAACCGCGCCCTCTCCTCCGCAGGCAAACTGCAGGTTGAGCTTGCACAGCTTAAATATGCCCTGCCGCAGCTGTCTGGCGGTTACACATCGCTTTCGCGTACGGGCGGCGGCATAGGCACAAGAGGCCCCGGCGAAACCAAAATAGAAACCGACAGAAGATATATAAGAACAAGAATAGGCGCTTTAACGCGTGAGCTTGAAGCGCTAACAAAACACAGAGAACTGATCCGAAGCGGCAGAAAAAAGAGAGAAGTTCCGACAGCGGCTTTGGTAGGCTACACAAATGCGGGAAAATCAACGCTTTTAAACGCGCTTACGGGCGCGTCGGTTTTAGCTGAGGACAAGCTTTTTGCAACGCTTGACCCGACATCGCGCGCGATTGTGCTCCCCGACGGCAGAGAGGCCGTTTTAACGGACACGGTAGGCTTTATAAGAAAGCTTCCGCACAAGCTTATAGAAGCTTTTAAATCAACGCTTGAAGAAGCGTCCGAAGCGGACGTTATAGTACATGTTATAGACTCATCCTCCCCCGAAATGGACAACCAGATTGAAGTTGTAAAAACGCTTCTTGAAGAACTCCATTGCAGCGACAAGCCGACTGTATCCGTATTTAACAAATGCGATCTGGCAGAGGATAAGCCGCGCCCGCCGAAATTGGATAACTGCGTTTATATAAGCGCGAAAAAAGAAGACGGGCTTGAAAAGCTTATAGACGCGCTTGACAATACTCTTCCGGGCAAGCGGCGCAAATTAAAAGTTTTAATCCCTTTTACGGACGGGAGAGCAGTAAACGATATTCAGCTCTTGGGCAGTATTATTTCAATAGATTATACCGAAAACGGAACACTGATAGAATTTATGGCAGACCCTAAAGCCATAAGTCTTTACGGGAAGTATATTTATGAATGATTATAAAACGGTTCAAAACCAGGGAGAAGACGAAATAGTTGAGAAAAAGTCGCGTTTTATCGCATCTGTCGCGCCGTGCAAAACGGAGGCTGAGGCGATAGCTTTTTTAAGCGACGTCAAAAAACACTTTTCAGACGCTTCGCATAACGTTTACGCATACGTTTGCAGAGACAATAATTCAAGAAGATATTCTGACGACGGGGAGCCTCAGGGAACTGCTGGCATCCCCGTTTTAGACGTTATTTTAAAGGAAGGTCTGACCGATATATGCGTTGTTGTAACGCGCTATTTCGGCGGCACGCTACTCGGCGCCGGCGGACTTGTCAGAGCATATACAAAAGCCGCAAAAGCCGGCATTGACGCGGCAAAACCGGTCCAAATGATAATGAGTGATATATTTACCGTTTCTACCGATTATTCCGACCTCGGCAAGCTCCAATACGAAATATCTCAAAACGGCTTTACAATAATGGATACTAAATTTGAAAGCGGAGTAACGATTACCGTCTGCACCGAAACCGCGAGAAGCGGAGAGCTTATAAAAAGGCTTACGGAATGCTCCTCGGGACGGGCGGTTATAACAAAAACCGATACATGTTTTGTATCGAGATAGGATATACAAATGAACTCCAAAAAATACGAGATTGATATGACAGAAGGCTCTCTTTTAAAGAGCCTTATAAAATATGCCGTGCCGCTTATACTTTCGGGCGTTTTACAGCTTTTTTATAACGCGGCGGACGTTATTGTTGTAGGAAGATTCGCGGGGCGTGAATCGCTCGCGGCGGTCGGCTCCACATCGTCTATTACAAACCTTATAGTAAACCTTTTTTTAGGTCTTTCGATAGGCGTTACGGTGCTTATATCGCAGGAGTACGGTGCCAAGGATTACGGCTCCGTTCACCGTGCGGTGCATACCGCAGTGGCGCTGAGTATTATAGGCGGCACCGCGGCGGGCATTACGGGCTTCTTCGCGTCAAGGCAGCTTTTGGCCTTAATGGGAACGCCCGCGGATGTTATAAATAAATCTACGCTTTACATGAAAATCATATTTATAGGCGCGCCCGCCAACATGGTCTATAATTTCGGCAGCGCCGTACTGCGCTCTTTCGGCGATACGCGCAGGCCGCTGTATTTTTCGGTTATAGCGGGCTGTATAAATGTGTTTTTAAATATTATCTTTGTAACGCAGTTTCACATGGACGTAGCGGGCGTTGCGTTAGCTACAATAATCGCGCAGTTTATCTCCGCGGCTCTTATAATAAAGTGCTTAACATACAGCACTGAGTTTTATAAGCTGACTATAAGAAAAATCAAGATATATAAAAAAGAGCTTTTTAAGATTTTAAGAGTAGGCGTTCCGGCAGGACTTCAGAGCGCGGTTTTTTCTATCTCAAACGTGCTTATACAGTCGTCCGTTAACCTTTTCGGCTCAACCGTTATGGCGGGCAACGCCGCCGCGCAAAACATTGAAGGCTTTATCTATACCGCAATGACGGCAGTTCATCATGCTTCAACCACATCCACGGCTCAAAACTACGGTGCGGGCGACTTAAAAAGGGTTAAACGCGGCGTTATGACGTCGGTGTGTCTTGTTACAGTTCTCGGCATGATTGTTGGCGGCTCGGTTTATCTTTTCAGCCATACGCTTGTCGGAATATACTCGCCAAACGAAGAAGTTATAATGGCGGGTATGGCGCGAAACAAGATAATTGCAAATACATATTTCCTGTGCGGAATAATGGAAGTTTTAATGGGCGCTCTGCGCGGTCTCGGATATTCGCTTTTGCCTATGACGGTATCTCTGCTCGGCGCCTGCGGTTTCAGAATCCTTTGGATTTTTACAGTTTTTGCCGCGCATAAGACGACAACAACACTTTATATGTCTTACCCGATATCATGGTTTTTAACGCTAAGCATACATTTGATTTGTCTGATTATAGTAATGCGCAAAAAAAAAAGCAAGAACTTAAATAATAAGAACTTGCTTTCATAATTTTTTGTTATATAACAGTGCATCTTCTACAGGTGCGCTGTAATATTTTGCCCTTTTCCCTATTCTTACAAACCCCGATTTTTCATATAACGCTATAGCTTTAAAATTCGATTCCCTAACGTCAAGATACGCCGTTTCAGCTCCCATATCGCGGCAAGTTTTCAGTCCCTCAAAGAGCAGTTTTCCGCCTATTCCCAGACGTCTGGATTTTTCATCAACCGCGAAATTTAAAATTTCGCACTCGTCCGCCGCAAGGCTTAAAAAGAGAACTCCTTTTATCTCTCCGTCATCAAACAGGAGGCAGATACCGTTTTCTATACTGCCGCCTATTCCTTCTTTGCTCCAAGGCGAATCTGTTTTTAATAAAATATCAAAAATTTTATCTATGTCCGTTATCTTCGCACGTCTTATCAAAGCTCTATCGCCTCCGCCGCGCTTTCTATTTTCCGCGCGCATCTGCGGTACTCTTCAATATCGCCGCCGTACGGGTCGGGAACATCGCCGTCAATACCTGCGTATTCGCAGAGCGTAAAGACCTTGTCCTTTAAACCCGGGCAAGCGGAAAGTATCATTGCTTTATGCGTTTTTGTCATGGTAAGAATTAAGTCGGCTTCCTCCGCCTCGGGTATTGTCAGCTGTCTTGAAATATGGTTTTTAATGTCAAGTCCTATCTCGTCCATTGCCTTTTCGGAGTTAAAAGACGCGTGAATATTTTCGGGGACGTATAATCCGCGCGAAATTATTTCTGCCTTGTCATGAAATTTTCTTTTAAAGATAGCTTCCGCCATAGGGCTTCTGCACGTATTTCCGCTGCAAACGAGTATTAATTTCATATCACTTTTCCTCCCGCAGACTTGTAAATCCTGTTTCGAACGGCTATGCCCACGCCGTCATCTTTTGGCGGTATGGCATATATTTCTTCTGTGTCGCTGTCGTCAAATTCTCTTAAAGCGTAAAAGATATTTGCCGCGTATTCGCTTGCTGTTTTGCCCATGTTGAAAACGTACTCGGCTTTAAAATCCGAATTGTCGTATCCGAAATTTATAACGCCCGTTTTTTCCTTTGTGCGGCTGTTTATTATTTCAACGGGGTTTTCGCTTTCAACAATATACAGCGGCGCGCGCGGCGCGTAATGCTTATATTTCATGCCCGGGCTCTTAGGCGCTCCGCTGTTGCCCTTACCCAGATATACTTCACCTATAAGTTCTTTTATATCGGCGGGCGTAATAGCGCCGGGGCGCAGAATTGTCGGCACGTCCTCAGTCATATCGATAACGGTTGATTCTATCCCGAAAAACGAATTTCCGCCGTCAATTATGGCGTCCGCACGGCCCGTCATATCCTCCGCAGCGTGTTTAAAGCTTGTGGGGCTCGGTTTGCCGGAAAGATTTGCACTCGGCGCCGCTATGGGCACGCCCGAAAGCTTTATAAGCGCGTTTGCAACGGGGTGCGACGGCAAACGGACAGCGACTGTATCAAGTCCTGCAGAAACTACCGCCGGTACTTTTTCCGATCTTTTAAAAATCATCGTAAGCGGACCGCCCCAAAAATGCTCCGCAAGCACCCCGGCTTTTTCAGGTACTTCTGTTACCAAATCAAAAAGCTGTTCATATTTCCAGATATGAACAATAAGAGGGTTATCCTGCGGTCTGCCCTTTGCTTCGAATATTTTTGCAACCGCCAAAGGGTCTGAAGCGTTTGCGCCGAGTCCGTAAACGGTTTCGGTCGGAAATACGCAAAGGCCGCCGGAGGCGATTATCTCCGCCGCGGGCATTATTTCATTTTCGTTTAAATTTGAAGGCTCTGCCTTAATTATCTTTGTTTCCTTCATACTTTACTATTTCAACACCTTTATAGTATGTCTTTAGTATATCTTTATAGCCCATTCCGTTTTCGGCAAAGTATTCCGCGCCGTATTGGCTCATGCCTACGCCGTGGCCGCTGCCTTTGCACTTGAAAACAAAACCTGCATCATTTTTCTCTATTTCAAAATTAGCGGACGGCAGGGAAAACATTTTTCTTACCTCTGTGCCTTTAAAAGATGTGCCGCCCAAGTCTATCTCCTTTACGCTGCCGCTGTTATTGCGTGCGGCTTCGCCGGCATACGGCTCAAGATTCTGCCCTGCCGCGTCTGATATTATTCTCTTAAACTCATCTTCGGAAACGGTTACCTCGGAATAGTATTTGGGAGACAGTTTGTCACCGGGACTTTGGGTGCTTTTAAGGTACGGCACGTCTCCGCCCCATACGTCTTCTGCGTTTTCCGTAACGCCGCTGCCGCAGGAATGGAAAACGGCTTCTATTGCTTTGCCGTCATAGACGGCTATTTCGCCTTCGGTTGCTTTTATCGCGTCTCTTATTTTGCCGCCGTATTCATCTTCCCAGTTTTTGCCGAGCGTATCTTTTATATCGTCATCTGTCAAATATGCTTTGCAGTGCGTACTGTCCGTGCAGACGTCCGCACCGGGATGGTCGTTATCGCCCGATTCATGTTTATTTATAATATACGTTCTCGCCGCCACAGCCTGCGCTTTTAAAGCTTCGGAATGAAAGCTTGCGGGCATCTCACCCGCCAAAACTCCGAAAAGGTAACTTTCAAGCTCGAATTCTTGTATTTCTCCGTTTGGCATTAAAACGCTTATAAAAGTCTCTCCGCCGCCCGGAGAAGCATCTTCCTCCCCGGTCTTATCAGGCGATATCATAACAACAAAAGACGGTAATATAACAGCCGCAAACAGTACCGCAAAAATATATGCTGATATTTTTTTCAAAGGTTTGTCCTCCACATACTAAAGCATAAGAGAGTTCAACTTTATTATTTAAAGGCAGGAAAAATTCCTGCCTTTAAAATTATATGTGAAGAAATGCATAATATGCTAATCGGCAACGTCCGCGCCGGTATCCGTTATTTCAACCTCTTGTTCTCCCGAGGGTTCCGCGTCATGATTCTGCTGATTTCCGGGCGGTGCGGTTTGGGCTTGGGTGCCGCCCTCATTGTTGTTATTCTGATTCTGTGCCGTGTTTTCGCCGTTTTGGGGTTTTTCCGCCTCGGGATGTTCAAGGGAGCACGTCTGAGAAGGCTTGTTATGACCGTCTCCCGTTACCGTCCTCGTCCTTTTACAGTTAGGTCCCGCCAACAGTCCCGAATCAAGACAAATGGTATAGCTTTCTTCGCCCTCATGCCACTGCGCATGATACTGCGCACAGTATTCTGCCGTTATATATCCGTCTTTAAAGCCGTGCGTTGCGTCCGCTACGCCGAGAGCCGAAACTCTTCTTCTGGGACAGCCCGATCTCGCTCTGAGTCCTGTAGAATAGCAGAGGAAGTATTCCTTATGGTCGGTACATTTTTCTTCCGGCGGTTTCTTGCCTTTGAAGTCTACATACTCAACCTGCGAACCTCTTATGTCAAGCGCGCAAAGATCTGTTGCCCTCTTGCCGCTTACTTTACAAATCTTAACTACATTGTCGTTATCTTCAGGTTTTTCAAAGTCCTTCCTGTCTTTTCCTTCGTGGACTTTACTCATAACCTTTCTCCAGATTGCCACCGACGGGTTTGAGCCTATTCCGTACATAGGTCTCGGAATATCGTATCCGCACCATACGGCGCCCACATAATAAGGCGTATAGCCTACAAACCATCTGTCTTTATCTGAATCCGTGGTGCCCGTTTTACCTGCAGCAGGAACTGAACTTAGATAAGCGCCGGTTCCCGTGCCGCTTTGCACAACGCTACGGAGCATAGTTGTCATTTTCCATGCCGTATCGGGCATCATAACTCTTTTGCCCTCGTCCGCACCTTTTAATATAATATTGCCTTCACTGTCGCGGACGTCTATATAAGTTGTCGGCTTATGGTATATACCGCCGTTTGCGAAAGCAGAATATGCGCCCGCCATCTGAAGCGGCGAAATACCGTCCGTGAGACCGCCCAGTGCAAGAGACGCGAGTCCTTTATCGCTTAAAACCGTATCGCCTACTTTTCTCTCTTCAACAAGACTTGTTACGCCTAAGCGGTTCGTAAGAAAATCAAAAGAATTATCAACGCCGAGACTTTGCAAAACTTTAATAGCCGGAATATTTCTCGACCATGTAACCGCGTTCATAATGGATATTGAACCGGAGAATTTGTTGTTTGCGTTTTTAGGCGTCCACTTGCCGATTGTCAAAGGCTCGTCAACAACGGTTGATGTAGGCTCTATTATACCGTATTCAAGCGCGGGACCGTATACGGCAATAGGTTTAATGGATGAGCCCGGCTGCCTCAGCGACTGTGTTGCGCGGTTTAGCTGCATTCTGTCGTGTCCTTCATCCGCTTTCGGTCTGCCGCCACTCATGCCGACAATATATCCCGTTTCCGGATCTATCACAACCATAGCCGACTGCAGCATATTATCGCCCGTTCCGCCCGGGAAGTTTTCCGGATTTGAGTATACCTCATTTATGGTATCCTGTATCTCCAGGTCAACGCTCGCATTTATTTTAAGGCCGCCCGCATAAAGCATTTTAAGTGCTATTTGTTTCGGATATCCGAGATCCGTCTGCAAATCTTCCAGAACTTCATTTATAACTGCATCCGAGAACTCCGTCTGCGTTTTTTTAAGCTCGCGGGTTTTGTCTTCTTTGCAGAATACGAGTTTTTCCTTAACCGCTTTATCATAGCTTGACTTATCGATATATCCGAGCTCATACATTTTTTTGAGGACGAGCTCTTGCTTTTTCTTATTATTCTCGGGATTTAAAATAGGATCGTATTTCGTCGGGAACTGGGTTATGCCTGCGATAGAAGCCGTTTCCGCAAGGTCTAAATCCCAAACGTCTTTATCAAAATATCTGTTTGCCGCCGCCTGAATGCCGTTGCACTGGTGTCCGAGGAAAATCGTATTTAAGTAAAACTCAAGTATTTCCTCTTTTGAATACTTCTGCTCAACTCTGACTGCTCTGTATATTTCCTGAATTTTACGCTCTATGCTTCTCTCGTTATCGCCCGAAATGTTTTTAACAAGCTGCTGCGTTATCGTGCTTGCGCCGTATGCGGAATCGCTCTCCGACACGAAAGCCGAAGCCGCGCCCATAAGTCTTTTAACGTCAAACCCGTGATGCTTATAAAAACGCTCGTCCTCAATGGAAACAAAAGCGTTTACCATATCTTCGGGTATTTTATCATATTCAACCCAAATTCTGTTTTCTTCGTCATAAATCCTGTCATATTCAATCTGTTTGCCTGTTTTAGGGTCTGTGACATATATAAAAGATGTTTGGTCAAGTTTTACTGAATCAAGAACGATATCTTCCGATGACAAAACCACTTTTGAAAGATAGAAAGTTCCGAATCCGACAGCCGCCGCAAGCAGCAACGCAAGAGCCAGCGTTATAATTCTTGAAATATTACGCATTAAGCTTGCCTCCCAATTGATTTTTATCACAAGTCATACTCTGTATGCCAAATATACATATATATCTATTTTATATATTACACCCAAATAATTAAAAAAGTATTACAAAAACAGTTTTTTTTCGTATATCCTGCGTTTTTTTGGAAAAAAATATATAAAAGAACTACTGTGTGCTTTCGCACGCAGTCTCCTATGTTTTAATAATACGGAAAGGAAACCACAAAATGACAAACAAAGGTCTTATTGTCGCAACGCTTTTTACTCTTTCGCTCCTTATGGGCGCTTTAACGGGAATTGCTTTTTCAGAAAAAAAGCGCGCAGATAATTTCGCCGCCGGTTATGAAATTGACAACAAAAGCCCGGAGCCTTCGTTTATACAGACGGAAAAGCCTAAAAAGCCTGTTGCCGTTTCCGAAAAATACATGCTCACTTTAACCGACACGCAAATAATGATATATAAAATAAGTGCCGACGGCAGTATGCAGGTCATTGATGAAAAGCCCATTGACAAAGACGGTCTTCGCCGCGAGGATTACGAAAAGCTATATAAAGGCATAAGTTTTGACGCGCTGTCGGACGCGCGTGAAACGCTTGAAGACTATATTAATTAGTTGACTTTACTCACAAAAAATGATAAAATGCCATAGAATAAACACAAAGGATGAAAAAATGAACTTAAAACAACTTAGAAATACTCTGCTTTTAGTTTTAGCGGCTTTTGTATGGGGAACTACGTTTGTTGCCCAGAGTATAGGCGCGGAGAAAATAGGCACGTTTACTTTTCTCGCGGCGAGAAGCTATATTGCGGCCACAGCGCTTATTCCCGTTGTTCTGGTTTACGGAAAAGTAAACCCTTACCGCCCTAAAAACGAGGAAGAAAGAATAAACGGCAGACGTTTACTTATCCGCGGCGGTATAATTTGCGGGCTCTTCTTCTTCGCGGGCTCTTCCCTTCAGCAGGCGGGAATAGCATATACC
Organism: Clostridia bacterium; assembly: GCA_017620205.1. Classification (GTDB taxonomy): domain Bacteria; phylum Bacillota; class Clostridia; order UMGS1883; family UMGS1540; genus UMGS1540. The sequence goes on along the minus strand of JAFZQX010000010.1, from coordinate 66,151 downwards.
ACAACGGCAAAAGCAAGCTTTATCACAACTTTATATGTTATAATCGTTCCGCTTTTCGGACTTTTGGTCGGGAAAAAGGTGGGCGGCAAAATTTGGTTTTGCGTAGCTTTGGGAGTTTTGGGACTTTACCTGCTTTGTATGTCAGAAAAGCTCTCTCTTCAAAAAGGCGACGCACTTGTGCTTTTATGCGCGGTTTTGTTTTCGGGCCACATTCTTGTTATTGACCGCTTTTCGCCGCAAACGGACGGCGTAAGGCTAAGCTGCATACAGTTTTTCACAGCCGCCGTAATCGGCACAATTTGTATGCTTATATTTGAAAAGCCTTCATGGGACTCAATAATGGAAGCTATGCCCTCCCTCTTATACGCGGGCATCTTTTCGGGCGCCATCGGCTTTACTTTGCAGATTATAGCGCAGCAGGACTTAAACCCGACGGTTGCAAGCCTTGCGATGTGTCTTGAAAGCGTTTTCGGCGCACTCGCGGGCTGGGTGGTTTTAGGGCAGACGCTTACAAGCCGCGAACTTATAGGCTGCACGCTTATGTTTGCTGCAATAGTGATTGCGCAGCTGCCTATTGGAAAACACAATGAATCAGTTTGACGGGCGAAGAGAAAATAGCCGCTGATAGGCGGTTCGGACTCGGGCACTGTCAGCCTCCGCCGAGAGGCGAAGTTTGTTCATAGTAAAAGGCATGAAATCAAAAAAACCTGCTTCACGGCAGGTTTTTTCATATTAATTATTAATATATATACGCTAAAACTAAAAATTTACCCGGCTTTGCCTTTTACGGTCTGTGCATTTTATCGCAGCCCTTTTATTTCACCGGTCAGACTAAATGTTCCTACTTCTGTTATTTTAACTTTAACTATTTCGCCCTCCAAAGATTTATCGCCTTTGAAGTTTACTATCTTATTACTCTCTGTTCTGCCTGTCATAAAATCGCTGTTTGTTTTGCTCTCACCTTCAGTGAGGACATATTCTTCCGCATCTTTTAAGACAAGATTTTTTTGAAGCGAAATTTCATTTTGAAAATCGAGCATTCTTTCAAAGTTTCTTTTCTTTTCTTCATCGGAAATAACATCTTCCATTTTCTCCGCGGGAGTGCCTTTGCGCGGTGAAAATATAAACGAATAAATCATATCAAAGCGAACTTTGCCGAGAACATCGAGCGTTTCCTCAAAATCGGGCGTTGTCTCTCCCGGAAAGCCGACTATAATATCGGTTGTAAGCGCTATATCCGGGATATAACTCTTTATCATATCTACCTTTTCGAGATACCATTCCTTCGTATATTTGCGGTTCATAGCCTTAAGGATTTTACTGCTTCCGCTTTGAAGCGGCAAGTGAAGGGAATTACAGATATTGTCTCTTTCCGCCATCACTTTAATAACGCTCTCGCTTATATCCTTCGGGTGCGACGTCATAAAGCGTATGCGCTCGATTCCCGTATCACTGACATGCTCTAAAAGGCGCGCGAAATTATCGCCACCGCCACCGTAGGAATTCACGTTCTGACCTAAAAGCATTATCTCTTTACAGCCGCCGTGCTTTGCCTCTACCACTTCTTTAAGTATATCTTCCTCGCTGCGGCTTCGCTCGCGGCCTCTGACATAAGGCACTATGCAGTATGAACAAAAGTTGTTACAGCCGTACATAATAGGCACGCCCGCGCGGATTTTGCTCTGTCTCTTTGTTTTAATTCCTTCATGAACTTGGTTATCCTCGTCCTCCGAAATTATCTGCTTTTTACTCTGAAGTCTTTCATATAACAACCCGGGCAGACGGTGAATGCTGTTTGTGCCGAATACTATGTCTACCCAGTTAAATGTCTTTTTAATTTTTTCTCTGTTGTGCTCTTCGTTTGCCATGCATCCGCAAAGGGCAATTATCATTTCCCTTTTCATTTCTTTTACGTGCTTTATAGAGCCCAAAATCCCGTAAACCTTTTTCTCGGCATTTTCGCGTATGGCGCAAGTATTGAACACAACAAAATCGGCACGGTTTACGTCATCCGTCAAACCGTACCCCATGTCGGACAAAATTCCCGCTATTCTTTCGCTGTCGTTTTCATTCTGCTGACAGCCGAAAGTATAAATTTTCGCAAGCTTTGAGCCGTGCGAAATATCTTGCACGGCTTTTATATAATCCATTTCCGTCATCCTTCAAATTTTCTTAAAAACGCCTGAATTCTCGGTGTTTCATTATCCTTTGAGAAAATCTTATCGGGAGTATCGTTTGCTATGATATTCCCTTCATCCATGAAAACGACCCTGTCAGCCACTTCCTTTGCAAAGCTCATCTCATGCGTAACTATAATCATAGTCATGTTTTTAGCTGCAAGCGCTTTTATAACCTTTAAAACCTCGCCCGTAAGCTCGGGATCGAGAGCCGATGTGGGCTCGTCAAAAAGCATTATTTCGGGATTCATCGCAAGAGCGCGCGCAATTGCAACTCTCTGCTGCTGACCGCCCGAAAGCTCGCAGGGATAGTTATTTATTTTTTCGGAAAGCCCGACGTCAGAGAGCAGCTTTTTCGCCGTTTCAACCGCTTCGTTTTTCGGTACGTTGTTAACGCACACAGGCGCTTCAATTATATTCTGCAAAACGGATTTATGCGGAAACAGATTAAACTGCTGAAAAACCATTCCCATTTTTTTAAGAACGGGTCTGAGCTGCGCTTCGGGCGGATAAACTGCATTTTCCGCTATAATTTCGCCGTCCAGCTTTATTGTGCCGTCGTTTATCGTTTCAAGCTTATTGAGGCAGCGCAAAAAAGTGCTCTTGCCCGAACCCGAGGGTCCTATAACCGCGATAACCTCACGCGGCTCTATGGAAAGGCTTATGCCCTTCAGTACCTCGAGCTTGCCGAAGCTTTTTCTTATATTGATAGCTTCAAGAATAGGCATAATTCTCTCTCCTTACGAATGATAATAATCAAGCTTTTTCTCTATCCAACCGAAAAGCAAAGTTAAGATGCCGCTGAACAGCAGATAAAACACGCCCGTATAGAAAAGGGGCCAGATAAGTCCTCCGCGCTTTATGTAAACCTGCGCCGACCAAATAACTTCATACACCGCGATAACGCGTGCGAGAGAAGTGTCTTTAACAAGTGTTATGATCTCGTTGCTCATGGGAGGAATTATGCGTTTTATAACCTGAGGCAATACAATTTTGAAAAAGACCTGGCTCTTTTTCATTCCGAGAACATATCCCGCTTCATACTGCCCCTTCGGTATCCCCTCAATGCCTCCGCGGAATATTTCGGAAAAGTAACAGGCGTAATTTATTGTAAACGCTATCATTACGGCTATAAACCTGTCAAAAACGCTCCACGAAGAAACCCAAGCCACAATATAACGCAATGGAAGAATAATGGCGTTAAACTCCTCCGCAGGCATAGCTTTTGCCCATTCTCCGGCCAGGCCGGGACCGTAATATATTATTATAAGCTGGAGCATAAGAGGAGTGCCTCTTATAATCCATACAAACGCTTTAACAATCCATTTTATAATGCGGACTTTGCTCATGGAGCCAAAGCTTATAATAAGCCCAAGCGGCAGAGCAAACAAAAGCGTCAGCCCGAAAATTTTCAGCGTCATTAAAAAGCCTTCGGCCAGTGACGCAGTTACAGACATAAACATAAAGTACAGTCGCCCTTCCTTTTAAGCCACAAGAGCAGGGAACCGCATAGGCCCCTGCTCTGTGAAAATAGAATCAAATATTAGTCTGCGAGAGTGAGTTCGTATTTTTCTGCAAGTTCTTCTAAAGAACCGTCTGCCTTGAGTTCGTCAATTATTTCATCTACACCTTTAGCAGCGTCGGAACCTTTTCTGAAGCCGATGCCGTATTCTTCTTCCGTAAGCGGGAGGCCTGCTGTGAGCTTTTCGTAGCTTGTGCCTTCGCCTGTCATAGCGTTTGCCATTGTGATATCAATAACGCAAGCGTCCGCAGAGCCGGATGCAACTTCCATCAAAGCGTCAGCCTGGGTGTTAACTGCCGTGAAGTTTTCAATGCCGTTTTCCGTAAGAGCTTCTTCGCCCGCGCTTCCCGCTTCAACAGAGAATTTAAGGTCTTTAAGAGAATCAACATCTGCATATTCGGAAACCTTGTCTGCGTTCATAACAACAACCTGTGCGTTTATTACGTAAGGCTTTGTTGTTTCCATAGAAGACATAACTTCATCTGTAAGAGTCATACCGTTCCAGATACAGTCAACAGACTTGGAATTGAGTTCGTTCTGCTTGTTGTCCCAATCGATTTCGATAAACTCAACGTCAACACCGAGTTTTTCGCCTACGAGATAAGCAAACTCTGTGTCAAAGCCTGTCCATTCTCCGCTTTCGTCTTTAAAGTTCATCGGCTCATAATCTGTGATACCGATAACCAATGTGCCTTTTTCTGTTATGTAAGCGAGATCGGATTCAGTCGTTGTTTCTGCCGTTTCAGTCGGTCTTTCGGGTGCGTTGCACGCACAAAGACTAAACACCAAAAGTGCCGCAAGTAATGTTACAAGAAATTTTTTCATGTTTTTTCTCCTTTGATTTTTATTAGTTCCGGTTTGGGAACCATATTGAATATATTATATCACTTTACCCAAATAAATTCAAGAGCAGATGCATATTTTTTTTAATACATCTGCTCTTTGTTTTTTTATAATCCGAGCTCATATACGGTTTGGGCAAGAACTACCATGCCCGCCGTCTCCGTTCTGAGAATACGTTTGCCCAGCGTAACGCAGAGAGCGCCCGCCGCTTTTGCTTTTTCCGCCTCTTCGGGAGCAAAGCCGCCCTCGGGGCCTATCATAATGCCTATGCTTTTAGGTGTTTTTTCCTTTAAAACGCTTTTTAAGGCAATGTCTTTTTCTTCTTCGTAAGCAAAAATAGCAAGCTCGTTTTCCATAAGGGATTTTAGGGCGCCGTCAAAATCCGTTATATCAGAAACAGACGGAACACATCCCCTGCCGCACTGCTTCGCGGCTTCAAGAGAAATTTTTCTGTATCTTCCGCTTTTATCGCCCTTCGCTACGCTTCGCGCGCTTATAAAAGGCGTAAAAGCGTCTATGCCGAGCTCAACGCATTTTTGTATTACAAAATCCATTTTCGAGGCTTTCGGAAGGCTCTGATAAAGCGTTATTTTCACACCGTCTTCGCAGACGTTTTGACTGCTTGACATAATACTTACTATAACTTCCTTTTTGGAAACGGCATCTATCGCGCATTCGTAGTCCGTCCCCGCCCCGTCGCAAACCGTGATTTCATCGCCTTTACGAAGGCGCAGAACTTTTCCTATATGTAAAACGTCCTCGCCGCAAATTGTAATTTTATGATCGCTGATATTATCTTTGGGTACAAAAAATCTCGGCATTATTTGTCACCGCCGTTTCGTCTCGTCAGCATTTCAAACCATTCGCCGTCTTTGTTCTTTTCTATTATTTCAAAGCCGTTTTCGGAAAGCGCTTTTAAAACATCGTCTACCCTGTGCTCTATTATGCCCGAGCACATAAAGTATGCGCCGTCCTTCATAAACTTTGATACAATAGAAGAAAGCGGAATTATAACGTCCGCCACAATATTTGCGACAACTATGTCGTATTCCTTATTATAAGGCGTTCCCTCAAACGGGTTTTCTTCCAAAATATTGCCGCTTGTGACAAAATATTTGTCTTTGAAAATATTGTTTAGTGCCGCGTTTTCGTATGCCACGTGTTCCGCCGCGGGGTCAATATCAACGGCGCTTGCAAAGCCCGCGCCGAGTATAAGCGAAAGAATAGATAAAATACCGCTGCCGCAGCCGATATCGAGAACTTCCTCGCCGCCTTTTATAATTTTTTCAAGCGTTTCCATACAAAGGCGCGTTGTGTTATGACTGCCCGTGCCGAAAAGCATACCGGGGTTTATCTTCATAACCTTGCGCTCGGTTTCGGGAGATTTTTCCCATTCGGGCACGATTAGAATGCTTTTCCCCACTTCAATCGGAACATAATATTTTTTCCACTTTTCAAACCAAAGGTTTTCGGGCACATCGTCAAACTTTAAAGTAAGGTCGCCCATATCTACGCCGATATCGGTGTTTTTCAGCTTTTCAATGCATTTCTTTACTGTTTCGAGCTGCTCCCCGCCGGTTTCATCGTCGCGCAGGAAAACGTTTATATGCGTCTGCGTTTTTTTCTCTTTTAAAACCTCATCGTCAACATAGTCCCACTTTGAACGGTTGTTTTCGAGAAAGCTTAAAAAGTCGCCTTCATCGCAGATCTCCGCACCCTCTATGCCCGCCGAAAGCAGCGCGCCGAAAAGCGGTTCTATGCCTTCGGGAGTTGTGTAAATCCCTACTCTGAGCCAATTACCCGTTTCACTCATAAACTTTTAATCATCTCCGAAAGTTCCGTTTTATTCAAAAGTCCTATTTGTCTTTTCGCCTCTTTGCCGTCTTTAAAAAGAATCAGCGTAGGAATGCTCATAATACCGAGCGCTACGGCCAAAGGTCCTTCTTCGTCTATATTTACCTTGAAAAACTTGCACTTGTCGCTGTTTTCTAAGGCAACCTGCTCCAAAACGGGCGCCATCATTTTGCAAGGACCGCACCAGTCGGCATAAAAGTCTATGAGCACTGCGCTGCCTTCTCCTACTATCTTTTCAAATTCCTGCGTATTAATCTTTTCAGCCACATAATCAACTCCTGTCTGTCTGATTTTATAATAGCTTTGCTTTTTTGTCAATTATTTATGCAAAATCGGTGATAACGGTTTGTAAGAAAAGAGAGTTATAAGACCTAAAACAATTCCTTTTACAAAGTTAAAAGGCGTTATAAGCGTTGATGCCATATTGAGACGCACAGACATCTCTTCAAGCGCCGGCATAAATTTTGCGTAAAACGGAAGCATTACATATACGTTTGCAAAAAAGCCCACTATGCACATAACAATTGTGCCCGCCAGAAGCGCGCCGATTGCGCCTTTTTTCGTTTTATATTTCTTATAAACAAGTCCTATTACAAGAACAAACACACCGTTTATAACGAAATTTGCAAGCTCTCCGATAAAACCTGTATGCGAAATCGCAAGATGCAATATGTTTTTGATAAGCTCTATTAAAACGCCCGCCATAGGACCAATTGCGAGAGCGCCGAGGATCGCGGGATAATCCGAAAGCTCAACGTCTAAAAAGCCGCCGACTTTAATACCCATAAAAGAGCCGAGATACTGAAGCACAACGGCTATAGCCGCTAAAATGCCTATTCTTACTATTGCTTTTGTTGAATCTGTTTTCTGCATAAAAAAACACCCTTTCAAATAAATCTTCTCAGGGCGTGACAATATAACACCATATCGACTTCTCTCATCCGGACTTTGACAAAAGCTTTGCCATCACCGTCGGCTCCGGAATTACACCGGATCGGGGATTTTTGGAAATCCTTCGTGGGCTTTACCACCGGTGGGGAATTGCACCCCGCCCTGAAATCTATGGTATATTATACGCGATAATTATTTTTTTGTCAATCATTTTTTCAGGCTGATGCTGTTTTCAATTGACATATTTTATTTTTTAGTATATAATGTATATAAAATCAAATCACAGGAGGATGTTTTATGGAAAAATCCACAAAAGCACTTGCCCTCATCTTGGTTTTTACAGTTTTAAGCACTAACGCATTCGCCGCAACAATTTATGCGCCCGATGGCAGATCTGCTTGGGTTGACGATTGGGCGGTAAGCTCATATGAAGCTGTCGGCTGGTACAGCTATCCCGTAGTTTCCATGTACGCTCCAGACGGCAGATGTATTGTAGTTGCAGATTATGACGTTTCGCGTTGGGAATCCGTAGGCTGGTATGACGGAAGAAAAACAACGACCATTTACGCGCCCGACGGCAGAACGGCAACAATTCCGCTTTGGCAACTGCAGTCTTACCTTTCTGTAGGCTGGTATGATTATCCCTCCTTTAACGGATTTTATGAAAGTGACTTCGATTACATCAAATCAAAGGGCAAAATGGTAATAGGTATTACTGAATTTTTGCCAATGAACTTTAAAGATGGAAGCGGCGAATGGACTGGTTTTGAAACAGATTTTGCAACAGCTGTTTGTGAAAAGCTCGGTGTTGCAATTGAGTTTGCCGAAATTGATTGGGATAACAAACAAAACGAACTTAACTCAAAATCGATTGACTGCATATGGAATGCCATGTGCATTACAGACGAAAGAAAAGAAAGCATGAGCATTTCCATTCCCTACATGGGTAACAAACAGGTTCTCATCACAAAAAAAGAAGATGTAAAAAAATATTTAAACGGTGTTGACGGTGCTAGAGTAGTTGCAGAAAAGGGTTCTGGCGGCGAAGATCTCATAAACGGGGACGCGTTTTTTGCAAATGCAGAGTTTATACCTGTAAACTCTCAGTCAACAGCATTACTGAAAGTTAAGTCCGGCACGGCAGACATAGCAGTAGTTGACTATGTTCTAACTATTGGTTTTCTCGTCGAATGCACAGACTTTAAAAACCTCGCAATTGTTGAAACAGAAGATTTTGAACCCGAAGAATACGGCATAGCATTCAGAAAAGGCAGTGACGTTACAGAAAAAGTAAACGCTACTATCAACGAACTTGCGAAAGACGGAACACTTCAGAGAATCGCAGAAAAATACAAACTCGAGGAGATGCTTCTCGTAAAATAATATCATACAGACAATAATGTCTCAATATAGCACAGAACGGACAATCCGAATCCCGAAAGTAACTAAACATCTTTGAATTAAAAATACAATCCGGCTTTAGTTGTATGCAACGGCTTCCGCGCATAAAAACACGCGCGGAAGCTTTTTTATTTGTCGAATTATTAAATATATCCAAAAAACCGAGCCTCCGTTTGTCTAAATTCATATTTTTACGCCAAAAACTTGACAAATGCGCGTTTTTTTAGTATAATATAAAAAGTCGTAAAGGTCAGGAGGAGTTTTGTTTTGAATTATGATTTAGACAGCAAGTCACATTTTGATGACCTTGACGATGAAGCTTTGGTATCTCTTTCGCAGGAAGGTAACGATTTAGCTCTTGATTACCTCCTCAAAAAATACAGAAAGGCGGTACTAAAGCGCGCAAGAACTTATTTCCTCATAGGCGCAGACCATGAAGATATTGTTCAGGAAGGTATGATAGGTCTTTTTAAAGCCGTGCGCGATTATAAGGCGGACAAGCACGCGGGCTTTCGCAGCTTTGCAGAGCTTTGCATAACGCGCCAGATGATTACGGCTATAAAAACGGCAACGCGCCAGAAGCACATGCCGCTGAATACCTATATTTCCTTAAACAGACCTCTTTATGACGAAGAATACGAAATGACGCTTATGGATATTCTGGGAGAAGAAGCAAAGGTTGTAAACCCGGAAGAGATCATGATAAACCGCGAACAATACGAAGATATTGAACAAAAAATGCAAAAGATGCTAAGCTGTTTTGAACGCGATGTCCTTTCATATTATTTGCAGGGTAAATCTTATCAGGAAATAGGAGATATTTTGGGCAGGGAACCCAAGTCCATTGACAATGCGCTTCAACGCATTAAGAAAAAGATAGACAAAATGCGCTAAGCGGGCATAACTCAATGGCAGAGTCCCGGCTTCCCAAGCCGGTTATGCGGGTTCGATCCCCGTTGCCCGCTCCAAATGTCCGCAAAAGGCGGCAGAAATCAGTTTATATGCCCTGCAGCTCAAAGGAGCGCCTGATAAAGGTTCGGTTCACAGCCGATAAGGGTTCAAATTTCAAAGTGGAGGGATAAAACTTATGTTCGAAGACAAGACTTTGGTCTGCAAAGACTGCGGTAAAGAATTTGTTTTCACAGCCGGTGAACAGGAATTCTACGCAGAAAAAGGCTTCCAAAACGAACCGCTTCGCTGCAAAGAGTGCCGCGCTGCGAAAAAGCAGGCAATTCGCGACAGCCGTGAAATGCATACTGCTATTTGCGCTAACTGCGGCAAAGAAGCAAAAGTGCCTTTCGTTCCGAAGAACGATAGACCGATCTATTGCAGTGAATGCTTCGCTGACCTGAAATAATCTCTCACTTTGAGGATATAACAGAGTACGCGAAAACCATCGAGAGGGAGTGCGGCAAATGTCGGCTGTTTAAATCACTTCTATGATTTACATACCGTCTTTGCCCGCCCTCTCTTTTTCTTTTTAATGCTTCTTGAAAGGAGATGCTTATTTATGAAGAAAATTCTTGCCGTTTTTTTGGCGCTTTTATTTCTTTTGTCATTTAATACTTATGCCGACGGCGGCAATATATATATATCAGATATAAAGGTTTTCATAGACTATATCTGGGTGCCTTCCTATAACCTTGACGGCTATTCCGCCGTTTTGGTGCGGGACCTTGAAGACTATGGCTTTGATATAGACTGGAACGGTGACACGCGAACCGTTAAAATCACCCATGATCCCGATAAAAAAGTTTCTCCGCACGCGCCGCAGTATTATCCGCCGCATGAAGTAGGTATGATTCGCTTCGGTACTTATCCCTCTGATATAAAGGTTTATTTTGAAGGCAGATATGTGCCCTCCGTAAACATCGGCGGCAGATGCGCCGTAAAGCTCAGAGACATAAATATACTGAATACTTTGGGGTATGACGATCAAAAGAAAGAAGCATATATTTTCTACGGCAAAGCTCCTCTCTCGGGAAAAGATTCCGAATATATCAATACTTTTTATGAAATTATGGCTGAAATAGTCCGCGGAGATTACGAGAGAATAAGAATAGAGGCAATGCTCATCTCAGGCGAATATGACAAAAAGCTGATGAGCGACGTAAAAGAATATACCGACAGCTTAAAAGAGCTCATGGATAAATATAAAGACTATACCGAGCCCGCCGCGTTTTCCGAAAGCTCTATGGAGCTTTGGTGGGCGGCAGTAAACTCACGCTACGCAACGTGCACAATGTACGAAATGGGCGAAAATCTCAAAAACGGTAGCGATAATCCCGATTTGTTTATGTATATGCAGCAATATAAAGAGGATTCGGCATACCAAAGAGATAATGCCATGGCGATTTTGGCGACGGAAATAAAACCGAAAGAGCCTGAGATGCCTATTGACATAGAAGATGACGCGGAGGACTGATCATGAAAAAGAAAATACTCTCATTTCTCATTTGCTTAGGTCTTACAATAACGCTTATCCCCTGCGCGGTTTTCGCGGAAGCGGAGCTGCTTTCCGTAAACTCAAGCGGCACCGAAGGCGAGTGGGAGAAAATGGAAGTATATAACGACAGCGGAGTTTTAACAATGGATTATATAAATAATCACGACGGTACACACACGCGAAACAGTTATTTCGCGTCAAGACCTGTCGGCTGCAAATTTAACCCTACGGGACATTTGCAGTACAGGCAGGTATGGGCGGACGGCGAAGCTTTTGAAAAAGGCGTTCCCATCTATGATACAGACAATATAATAAGCGCGGAGGAATGGCTTTGTGAGCAGGACGGGTATACGCATATGTACGGTCTTGTTGACCACCAAGAAGACGGCGATTACAAATACTTTTCACCGCACACGGGTCTTTACTACAGCAGCGGTGGGTTTATAAAAAAGGTAGACGACGAATAAAAAACATAGGCATGGTATATTTGATTGTATGGAGAACATATAAATGAAAAAGAATAAAGTTTTGAAATTCTGTGTACTATTAATTATATTAGGTTTTTTATGTTTATCAATTGTAGGTTGTACAGGAATTAAAGCTCCGATAAATAATACCTCTAAAGAAGAAGTGTCCGAAACAACAGCACAAGAGGGTTATGAAGGTAATAAAGCGATATCTAATGATACTCTTGAAACCGTTTCTGCAACTGAAAATTATAACGATAACACATTAGAGCCAATTATTGTTGATGACAATAACATAGGTAGTATCAAAGTCGGGGATTTTGTTAGTGTGTCTGGACCGGCAAATACATATAGTTCAAGAGACGGAATAATAAAAGTCGGAGGAAACGATTCGGGTATTTGGGCACATGCTGGTATAAGAATCTCTATCAAGAATAAAACAAATCCAAATAGTTTTTTTGAAATAGAAGCTGATCAGATTAGTCCGGGCGATTATGAATCTACATTCTACACTCATCCTCCAATAGATTTTTCAAAGAAGCCATCAAGAGTAGGAGATTCGGAGTTTTCAGGATGTATGATGACCATAATAGGGACGGTTAACAAAATCTTAGTTTCGGAAGAAGACAATCAAATGTACGGACTTAGCCTAGGACCTGATTCAATAGTTAAATATCTGGAATTCTATTATGAATAGTGCCTTTTTATTATTGAAACACCATGTTGCCTCTATACCATTCTAAACCTTATCAGCAAAGCTTTTGACCCTTTAGCCCTATGTTTGAATTCACGGAAAGCAAGCAGCCATAAGGGATTTTGATAATCCCTTATGGCTGGTTTTTTAAGGTAAATAATTATGCTTGTTTTTTTTATAATACTGACAAAATACGTTCCCCTTGCGGTAGACCGAGTTTGTCATCAATCTGTGCTGTGACACACGTCACAGCTCTTTTTTTATTTCTGCATTCTGCATTATAATTTATTATTTATCTTTTATTAAGCGGAATATACGGTCTTTCTTCCGCAACAGACTGATACGCCGGTCTTATTATCTTACTGCCGTTTATAAGCTCTTCAAGTCTGTGCGCCGACCAGCCTGCGATTCTCGCAACAGCGAAAAGCGGCGTGAAAAGCTCGTCGGGAATATCAAGCATTGTATAAGCAAGGCCGCTGTAAAAATCTATGTTTGTGCAGACGCCTTTGTAAATCTTGCGTTTTTCAAGTATAAGCTCTATTCCGACGCGCTCAACCGTTTCATAGAACGCAAACTCATCTTCCATTCCCTTTTCAATTGCAAGCTTTTCGGTAATGTCTTTGAAAAGCTCCGCACGCGGGTCTGAAAGCGAATATACGGCGTGACCCATACCGTAGATAAGTCCCGTTTTGTCGTTTGCTTCTTTGTTTAAAATCTTTGATAAATGATCGCGGATTTCACTTTCTGTCCGTTTTTTCGAAATATGCTCTTTTATATCTTCAAACATCGTCCTGACTTTAATGTTTGCGCCGCCGTGTTTCGGGCCCTTTAAAGAGCAGAGCGACGCCGCGACGGACGAATAAGTGTCTGTTCCCGAGGACGTTACAACGTGCGTTGTAAAGGTTGAGTTATTACCGCCGCCGTGCTCCGCATGGATAACAAGAGAAACGTCTAAAAGCTTTGCCTCAAGCGGAGTAAACTCTTTATCGTTTCGAAGCATTCTCAAAAAGTTTTCAGCCATTGAGAGCCTGTGGCTCGGTCTGTGAATATAAAGGCCTTTGTTTAAGATATAATGGCGGTAAGCATGATACGCATAAACGGCGAGCGATGAGAAGTTTGCTATAAGCTGAATGCTCTGCCTTAAAACATTAGGGATGCTCGTATCGTTTGCGTTTGAGTCATAAGACGCGAGAGTTAAAACACTTCGCGCCATTGAATTCATTATATCCTTATTCGGCGCTTTCATAATAACATCGCGGTTAAAGTTTGTAGGCAGAGAACGGTAGCCGTATAAAAGCTTTTTAAAAGCTTCAAGTTCTTCTTTTTTTGGCAAATCGCCAAAAAGAAGCAGGTATATGGTTTCTTCAAAACCGAACCTGTCTTCCTTTAAAAAGCCGCCGACTAAGTCTTTTATATTAATTCCTCTGTAAAAAAGCTCGCCTTCGCAGGGAACTCTTTTGCCACCTTCCTCTTTCATCGAATTTATGGTTGAAATTTCGGTAAGGCCGGTTAAAACGCCGCGTCCGTCTAAATCGCGCAGGCCGCGTTTTACATCGAGTTTTGTATAAAGCTCTTGATCTATGTTTGTGTTGCCGAGACATTTATCCGCAAGGGATACAACGTCCGGTGTCACCTTTGAGTAGTCCGAATTCTTCATTCAGTCCTCCTTTCTGCCGTCAATGCGGCACAAAAACGGGGGGCCGTTTTTAAATGTTATTCTTTCACTTTCTTTCCTAAAATATCAAATCTTATTATTGCAACTGCGTTTGATAAAAGCGCAAAAATCTCCGTTATAACACCGCCCACAGAGCCCGCGTTTATGTTATAGATTATCCACGCCACAGAGCTTAGCCACAACGTTCTTCTTATAACCTTCGGGCTGTTTATATACGTTGCTATCGTATATACATACGCGCCGAAAAGCGGAAACAGATTAAAGTACCACGCCACATCTCCCCTGTTTTTATACGCTATAATAAAGGTTACCGCGGTAAAGATTATTAAAAATCCAATCGGCCAAAGAATACTTTTCGCCCATTTTTTGTCTTTATTATAGTATACAACCGAGCGCACACCTGATATAAAATTCAGCGCGGAACCTGTATAACCGGCTGGGCCGAGCAGAGCAAAATGCAGAGTAAAAAGCGCCGTTGAAAAGCATTGCAAAAGCAAAATGCCCTTCCTCGTTTTCTGCTGAAACGATATTATAACTATTATAAGCGCTATAAAACCTATAATCTGCACGGGCGAGCTGAAACTGTTTATAAAAAAGCTTTTAAGTTCGGTTATTATATTCATTATCTTACACTAAACAGCAAATCGCCGTACGTCGGGAACGGCCAGTATTTCTTGCCCACAAGCATCTCAGCTTCATCCGCCGCAGTGCGTATCTCATTCATAAGAGTAATTACCGTGTCCTTATAGTAAACTGCTCTTTCGTCGCTCTTTTCTATTTTTTCAGCCTTTTCTACCGATGCTTCAAGCTCATCTGTCTTTTGATAAAGTGTATCAACTATGACCGAAAGCTTCGCTATTACCGTCTTTTCAAAATTAACCGTCAAATCTTTTGAAACAGCAAGTTTATTTGCTGCCGTTTCGGAAAGCTTACATTCGTATTCCACTATTGCGGGAATAATATCTTTTCTTACCATGTCGCTCATTGTGCGCGCTTCTATGTTTATGGTCTTTGAATACTCAGCCATAAGTATTTCATATCTCGCAAACATCTCTTCTTTTGTAAGTATTCCGTGCTTTGTAAAGAGGTTTACGTTTTTATCTTTTATTATGTACGGCAGAGCGTCAACGGTTGTGGGAAGATTCAAAAGTCCGCGTTTTTTGGCTTCCTTTACCCATTCTTCGGTATAGTTATTGCCGTCAAAGAGAATTCTCTCATGCTCTTTTACGGTGTTTCTGATAATTAAGTTAAGTTCCTTATCAAAGTCTTTAGCGTTTTCAAGCTTTGTTGCAAATTCGTCCAAAGCGTCGGCAACTATGGTGTTTAGTACCATGTTGGGACCTGCTATGGAGAACGTTGAGCCGAGGCTGCGGAACTCAAATTTATTGCCCGTAAAAGCAAAGGGCGAAGTTCTGTTTCTGTCCGTTGTGTCTTTAAATATAGTCGGCAAAACTGTTGCGCCCGTAAGCTCACTGCGTTCCTGGTGAACATATATCTCGTTATGTTCGAGTGCGCTGAGTATCGCTGTCAGCTCATCGCCGAGAAACATTGAAATAATAGCGGGCGGAGCTTCCTGACCGCCGAGTCTGTGGTCGTTTCCGGCGGAAGCTACAGATATGCGCAAAAGATCCTGATAATCGTCAACAGCTTTTATAACTGCTACAAGGAACAGTAAAAACTGCGCGTTTTCCTCAGGCGTTTTGCCCGGTTTTAAAAGGTTTTCTCCCGTGTTTGTCGAGAGTGCCCAGTTGTTGTGCTTGCCGCTGCCGTTTATCATAGCAAACGGTTTTTCATGCAAAAGGCACGCCATGCCGTGACGGTTTGCAACCGTTTTCATATATTCCATCATAAGCTGATTCTGGTCGGTTGCGATGTTTGTAGTTGTATATATAGGCGCCAGCTCGTGCTGTGCGGGTGCAACTTCGTTATGCTCCGTTTTTGCGTAAACGCCGAGCTTCCAAAGCTCCTCGTCAAGTTCCTTCATAAACTCCGAAACGCGCGGTTTGAGCGTTCCGAAATAGTGGTCATCCTTCTGCTGATCCTTAGGTGACGGAGCGCCGAAAAGCGTTCTTCCGCAGTACACAAGGTCGCGTCTCTGATTATACATTTTTTCGTCTATAAGAAAATATTCCTGCTCTGCTCCGACGGTGGTGATAACTCTTGTCGCCTCCGTATTACCGAAAAGCTTTAAGATACGGAGCGCGTGTTTATTTATAACCTCCATTGAACGCAGAAGAGGCGTTTTCTTATCGAGAGATTCGCCGCTGTATGAGCAAAATGCCGTAGGAATACAAAGCGTTCCGTCTTTTATAAATGCGTAAGACGTCGGGTCCCACGCGGTATAGCCGCGAGCTTCAAACGTTGCGCGAAGTCCGCCCGACGGGAAGCTTGACGCGTCCGACTCACCCTTTAAAAGCTCCTTGCCCGTAAATTCCATTATAACGGAGCCGTCGCCCTCGGGGGAAATAAAGCTGTCATGCTTTTCGGCGGTTATGCCCGTCATGGGCTGGAACCAGTGCGTAAAGTGCGTTGCGCCGTTTTCAATAGCCCAATCCTTCATAACGCTTGCAACAACGTTTGCAACCGTGGAATCGAGCCTTTTTCCGTCTTTTATTGTTTCGCGCAATGCTTTGTATGTTTCCTTCGGAAGTCGCTCCTGCATGGTCTTGTCATTAAAAACGAGCTCTCCGAACATCTGCGGCACGTTAATCATAAGTTTAAACCTTCCTTTTTAATTTGTATGGCTTATCTTAATATTATAACAGATTTTTCCGATTAATGCAACTCTTTAAAGCTGAATTTTACATATGTTTTAAACTGCTCAAAGGGTTTTAGCTTTACGAAAGCGTCGTTATCTATTATGTCCTGTCCGTTATAGTATGTTGTTCTCGGTTCAAGACCTACAACGTATTCGCTGTTTCCGAGCATTCTCCAGAGCATAAAATCGGGCAGTGTGTCGCGCTTATACGTAATATACGCGCCTATAGTTTCGTTTTCTATGCCGACCGTAACCTCGTCACCGGGAATGTCGAGGCAGATGCACTCTTCTTTGAAAGCGCCGTCGGGCGCTGTAATATTGCCGTGCTCTTCCGGCAGGTTTACAAGCTTTGATTTTTCCGAAACCAAAGGATAGCCGAAATTACAGTGATAGCAAAGCGCCGTCTCTTCCTCTTTAAAGCCTTCATTTGTTACGGTATCCTGAACCAATATTTCACCGCAGAAAAGCTTTGCGGTTATCTCTCTTTTAAGTACGAGATTTTCTCCGAAAACGGATACTTCGCGCATCTCGCCCGAAACCTTCATGATATATTCGTCGCCCTCCCAGAAAGCCTCAACCGATACTTTTTCGGCGGGCGTATTTGCTATTCTGCCGTGCAGACCGTGGCTGCCCACGGGCGTGCCGAGGTTTTTGAGTCCGCAAGTTGTGATAAGTCCGCCCGTGAAAGAACGGAGCCAGTTAAGGCCTTCCCTGTCGTAATATTCGGGCGCTACATAACCTGTTTTTGAAATCCAGCTGACCGCCTGACCTTTATATTTTGCCGCTGCGATATCCATCGCCCTGTCGGGAAGCACGGTAAAAACAAGGTCTCCCGTGTCAATTTCAATACCTCGCATACCGCGCGCTTTGCCCGAAGAAAACGTAAATTCTCTTACGCCTCCTACCTGCTCAACGCTTCCTATATGACTCATCAGTTCTTTTCGTTTCATAATTAACCCTCTTTTCTTTTATCTTAAACTTATTCTAAATATCTTCCAATACACATTTTTATGCTGCTTTCGTGCTGTCAGATTGATAGTTTAGTAATCATTACTGAGATTTGGGATATGTTAAACAAAAGCATGACAGCTGCCAAAACATACTCCGTGATTAAGCCCACTCGTTTCAATCTGATTTTTTCAAATATTTTGTCTATGAACAAATGAATCATTACACAATATGCCCAACCAAAATACAGAATATAAAGGATCGGGCCACTGTTATCTGCAAAGCCCCAACCAATCAAGCAAACTATTATAAAAGAGTAAACAACCCAGCCAAAACTAATTCTTGACCACAACTTTTTATTGTTGATCAAAAAACTAATAACGCATATTGCCAAAACTGTAACACCAAATACTACAGCAGTTTTTTTTGCTTCTCCCAAACGCCATCCGCCATTTGCCATATATGAATTAGGCGCTATAAAACAGTTGGAAACAAACGTCAAAAACTTGTAAAACCTCGTGCCAAAAGTGCTCTCAGCTCCGCCAAACCCTTGTAACAACTCTTGTACATTCCTATATCCACTCAAAAGTGTGCCCAGTCTGCCAAATAAGCAGAGCACTGCAATTCCCATCAGAGCAGTTTTTAATAACAAAACCGGTATCTTTTTAATACTTTTATCCTCAAGTATTAACGGAAAAACGATACCGTTTGTAATAAGTGTACCGGTTGTAGCTATAAATAGGACTTCTTTTGTAATCTGTTCGTTCTTTACATGGGTACAGTAAACCATATATAACACAAGCCAGAACATAACTACTTGATACTGTTCTATGACCATACCAAATAAAAGCGTTGCGTACATACCAAAAAGCATGAAAATTATACCTCTTCGTGTTTTTTCTTCTGCCGTACAAACGCCGATCAGGAGTAACGAAAAAGACATGAGTATGGTATTCATTGCTGCTATCAAAAAACCAAACAACCTTTTTGATATTGGAAAAACTTGATTTAAAAACGAAATGGGCGCGAAAAACGGAGCAGATAAAACCGCAAACAAAGGCTGCCTAATATCATTTTGCAGATGGTTTATTGAAGTATAGCAATTACCTTTAAGCAAACGGCCTATATCAGCTGTATATATATAATTTCCGTTTTTATAATACCCCGAAAGGCCATCAGCATTACAAAATGCAACAGCAACAAGAACTATTAACGCCGCGCAAAGTAACGATGCTACAATCACATCTTTCTTTGTAAAGAGCTTTATCACCTTTTTTAATACGTTTTCAATAAAAGTGTATATCTTTGTCAACACAGTAAAGTAAAATACAGCGTTTAAAGGCAATAACAGTTTTGGTATAATTACAAAAGCCAAAAAATCAGCATGTGTTGATATACCGGTTTTATATTGAATAATGCTTAAAAAATCCCGTAGCTCGGACAACAAAAGCGTAGGTTGATTTTCAATGCTCAATGAAATTGCCGATATAGCCGATAGAATTAAAAAACATTTTCCGGTTTTCAATACACTTTTTAATATGTTTTCATAGCGCGCCCCTACAAATACAGCAAACGGAATAACTCCAATAATAGAAATATAACCGTAAGTATAAAACGCATACGTGTGACTGACACTTGACACAGCAAATGCAACCGCAGAGATTAAAAACCACCAGTTTCTGCACAGGTTGTTTATGCTCAATTCTTTCACAGACTAAATCCTCCTACTTCCAAAAATACAACGCTATTATTGAATATACTACATATAAAACCACGAAACCAACTATAACCTTATCTTTAAAAAAAACATCAATAGGATCGGCAAAAGACTTCTTTTCCGTATTATAGCTGTATTTTAAGAATATGATTAATACTATAGGTATTGTCGGGTACATCTTAATACCTTCATTTATAGCCCATAGGGAATAAAAGACATTTGTTAAAGTCGCAAAACAATACATATTTTTGTCTAAAAAGCCAAATGTATAAAGAGATAAAACAGCGCGTCTGTCAACTTCATCAAGCATTTGCAGCTCACCCCTGCGTTTGCCAAACGCCATATAAAAAGCGCCCGACATAACCGTAAGGTACAGCCAGCCTGATATAAGAACGTTCATTAGACACGCTCCAAACAAAAGACGCAGTAAAAAACCCAACACTATAATAACAGTTTCAATTATCGGTTGGTGCTTCAACCATGTACTATACAATATATTTAGCAACAGATATACAACAGCAATCAAAATGCAATATAAATTTCTTGTTGCAGAAATAAGAACCATGGAAATCACAAACAACACAACAAAAAGAACTGTTGCCTCTCTCTTACTTACTGCCCCGCTTGCGATCGGTCTATACTTCTTTTGGGGATGGACTTTATCTTTTTCTGCATCAAGTATATCATTTAAAGTATAAATCGCAGAAGATAGCATACTGAAACCAAAAAAGCCATACAAAAGAATCAGAATGCTGTTTAAATCTAAAGAGAGCAATTCTTTACTGAAAAAAGCAGGAATAAAAATCAAAGCATTTTTAATCCAATGTCGCACTCTTGCAATTTTGATATAATTCTTCATTTGTACTTATCCTCCGTGATTAAGTATGTAAAAACAGTATTCTGCCACAAAGCAGCTGATGAGACGGTTATTAAGCATTGCTCAATGATATGACGGTCTCTTTGTCTCGTTTTGCTATTATCTTAAATTATATTTTATCACATTCAACAAATCAAGTCAACGATGGGAATTTGTCTTTTTTTACACAGTTGTATCCCTTATTGCCCCGTTTTTTCTCAAAAAACTTTACAATATGCTTATCTTGTGCTATAATACGCTTGACGGGTGGCGCAGTATCCTAGTCAGTTCAGCCTTTTCCCAGGACGGGCCTAAAAATCCGTTAAAGGGCACATCGATGAAGTTCCTGGTGCAGGCTTCCGACGCCCAGTCGGGGGTTTGTGCTGGGGGTTAAGGTTCAGGGGCAAACCGCAATGGCATGCGGAGCTTGTCCCCTTTTCCGTGGAGACCTATGATTGTGCTTTCGAAGTTGCTCGAATTTTACGACAAAAACAAAGTACGACTTAGGATTAAACCTGTTTAGCGGTGCGCATTTGTGCTGTTTGCAGAGTAGCCTTCCTTGAGTGGGCATGAAGGATAACAGATCAGACCCCAATTTGCCGGCCAACAATGCGGCGGTTATTGCTGTTTGAAATTATGTTTGCAATAGAGGATAAGAATTGGTGTGACTGTCGAGGAAATCTCCTAGGCTGTTTCGGGTAATCTCTTTTGAGACTTCCCGAAAAGGCGATGAGGATTGCAGTGCGGACTTAGTGGTAATCCGGTTCCGTCTTTGACGGGCGGCATTTAATGGGAAACCTCCCGAAGCGGCGACGCACGGGAATGCCTGCGGGAAATCCTACTCGGACCTATGCCGTAAAATTTACTCCTCGCTTTGCCCCCGGAGAATTGTTTTTAAAATCGGCTATGCCGAAAGGAAATATAAATGAAAAAATCAAAGAAATACAAAAGGCCCAAAGTAAAAAGCACTCATACGGGCAATAAAAAATTTAGTCCCTCATGGCTTATAATAACGGTTGCTTTAACGTTCTTTCTGTCGGCGGCGATAAGCTTTTTAACCGCTTCGCGCCTGCAGGACGTTACGCTCTCCGTCGCTTTTATACTGCTTTTTGTTATTATTTTTATAGGTATTATTTTTGATATTATTGGAACTGCCGTGACCGCAGCACACGACGCCCCCTTGCACGCCATGGCGTCAAACAGGGTACGCGGCGCGAGATATGCCGTAAAGCTTATAAAGCACTCGGAAAAAACGGCTAACGTCTGCAATGACGTTATAGGCGATATATGCGGCGTTATAAGCGGCAGTATCGGAACGCTTATAGTGGGCGACCTTGCAATATCCCATTCTTTTAATTTGGCGCTGACAAGCGTTCTGGCGGCGGCACTTATATCCGCCTTAACCGTAGGCGGCAAGGCTGTCGGCAAAACTTTTGCAATTACAAACTGCAACGCAATTGTCTTTTTTGTAGGAAGACTTTTTTACTTGTTCGGAAGAAAAAGGTAGGTATTCACAGATGAAAAGTATTTTATCGTCTATATCGGGCCCCGAAGATTTAAAGAAACTTGACACTGCCTCTCTTAATCAGCTTTCGGGCGAAATAAGAGAGTTTTTAATTGAAAACGTTTTAAAAACCGGCGGGCATCTCGCCTCAAACCTCGGTGTCATAGAGCTTACATGCGCTCTATACAAGGTGTTTGATGCGCCGCGCGATAAGATTATTTGGGACGTAGGTCACCAGTGCTATACGCACAAAATAATATGCGGCAGGCGCGACAAATTCGATACCCTGCGCACATTCGGCGGCGTAAGCGGCTTTCCGAAGCGCGCAGAAAGCGAATATGACATATTCGAAACGGGCCACAGCGGCACTTCGCTGTCCGTTGCACTCGGCTTTGCAAGCGCAAGAGATCTAAACCGCGAAAACTATCACGTTACAGCTGTGATAGGCGACGCGGCGTTTTCAGGCGGAATGCCTATGGAAGCGATAAACAACATATCGCAGTCTAAAAAGAAGCTGATTATTGTTTTAAACGACAATCAAATGTCCATCGGCAAAAACATGGGCGCTTTTGCGAGATATTTAAACAGAGTCCGCACAAAACCGGCGTATTATAACGCCAAAAGAGAAACCGAACAGGTTTTGGACAAGATACCTCTCCTCGGCGGCGGACTTAAAAAGGTTATCCGCAAAATAAAAGGATATCTTAAATTTATGATAACTCCCGGAGTTGTTTTCGAGCAGCTCGGTTATAAATATCTGGGGCCTGTTGACGGGCATAATATAGAAGAGCTTTGCTCGGCTTTGGAAGAAGCAAAAAAAGCGCGCGGCCCCGTTATAGTACACATATGCACCGTAAAGGGCAAAGGCTATAAAAAAGCGGAAGATGAGCCGCATTTGTATCACGGCGTTTCGGCTTCATCAGGCGGCGGAAAATCGTTTACCAAGCAGTTTGGCGAAACAATATGCGATCTTGCGGAAAACGACAAAAGCATTGTCTGCGTTTGTCCTTCTATGGTAGACTCATGCGGACTCGGTGAATTCGCAAAGAAATATAAAGACAGAATATTTGACGTAGGCATAGCGGAAGAGCACGCGGTAACGTTTGCGGCAGGTCTTGCCGAAAGCGGTCTTACGCCCGTTGTAGCTATATACTCATCGTTTTTGCAGAGAGCTTATGACAGCGTTTGGCATGATGTTGCACTCGGCTGCCGCCATGTTGTTTTCGCAATTGACCGCGCGGGTATTGTCGGCGCGGACGGCGAAACGCACCAGGGAATTTATGATATTTCGTATCTTTCTACAATACCTAATATGACAATACTTGCCCCTTGTGACCTTGCATCGCTTGACCAAATGATGCGATACGCAATTTTGGAGCATAAGGGTCCCATAGCCGTACGTTACCCGAAAGGCTCCGTGGAAAACATCTGCGGCGCGCCGTTTGAACCTTTAAAGGCGTGCGTTTTAAGAGAAGGCAATGATATAACAATAGCGGCGCTCGGTTCTATGGTATCAAAAGCGCTTGAAACTGCGGAGATTCTGGAAAAAGAGAATATAAGCGCAGAAGTAATTGATTTAAGATGCGCACATCCTTTGGATTTTGACACTGTCAAAAACAGTATAAATAAAACAAAAAGAATAATAACTCTTGAAGACAACGAAAAAAGCGGCGGTATAGGCGAAAAGCTCGGCGCATACATGACGGCAAACGGCATAGAAGCTTATTTTGATTCCGCCTCTTTCCCGGATGCGTATATTCCCGCGGGAAGCCAAAAAGAGCTTTTTGATTTTTACGGGCTCTCTCCCGAAAAAATCGCAAAAAGAATTTCAGAAGGACTTAAGTAAAATGAAGCAAAGACTTGACCTTTATATGACCGAAAACGGGCTTGCGGACGGCAGAAGCAAAGCGCAGGCTCTTATTATGAGTGGCGTTGTGTATGTAAACGAACAGAAGGCCGACAAGGCGGGTATGTTTGTAACGGAGAATGACACCATTGAAGTCCGCGAAGGCCTTAAATATGTAAGCCGCGGCGGCTTAAAGCTTGAAAAAGCGATGGCGTCTTTTCCCATCACGCTCGAAAACAAAATATGCATGGATATAGGCGCTTCAACCGGCGGTTTTACAGACTGCATGCTCCAAAACGGCGCCGCGAAGGTTTACAGCGTTGACGTAGGCTACGGGCAGCTTGCATGGGAGCTTCGCACAAACGAAAAAGTTGTTAATATGGAACGGACAAACATAAGATATGTAACGCGCGAAAATATAGATGACGATCTTGATTTTGCGAGCGTTGACGTGTCTTTTATATCGCTTAAACTTATCTTTCCCGTAATGCGTGAACTTTTAAAAGAAACGGGTGAAACGGTTTGCCTTATAAAGCCGCAGTTTGAAGCGGGGCGCGAAAGCGTAGGCAAAAACGGCGTTGTGCGCGATCCCGCAGTTCATAAAGAAGTTATAGAAAAAGTGCTCGGTTACGCTAAAGACAATGAATTTAAAATATACGGGCTTGACTTCTCGCCCATAAAAGGCCCCAAGGGCAATATAGAATATCTGCTATACGCCGGACGAAGCGGCAAAGATATGCCGCTTGACATTGAAGCCGTTGTTAAAACGGCTCATGAAACGGCACATTAATCACGGGAGACTAAAATGAAAAAAAATAATAAACCACCAAGTTATACGCTCGGAGAAGAGCTTGTAAACGCAATATCGCACGGTATAGGCGCAGGTCTTGCGATTGCCGCACTTGTGCTTCTCGTTGTGTCCGCGGCTTTTAC
Organism: Clostridia bacterium; assembly: GCA_017620205.1. Lineage (GTDB taxonomy): Bacteria > Bacillota > Clostridia > UMGS1883 > UMGS1540 > UMGS1540. The sequence goes on along the minus strand of JAFZQX010000010.1, from coordinate 41,619 downwards.
GCATAACCCTTTATATGTTGTCTGTGCCGCTATATACGGCTCAACGCTTATTTTGATGTATCTTTTTTCCACATTATATCATTCGATCACAAACCCCAAGGCGAAAGCAGTCTTCAGGGTGTTTGACCATTCTTCGATTTTCCTGCTTATCGCGGGAACTTATATGCCCTATGCCCTTTTGGTTATAGGCGGCGCGAAGGGTATTACGCTTTGCGCGGTTATATGGGCATTTGCGATACTCGGCATCGTTTTAAACGCGGTTAACATGGAAAAATACAAAATATTCAGCTACATTTGTTATGTTATAATGGGCTGGGCTGTTATTTTCTATTTCAAAACGCTTGTTTCAAACATGCAGCTCGGCGGCCTTATTTTCCTTGTTGCGGGCGGCATCGTTTATACGCTCGGAATTATTTTTTACGCATTTCCGAAGCTTAAATATATGCACTCCATCTGGCACTTCTTTGTGCTGGGCGGCAGTATTTTACATTTCTTTTCAATTTACTTATTCGTTATAGGAAGGTGATATTTATGGACAATATAATTATTTTTCTTATGAAAATATTATCCTTTTTAACAGGACTGCTCGGCGGCGGGACAAGTTTGCCCGGCGAAATAGCATTAAAACTCAGACCTAACATTCTGCCGAAGGTTGCGGACGGATACAGAATAGTATTAGTTACCGGCACAAACGGCAAAACCACTACATGCTCGCAGATAGTTGCGGCTATTAAAGCTACGGGCAGCCCGGTTATCAATAACTCAAGCGGCGCTAATATGAAGCCAGGCATTGTTTCATGCCTTATAAAAAACTACCGTTTCAAAAAAAGCGATGAAATGAAATTTGCGGTACTTGAGGTTGACGAAGCTTATTTAAAACATGTAACAGAAGATATAAAACCCGAAATAATAGCGGTTACAAATATTTTCCGCGACCAGCTTGACAGATACGGCGAGGTTGACAAAACGTTAAAGCTGATAGCCGACGGATGCGCCAAAACGCCCGAAAGCACTTTCGTTTTAAACGGCGACGAATCGCTTCTCTTCGGATTTATGGAAGGCTCTAAACGCTACTATTACGGCTTCAGGGTTACGCCCGATATAAATACGGAAAGCGAAATGAACGCAGAAGGCAAGTTCTGCCGCGACTGCAAAAAGCCGTATGAATATAATTTTGTAACGTTTAACCACCTCGGCGACTATTCTTGCCCGCGATGCGGCAAAAAAAGACCTCAGCTTGCGCTCGGCGTTAACAAAACGCCTGTTTTAACGGCGGATTCTTCAAAGGTTTCCTTTGACGGGCTCGAAATCGAAATACCGCTTCCCGGAACTTACAACATCTATAACGCGCTTTGCGCCGCTACTACTGCGGGCGCACTAGGTGTTTGTCAGGACGATATAAAAGCGGGAATAGAAAGCTGCGGCAGTAAATTCGGCAGACAGGAAACAGTAAATATAGACGGGCGCGAAGTAAGAATAATACTCGTTAAAAACCCCGCAGGCTGCAACGAAGCCATAAACTCCGTTTTGCCCGATGAGGACGCCGTAAATTTAGCTTTTCTTTTAAATGACAACTATGCGGACGGCACGGATGTTTCCTGGATCTACGACGCGCACTTTGAAAGATTTACAAAAATGAACTACCAAAACGTTTTGGTAGGCGGCACGCGCTGCTACGATATGGCGATACGCCTTAAATACGCGGGGCTTGATACAAACAGGTTCCACGTTTCGGAAGACTATGACGGAATTTTGTATTCAATAAGAACGAATATAACAGGCAGAGTTTATCTGTTTACAACATATACGGCGATGACATCTTTCAGGAAATACCTTCATAAAAAGAAGTATATTAAGAAACTTTGGAAATAAGGGAGGGAAAACAATGGAACTAAATATTTGTCATCTTTATCCCGAACTTTTAAATATGTACGGAGATATAGGAAACATACTTATTCTTAAAAGCCGAGCCGCGGCAAGGGGAATTGACGTAAAAGTGATAAACTACTCCGTAGGCGATACTTTTGACAGCGAGAATACGGATATAGTTATGTTCGGCGGCGGTCAGGACTTTGAGATGAGCGTTGTTGAGCAGGATATTAAAGACAGAATTATAGGCGATATGCGTATGTATATCGAAACGGGCGGCGTTTTGCTCGCTATCTGCGGCGGATATCAGATGCTCGGCAAATACTATGTAACTCCGGAAGGTGAAAAGCTCGAAGGTCTCGGTATTCTAAATCACTATACCGAAGGCGGCGATACGCGCCTTATAGGTAATATAGCAACGGATATAGACGGCTATACGGCGATAGGCTTTGAAAACCACGCCGGCAGAACGTATATAGGCGATATGCAGCCGCTTGGCAAGGTTATAAAGGGGTTCGGCAACAACGGCGAGGACGGCGGAGAAGGCCTCCGCTACAAAAACACTTACTGCACATATCTGCACGGGCCTTTTCTCTCAAAGAATCCTAAGATAGCCGATGAAATGATTTCGGCGGCGCTAAAGCGCAAATACGGCGATATTTCTTCTTTAACACCGCTTGACGACGAGTTTGAAAGCAGCGCAAGGCGCGTTATGCAAAAGAGAATGGAAGTTTAATCAATATAAAAAAGAGTTGTGACATTTGTCACAACTCTTTTTGATTTTCAATTATGCTTCTGAAACAACAGGCGTATCAAGCTCTTTAAGCTTTAAGTAAAGCTCCGCATCTGTTGCAAGAAAATAAGGGTTTACATAAAACAGATAAACGATACCAAGCGTTATAACGCTCAAAAGGAACCACCAGATAAACGATAAGTCAAGTTTAAACGTTTTCCATTTGTTGCCCTTCATCATCTCGCTTGATTTTTTAAGTGCCTCTTCTCCGTTTATGCCGGGGTTATCGGAAAGTATGTAAGGAACAAGGCGGTAGGAATACGCCTTAACAATTCCCGGTATTATAAACAGAAGCGACCAAAGGAAAATAAAGAGGTCTCTTAAAAATACAGTGAAAACTATATTGCTGTATTTGTTTTTAAAAGAAAATCCCATTTCGCCGGGCTCCGCGGGAGATATGCTGTTTTTCTTAAAGAAATGCTGGCAGCTTACCGTAAAATGTTTTATAAGAAAACGGAAAACAAAAGTGAAAGCGCCATAACGCCCATGCTTATGCTGATTCTGTTTGATACTTCGTTTGTAGCGGATTCTTCCGCTAAAGCGGCGCTGAGTTCTGCCGGCAAGGTATCTATACTTTCTTCTCCCGCCGGTTCAACCTGCACAGCGGTTTCGGGCACATTCACATTGTCTTTTGGGGGATTCCCGTCAACAAACGCAGTAAGATATGTGCCGCTTGCTATAACCATCATAATAAAAGCGACAAAAAAGCACTTCCAATAGTTTGCCTTAAAAGCAGATTTTGCTTTTGTCTTAAGTTCGCGTCTTTTCCACATTAATATCAGCTCCTAATAGAATTATTTAACTACATTATATTCCAAATAGCAAAAAATATCAAGAGAATACAGAAAAAACATATTGACAACCATACTCTTTATATTGTATAATATCATTTGTTGATATAAATATGTGGCCCGGTAGTTCAGTTGGTTAGAACGCCAGCCTGTCACGCTGGAGGTCGTGAGTTCGAGCCTCATCCGGGTCGCCAAAACATGGGACTGTCTCAGTATAGTGCAGACAGTCCCATGATAATTACGCTGTTGTAGCTCAGCAGGCAGAGCACTTCCTTGGTAAGGAAGAGGTCAGCAGTTCGAATCTGCCCAACAGCTCCAGAAAAAGAGACATGCTTTTGCATGTCTCTTTTTCTTTATGTTTTATTGTTGTCAAGAGAACCGTCCCCTTGACACCCGGAAAACTCTCTCCGCCACCTTTTTCGGTTTTGCGCCTTCGGCGCGCACGCTTTTTTCTTTATTAAATGTAAAATTGAAAATTGAAAGCTGACAATCCGTGTGCGTCCTGCACAGTCCGTTTTATTACCCACTGAATTTGCTATACTGATTACAGAAACAAAAGATTGGAGGAATAATTCATGAAAAAATATCCTATAGGCTTTAATTCTTTTTTGAAAAACGAAAGAACAAATGAAACACCGGTTATCGAAAATCCCGTTTCAGCCGAAGCCCGCAAATCTGTCGTAGAAGTTTACTTCCCGTCAAGAAATATGCACTTTACTTACTATAACGATATGTTCGATTTAAAAAATGGCGACCTTGTATATGTTGACGGCAAGCTTGAAGGACATATGGGTTATGTTATGGACATCAGTTATTCTTTCAAAATAAAGATAGCGGATTACAAAAAGGTTATCGCTGTTGCCGACACAAAAGTAAAAGGCGATCTGTTTTCCGCCGGCTCGTACATGGTTTCCTTTGGCGAAAACGTAATCCCCGCAAACAAAGTGCGCTCCTGGTTTATCCCGCCGCAAAACGAAGAAGAATACGCGACAGGAAATGATGAAACCAGCAGTTTTTCTCTCGATGATTTAAGCGGAATGAATATAAAAAAAGAAGTTGCCGAAAGAGGACACGATTACTATATTAACGACAGAATACTTTATATATGCATTGACGGCAGCCGCGGCTTTGCCATAGTTCAGGGCACAGAAAACTATGAAGTTGAATTTAATTTTGATTATGATGCAAGAGAAATAGGCAACATAAAATGCTCCTGCTTTTGCAGCGGCGCATGCAAACATGAATTTGCCGCGATGCTCCTGCTTTGCGAGCTTTTAGACTTGATTGGGGAAGAATACGAAAACGAATTTACAGGCTATTTCGCGTCAGTAAGCAAAGATGTGTTTGCTAATTTAGTTTTGAAAAAAGACAATATAAAAATAAGCATATCCTAAAAAAGGGGACGTACAAAAATACGTCCCCTTTTTAATCGAATATATGACCTCTTCCTTACCAAGGAAGTGATCAGGTTGACAAGAGCAATGTTCCCTTGGCACATTGCTATCTATTTATGCTAATGCCCCTATTTTAAATTGTTTCTGTTGCCAAGGGGACGGTTCTGTTGACAACACAACAAATAGCGTCCCCATTGTTCAACACCACAAGGGATAGGAAAAATAGATGCAGAACGGACAAACGGAATCCCGAAGGCGTACATAAGGTACGTCGAGAGGTGACGTTTGTTCGTAGCAAAAGACGTTTACCTTTTGCGGTCTGCGCTATTTTTACATCCCTATTTAACAATAGTCCTATACAAAAACGTAACTACATCGCTTCTCGGACACGCAACATAAGGCGATACCTTCTTTTCTATATTTTCAAGCAAGCCGTTATCCTTTGCCCACGAAGCGGCTTCTTCATAATAGCCGTCATCGCCTATTTCAAGCGTGCGGTACAGGAAGGTTACGATATGCGCCGTTGAGCATGTGTCGTCCGGCGAAAAATGCGTGCTGTCCGTGCCTACGGTTATACCCTTTTCAACCGCCCAGAGTACCGCTTTATAGAAATAATCATCTTTCTTTACGTCTTTAAACGGGTTTGTTTTAGACGTAGGCTCCGGCTCTCCCATGGCGCGCCACAAAAACGCCATTGCCTGCGCGCGCGTTACAATCCGCTTCGGCCCGAAATGCTTATCGTCTATGCCCTCCGTAATCCTCGGGTCAGATGTATATGCCCATTTTACCGCGTCATAAAAATAATCCTCTTTTAAAACGTCCTCAAACGGCAGCTCTTCTTCATCCTTATCCCCAAACGAAATAACTCCGCTTATGGGTCTTTCTATCTCCTCAAAAATGTCTGCAATCGATATGGGCTTTGTAATTTCAATCGGTTTGACAACAGAAAAATCGGCTCCCGGCTTTACAAGCTCATATATGGGCTTATACTTGTCCGTCCCGGTATCTGTTTCGGAAGTATCGGGAGATGATGAAGCCTGTGTTTCTTCTTTTTTCTCAACCGTTACTTTATATTCTTTTTTAAGCTCTTTAATAAGCGTATCGCCACAGTAAAGGTCTGCATGCTCAATAATTTCCGCGTTTGCGGGAGCGTTTCTGAGATATGAGAAATGAACGCCGTCTATATAGCTCGATATGCCGTTTTCTTTTATTTCAAAATACTGGCGCGCGTAAAGCTCGCTGTCATGCATCCAGTCTGTAAAGTCTTTAAGGTGCATCGTAAAATCAACGGCGTAGCCCGCAGATGTTTTGATATCCGTGTTTTGCGGCTCGCAGCTTTCAAATTCAAAAGCGTTTTCCGCGTCAATGCGCGCTTTTAAAGCGTCCGTTGAAAAGACGTGCATATAATATTCGGGCGAATAGCCTTCGTTTCCGTTTTCATCGTAAACATAGCATCTGAATTTTATAACGTTCCAGTCGCTGCCCTTATCCTCGCCGTCAAGCCAGTTTGTTGTCATGCAGAGGTGCTCTCCCATTGAGTCCTCCGGCGCGAAGAACTACGGCCAGTCCTTGCCTGCTATATAAAACCAATAGTCCTTTCCGCTTTTCTGATATCCGCAAAGCTGCCATCTGTATTGCAGAAGGCCCGTTCCGCCGACAACCTTTACGGATATGTCATAAGTACCGCCTGAATATACAATCTGGTCATAGATATCCGTATAGACCTGCAGAGAGCCTGCACTTGCCGTAAACGGCAAAAGCAAAAAAACCATACTTATAGCCAAAATGATTGATAGAAAGCTTTTCTTAAATTTCATTTATTACCCTCCGTTTCAATGTAAATTAATATAATAATACTTTATCATAACCTGCCGTTATTTTCAATGATTTTAGACATTTTTGTCAAAGTTATGAAAAACTTTGCACTTTTTTTGTGAAAATGCTTGATATTTTTGAGAGTTTGGAATATAATGTAAACAGCAAATGTTTTACAATACAAAAAAAGGAGATGTTTAATTATGTGGAACAGACAGGAACTTAAAGCAAAAGGAAAAGCGGCTTTTAAGGCCAACCGTTGGAAATGTGTATTGGTAGCATTTATTTTCTCGCTCGTATCGGGCGGAGTTTATTCCCGTTTCAATGTTTCGGATGAAAACACCGGCGCAATCATTTGTTTATCTCTTATTGCTTGCTTGCTCGGCATTTTCCTCTTTAACCCTATCAGATTCGGATGTCAGCACTTCTTTAAGAAAAACAGCGCTGCTCCCGCCGAACCCGGCGAAATGGGCTATGGCTTTAAATCAAACTACGGCAACATAGTACTTACCCTGTTTTTACAAGCTCTTTTTACCGTGCTTTGGTCGCTTCTTTTTATAATCCCCGGCATTGTTAAGGCATATTCGTACCGGCTTGTGCCATACATACTTTCGGATAACCCCGATATGCAGCCCACAGAAGCGATTACTAAATCACGCGAAATGATGAACGGCAACAAATGGAACGCTTTCGTGCTTGACTTATCATTCCTCGGTTGGGCCATTTTAGGTATTATTACTCTCGGTATCGTTTATGTTCTCTACACCCAGCCTTATATTTGCGCGACAGACGCAGAGATTTATAATAAGCTTAAAGGCGACAGCGAAGAAATTCCTGTTGAATTATAAGCCGCTTAATGCAAACTAAAAAAGGCAGCAGCAAAAACGGTTTCGTTTTGCTGCTGCCTTTTCTTTATTCTGCTTTACACAAATTCATGATATTATTATTTTACGCCTGCGCTTTATATGCGTATGGCTCAATATTCTTAACCGATTTCATAAGGTCGTCAAACGCCTGCGGCGTTAAAGACTGCTGTCCGTCGCAAAGCGCGTGCGGCGGGTCGTTATGAACTTCTATAATAAGACCGTCCGCGCCTGCCGCAACGGACGCGAGTGCCATCGGTTTTACAAGCGAAGCTATTCCCGTTGCATGCGACGGGTCAACTATAACGGGCAGGTGCGTAAGCGTTTTGAGTAGCGCTACCGCGGATAAATCAAGCGTATTGCGCGTTGCTCTTTCAAACGTTCTTATGCCTCTCTCACAAAGGATTACGTTTTCGTTGCCGCCCGCCATGATATATTCGGCGCTCATTAAAAATTCCTCTATGGTGCTCGAAAGTCCTCTCTTTAAAAGAATCGGCTTTTTAGTTTTGCCGAGCTCACGCAAAAGCTCAAAGTTTTGCATGTTTCTTGCGCCGACCTGAATAACGTCAACATTTTCAAAAAGCGGCAAATGCGAAATATCCATAATCTCCGTAACTATCGGAAGTCCCGTTTCCGCTTTTGCCTCAAGCAAAAGCTTTATGCCCTGATCGCGAAGCCCCTGAAAAGCGTATGGCGATGTACGCGGCTTAAAAGCGCCGCCGCGAAGAAGCACCGCACCGCTTCTTTTAACGTCTTCCGCCACGGAGCAAAGCTGCTCTTTTGATTCTACCGAGCAGGGCCCGGCTATAACCGAGACTTCTCCGCCGCCAATTTTCGCATTCCCTACTTTTACAACCGTATCAAGCGGATGGAACTTTCTGTTCGCGTTTTTATACGGCTCCTGAATACGCTTTACGGTTTCTATTATGTCAAGCGACGCCAGATGCTCATCGTCAACCGCGCTTGTGTCGCCTATAAGGCCTATGATAGTCGTATGCGAGCCGCGGCTTTCGTGAAGCTGGAGCCCCATGCTTTTGAGGCTTTCGGTAAGTTTATTATATTCCTCCCTAGAGTATTTCTCTTTAAGTACTAAAATCATGACTTTTTATTCCTTATCTGATAAAGTTTGTGCGTATTTTAGCTTCGTATTCGGGCTTTTGAACTCCCGCCGCTTCGCCCGCTTTAATGCACTTTAACATATACGCCATGTTTTCCGCGAGCGTTCTCATCGTCTGAAGACCTTCTTCGTCCTTTAAAACGTCGTCCGCACACGCGCCGTGAACCTGGTTCCAATACTGCGAAGGCACAACGGGCATGTTGGACATTAAAAAGTATTTATTTATTCTCTCAAAAGCCGCGCTTGCGCCGCCGCGCCTGCACGAAACAACAGCAGCCGCGGGTTTGCCCTGCATTTTCTTTGCGCCGCAGTAGAAAAGGCGGTCCATAAACGACGTCAGTCTGCCGGACGGGCCTGCGTAGTATACGGGCGAGCCGAATATAACGCCGTCGAAAGAGTCCATTTTCGATACGGTTTCGTTTACCAAATCGTCAAACGCGCATTTTCCCGTTTTAGAGCATGTGCCGCAAGCAACGCAGTCGGCAATCGGTTTTGTGCCGAGCTGCAGGATTTCAGAGTCTATTCCGTGTTTTTTAAGCGCTTTTTCTACTTCGCAAAGCGCGGTATATGTGCAGCCTTTTTCGTGGGGACTGCCGTTTACAAGCAATACTTTCATAAATTGCAACTCCTTATTTAAATACTAATATTATTAGTATAACATAAAATCCGGAATATGCAAGAAAATATGCTATTTTTTTTAAGAAACTATACATATTTTGGCGTACACATATCCGTTTTCAACGGACAAATATATTTTTGCCGTGTTTTCCGATATATTCTTGAATTTAAAATCGAGTGTGCCGTAAGATACCGCGGCGTCGTTGCCTATCGGGACATAATGCACTTCGTTTTTATGATTATGGCGCTCAACTATTTCCATGCCCGCGTTTTTCGCGGCGTTATAGAGTGTTGAACTTATCTGGCATACTCCGCCGCCTACGGCGCACCCCGCCTCATCGCCTATTAAAATGCGCGCCTCTTCGTAGCCCTTCGCCTTAGTTCTCTCTCCCACCGCGCCGTTAAACGAAAAGACATCGCCCGCCGCTATTTCAAAGCCGTTTAATGCTTCGGCGCACACTTTAAGGTTATTCACTCTTTCGGGATCGGTATCTAAGATCTGCGTATAAAAAGAGCCGCACTCCGTCTCCTTGGGCGCCTCAGTTTGTTTTTTCAATTCTTTTTTTCCGCCCGAACAGCCTGCCGTAATACATATTAAAAACAAAAGAATTAAAGGTTTTAAAACGTTTCTCATTTAATAAAATGCACAACAAAATAAACCGCCGCCGCAATAACAAATGACGGTAAAAAGAATTCCAAAAGCCACGGTTTTTTCTGCCGTTTTCCTCCTTTTTTATCATAACCTATTCTGTAAAGATATGTGTCTATTATCCTCTCCGCCTCCGCCACAATATCGCCTGACGATTCAGAACCGCTGCCGCCTTCATGTTTTGACTTAAGTATTTTGAAATTCTTCAGTGAAAAAAACTTTTTTGTTTTTCCGTTCATATATTCCTCCGGTTTGTTATTTGTTGTTATTTTATACAGTTTTTTAAATTAATATACATCATCCCGCTTTGCCGACAGAAGCAGCCAGAACGGTCATGTCGTCGCTTATAATATTCGCGCCGAGCGCGGCGGCTTTGTTTAAAAGCTTCATTGCCATTTCATCCGGAGACGATATGTCCATCTTTGAAATAATCTCGGAAATCCGTGCTGCGCCCGCACTTGTAACGCCGTCCGAAACCATGAAAATTACGTCCCCCTCTTTTATTTTATGGGATGAGTTTTCTATATCCGCACCGGGAAGCGAACCCGACGGGAGCGACGCCGAAGAGACGGGAAAAACGTTTTCTCCTCTTTTTATAAAGCTTGCCGCGGCGCCCGATTTATAAAAAGAGGCAACACCTCTCTTTAAATCTATTATAGCCATATCAAGCGTAGCGAAAGATGTTTCGGCTGATTTTAATACGAGAACCGAATTTATCATTGAAACCGTGTTTTCTATATCAAAACCCGCCGCCAGCATCTTAGAAGCTATCGTAACCGCCGCACGGCTGTCTCTGCCCGCGCGCTCTCCGCTGCCCATGCCGTCGCTGAGTGCCATAAAATACTTATTGCCGTCAACAAACATACAGCTTGAGCTGTCGCCGCTTAGGGGATTGTCGTTTTTGTTTTTTGCGGCTTTGCCGACTTTTATTTTAAGTCCCGGCGCAGGGGCAAGATACAAAACATTGCCGAGCCTTTTAACCGTCCGGCATTCATATCCGAGACAGCGCGATACTGCGCCGTCAACCAAAAGCGCGTCCGTTTCACCCTTATCAAGAATGATAATTATGCGGTTGTTTACCGCATAAATACGTTCTGTTTTTATACCCTGCTCGGAAAGATACATTGACAGACTGCTCTCCTTAAACGAATCAAAAGCGCCGGGGGATTTAACTCTCCCCGCCGTTTTTAAGAGCCTGTCCGAAATACACATAAGCTGTTTTGAAAGCATTATTCGGCTATCATTTACGCGGCTTTCCCAAAGCTTGTCCGTTTTGTATACTTCAAACATATTGTTTACCGCATCGCAAAGGTTATCGCGCCTTTGACATTTTGTCAAAAGCTCATCGGGAATATCTGCGCGGCTTGCACGCCCATTTTTTTCACAGAGCTGAAGCAGAACATAAAACGATGTATACGTTCTGTGAAACTCATGTCTCCAACACGTATTTTTGCGCGGACAGTCATCGCAAATCCTCCTTGCCGTTTTTTCAAAAAAGCCCGATACAGCCGCTTCCGTGCCCAAAAGACGGTTTTCGGAAACAGATTCAAAAATCTCCGCAACATCATGAATAGCATTCGCGCTGTCCGTTATGTCCATAAACGTAAGCTCGCGGAGCTTGTCCGCATACGAACGCCTTTTTTCGCTTACAAAAGCAAACGGCCGGAGCGCTTTTTCTGGCAGTAAAATAAACGTGAGTGAAGCAAGCGTTACGGCTTCAAGCATAAGTAAAAATGATAAAAGCGAAAGCGAATTATAAGCAGCCAAAGAATATGCAGTTATAAAAGACAACGCCGCAGCCGCCCTGCCGAATTTCCCAAAAAACCCGCAAAAGACCGCCGAGAGCGCAAATGCACTCAGTATAAAAGACATATTGCCTTCATAAAACCCATATATAAGTCCTATTATAACCCCCGCAACAGCGCCTGTCGCGGCAGGGTTTTTATATGCCAAAGCGAGCAGCAGCAAAGCGCAGAAAAAGCAGTTTGGATCAAACCCTAAAACATGCGGCAGACCCAGACCTATGAGAGAAAGCGACAAAAAAGCAGATATGCATATCATATCTTGTGCACCGTAAGACTTAGTATCACCGCCCCCGAAAAAGACGCTTTTCGCACCCGAAAAAAGATATACGGAAATTATTAATATTCCCGATTCAAATATAAGCACGGAAACATCATAAAGTGAAATTCCCCCGCCGACCTTTTGAATAAACCCCGCCAAAAACGCGCAAATGCTCATTACAATTCCCTTTGAAAGCGGTGCTTTCCCTATCTCCCATCTCCTTGCCGCAACGGAAAAAAGGACAATAGAAACACAGCATCTAAACACCGCCGGCATGGTTTCGGGCGAGAGCGCCGCCGCAGAAAGGACTATTACCGTCGGCAAAGCATGTGCTCTGTCCAGATATTCCGCCGCGAAAAACGCAAGTCCGAAAGGCATAATACCGCCCGGCAGAATTATGCGCGATGAAAAAAACATTAAAACGAAGTATGATGCTTTAAGATAGTTTATTTTTGCAAGCTTTTCTTTGATGCCGGTTTTTTGGCCTTTCTCATATGCGTCCGTTTTATTGTTTCCGTATAACCCCAATTCCAAAATATCAGCCTTCCTTTTCCATATTTTTCCAAAATTATACCATATATGATTGAAAAAATATGTCGAAAGAAGACGGGATAAAAATTTTTTTAAAAAACATTTGCTTTTTGTTTCAAAGTGTGCTATAATAAATTTTGCTGATTTTTTTGCGCTGTTAGCTCAGCTGGATAGAGTGACTGGCTACGGACCAGTAGGTCAGGGGTTCGAATCCCTTACAGCGCGCCAATATACCGAGTATATCACCCGATATGCTCGGTATATTTTTTTTCGGTGGAAGGGATTCGAACCCTGAGAGGGCACGCGCCGCCCGGCAAAATATGCCTGTGGCATGTTTTGTAGGCGCGTGGTGCGAAGGCGGGTACTGAAAGCGAGGCTTTCGGTCGCCGAGCAGGAAAGGTTTGCGAAGCAAAACTTTATCCCTTACAGCGCGCCAATATCCCGAGTATATCACCCGGTATGCGCGGTATATTTTTTTTTGCGGTGGAAGGGATTCGAACACCGAGGGGGCACGCGCCGCCCGGCAAAATATGCCTGTGGCATGTTTTGTAGGCGCGTGGTGCGAAGGCTCGTCGGAGCGAAGTCCGCTTTGCTTCGTTTTTCTTTACATAAAAACATCCGCCCGATCCCTTGCTCCTCCTCTTTCGCAAAAAAGCACGCTCACGTCGGCTATTCGGTTGCAAGCGCCCTCATAACGCCTTTGGCTCGCTACCACTTTTTCGCGATTAACTATTTTTAAGGTCGCCGAGCAGGAAAGACGCCGCAGGCGGCTTTATCCCTTACAGCGCGCCTCGTCGGAATGGGCTTTGCTCCGTTTTTCTTTGCAAAAAGCAAGAGGGCGGCTCAGTTGTCTTAATCCCAAAACAACAGCTCCGTCCCCTTATCTCACAAATCAGAATTTGTCAAGCAAGTTTATACTTTGCATTAAGTGTTAATTCATTATTTCTGCCATCATCAGAATAAAGCTTTCTTTCATAGTTTATTCCGATATGTTCAAGACAGATTTCAATAAAGCAAAGAAAGATACCTATATCAATTCGGTTATAGTATGAAACCATATCCGCAGGCATTATTCCTCTTTTACCCGGTTTTTTGTATCTATAAACAGATAGTTTGCCGTCAATATTTTTTACAATCCAAGGCTGTGAGTTGCAGGCACTGGGGGCAAACCTGACAATATCGGTCACACCTGTAATCTCTTCGCCTTCCCATATTTCTTCGACGCTCTTTCTTTTGCTCTTAAACATATCCTTACGGTACTTAGAGTCGTTACTGATTTTACGGATGGAAAACATAATAACGAACTCCATATCCTCAAATGGTTCTTCTTTTGTTTTGCCTATTCCGAACCAGAGCGTTCCGATATTTCGGGATACAAGATAAAGGTCGAGTTGTTCACCGAGATAACCTATGTTTTGCAGATAGCCGTCTTTCTTTTCGCTGTAAAGCAGAATACAGTATTCTCCGCCCCGTTTGCAGTTAGTCTGCTTTTCGGGAACAATGAAAATGGCGGTTTTGATTTCGGGATTCAGGGGAGTAAAATCTAAATATGCTTTTTGTATATCGCTTAGTTCGTCCTCACTTATAGATTCATTTCCGACATTTCTGAAAATATGAAACGACTTTCTCTTAAATATCATTTCATAAAAGATGTTGTTCAATAAAACTACCTCCTCCAAATCAGAATTTACGGACGGGTTACTGTAAAACGGGGACCCTCTTCCCCGATTCTACCGTTCAAAATAAATCCGCACTTCTCAAGCACCCTTTTTGAAGCCGTATTTTCTGCATCTGTTTCAGCTTCTATGGCTGTTACCTCAGGGTTTTTAAACGCCCAAGTCAAAACCGCTTTAACCGCCTCGGCTGCATAGCCTTGGTTTTGGTATTCTTCCGAAATACCGTATCCGATTTCGGCAACACCGTTTATATCAAGTCCTTTAAAACACAATTCGCCGATATGTGTACCGTTTTTAAGTTCAATCATCCATATCGCATACCATTCCCATTTTTGGGGATTTAAGAGGCACCCTTCAAGCATTTCGGAATAAGCCGTGCGAAGCACATCCGTGCTTTGACCGGCAATAAAAGCTTCCATTTGATTCTTATTTGCGGGATATATTTTTAAACGTTTTGTTTCTATCATAATAAACTCCAAGCTCCTTTTTTCGGATTACAGTATACCATATTAATTCCTGTTTTTCAATCTGCGTTTATATAAATTTTGCTTAAGTCTTGAAAAAACAAAAAAAGAAGAATATAATATAATTATAGTTTTGAACCGGGCAGAAAAAATATAATGCAAGGTGAAAAATATGAAATCTAATTCATCCGTTCAGGAACTAAAACCCATATTGTCTCCTTTAACAGTTTTGGCATTTGCCGTAGGCACAAGCGTCGGCTGGGGGTCGCTGGTAGTCACCAGCAACACATATCTTAAACAGGCGGGACCTTGGGGCACCGTTTTGGGCCTTTTAACAGGCGCCGCTATCATGCTTTTGGTATGTCTAAACTATCACTATCTTGCAAACCGTTATCCGGAAGGCACAGGCGTATACTTTTTTACGAAAAAAATATTCGGCTACGACCGTGCTTTTCTAATCTCCTGGTTTGTATTTTTGCTTTATGCTTCTATCTTTTGGGCAAACGCTACGGCGGTTCCGCTTTTTGTGCGCTACATTTTCGGAGACGTATTCCGTTTTGGCTATCTCTATACTATTTTCGGATATGAAATCTACGCCGGCGAGCTGCTTCTGACAGCTTCTGTTATAGCACTTACCGTATTTATCATGATAAACAGCAAAAAAGCAACGGCAAACGCAATGGTATTCCTTGCCGCCGTATTTGTTACCGGTATTTCTGTTTGCTTTATAGTCGGTATAATCCGTTTTTTATCGGGCTCTTCGGGGTTTAACCCTTCTTTTGCACCCGACAGCCTGCCAATTGCTCAAGTTGCAAAAATAGCGTCTGTATCTCCATGGGCGTTTATAGGCTTTGAAAGCGTTACGCACTCGTCAACTGAGTTTAATTTCCCCAAAAAACGTGTTTTCGGGGTTTTGGCGTTGTCCATAATCATAACAACAGCTCTGTATATTTTTGTAACGCTTCTTTCCGTTACGGCGTATCCCCCGGAATACGGCAGCTGGGTTGAATATATAAACGATTTAGGCAATCTTTCCGGCCTCAAGGCGCTTCCCGCGTTTTACGCCGCCGGTTATTATCTCGGCGGTTTCGGCATAACTTTGCTTTTCTTTTCGCTTTTTGCACTTATAGCAACAAGTCTTATTTCAAATATATGGGCTCTTTCGCGCATGATGCGCGTAATCGGTAAGGACTCAATACTTCCCGAAAGATTTACAAACCTTAATAAAAAAGGAATTCCGGCAAATAATATTTTGTTCGTCGGCTCGATTTCGTTATTCATACTTTTCCTCGGGCGCTCTGCCATTGGCTGGATTGTTGACGTTACAACAATTATTGCTGTTTTTCTCTACGGGTTTGTTGCCGCTGCTGCAATGAAATGCGCAAAGCAGGATAACAATAAAAGCAGTTTTGCCGCAGGGCTCATTGTTTTAATAGCAATGTTTGTCTTTGGCGTGTTTATACTCATTCCGGGTCTGCGCTCCGATTCTTTAAGCTCCGAAACGTATCTTTTATTTATCCTTTGGTCGGTTTTTGGTATGATATTCTTCCACCGTGTAATTTCCAAAGACCGCGCAAGGCATTTCGGCAAAGCTATTATCGTATGGATTGTATTGGTGTCCATTATCCTTTTGCTGGGAATTTTATGGATGGACAAGCTTGAACAGGAATCGACTTTAAATGTATTAAATGATTTTCATGCATACCATGACAAAACAGTACCGCAAGAAATTCTCGAAATGAGCGAAAGCGAGTATATGGATGTCTTAACCAAAAGACTGAATATGACAAATATCAAAGGTCTTATAGTGGTACTCAGCTTGTTTGCCATTTCAGTCGGCGGGTTTCTCAGCAACTATTTCTCCATGAAAAAATACGAGACCGCATTGAAAACCGATGTTGAAACAAAGAACAAGCACATAGCTGATCTGCAGCAAAACTTTGTAATAGGAATGCTTACCATGATTGAAAGCCGCGATAATTCCACGGGCGGCCATATAAAGAGAACGAGCGATGTCGTCAAGATTCTGACGGAAGAGATGCAAAAAGACGAAAGTCTTGAGTTAGACGATGAGTTTTGCGACTGCATAATAAACGCCGCGCCGATGCATGATATCGGCAAAATCGCCGTTGACGACGCTATTTTACGCAAGCCCGGCAGGTTTACGCCGGAAGAATATGAGGTTATGAAAACTCACGCAAAAGAAGGCGCGCGCATTCTTTCACAGATCGTAGAAAGCGTTGATAACGAAAGGTTCAGACAAATAGCCATAAACATGGCGCATTACCACCACGAGCGCTATGACGGCACAGGCTATCCCGAAAAACTCACGGGCGAAGAGATACCCATAGAAGCGCGGATCATGGCGGTTGCCGATGTTTATGACGCACTTGTTTCAAAGCGCGTGTATAAAGAAAAAATGTCATTTGAAGAGGCTCATAAGATAATTATGGACGGCGACGGCACTCAATTTGACAGCAAAATTTTGGTGTATTTTGAAAAAGCCCGTCCGAAAATCGAAGAATATTATTCGAGTATTTAAAAAGGCTGAGGCAAAAAATTGCCTCAGCCTTTAATTTATAGTTTAAACTTCAAAGCGCGTGTCCGCCCGAAACTTTTATAACCTGCCCCGTAAGCATTTTTGCCTTTTCGCTTGCCAAAAACAAAATTGTATCTGCAATATCGTCGGGCCCAATCAGTTTGCCCATGGGAATTAAAGGCACAACCGCTTTTTCGAGGTCTTTGTCAATCCACCCCGTCTGGGTAGGGCCGGGTGCTACGCAGTTTACGGTAATTCCGTACTTTCCCACTTCGAGCGCTATGCTTCTTGTTAAAGCTTCCAGGGTCGCTTTGCTCGCGCCGTATGTTATCTGCCCTGCGAAAGCCTGCGCGGCGTCGGTTGAGATATTTATAATTCTTCCGTAATCGCCGCGGCGGTTTATAAATTCCCTTGTCATTAAAAGGCTTCCGCGGACGTTTACGGCAAACGTATCGTCTATTACTCTTTGAGTTATTTTCTCTATCGTATCAAAACCGTTTTCATCGTCTGTGGCCGCATTGTTTACGAGTATATCTACTTTTCCGTATTTCTCTTCTGCCGCAGAATAAATCTCTTTTACGGCGTTTTCATCTGAAATATCGCTTTCGAGCAAAAGACAATCCGCGTTTATCTCCCTAAGCTTTGCGGCTACTTTGTCGGCGTTTCCCGCGTTTGCTTCGTAATATCTGTCAACGCCGTTTTCGGCTGTCTTACTTTTATCAAACGGTCTTTTTATTTTCTTATATACCAAAACGACTTTCGCGCCTTCACGGGCAAACGCCATAGCCGTCGCAGCGCCTATCCCCTGTGGATTATTCGCGCCCGTGATTATTGCCACTTTGTTTTGAAGTCCGTAATCAGCCATTTTAACACACTCCCAAAACTTTTGGTTTTATATAAGCGCCGTGCTGAAATATCTTTCCGCGCGGTCGGGCAGTACGGTTGCTATAACTTTGTCTTTTCCGTATTTTTCAGCCATCTGCTCTGCCGCCCATACGTTTGCACCCGATGAAGTGCCGACTAAAAGCCCCTGAACACGTGCAAGCTCTCTCGCGGTGTTTATAGCGTCATCGTCCGTAACCTCTATGATATCGGTGATAATAGATGTATCTAAAATATCGGGAATAAAGCCGTCGCCTATGCCTTGTATCTGATGAAGTCCCGGCTCATCACCCAAAAGTGCCGATACGTTTTTCGGCTCAACCGCAACTATTTTGCAGTCGGGGTTTTTCTCTAAAAGATATTGGCTTACGCCCTGGAGCGTGCCGCCGCTGCCGATACCCGATACATATACGTCTATTTTTTTACCAAGCTGTTCACAGAGTTCTACAGCCGTCGTCTTATAGTGCATCTGCGGATTTGCCGGGTTTTGAAACTGCTGCGGAACAAAGTAATCCGGCGAGCTTTCTGCAATCTCCATAGCTTTATCAACTGAGCCCGCGATGCTCAGCTTCGGGTCTGTTAAAACAAGCTCCGCGCCCAAAGCGCGGATTATCTTTTTTCGTTCTTCGCTCATATTCTCGGGCATAACTATTATTACATGATATCCTTTTCTTACGCCGCAAAGCGCAAGGCCTATGCCCGTGTTGCCCGATGTAGGCTCAATTATCGTCATACCGGGTTTCAGTCTTCCGTCTTTTTCCGCTTCTTCTATCATATTTAAAGCTATTCTGTCCTTTATGCTGCCGCCCGGATTTAAAAACTCCGCTTTTGCATAAATCTTAAATCCCGTTGTCTCCTCCAAGCTTAAAAGCGGAGTATTCCCTATTAAGTCGAGCACATTTTTATAATACATTTTCTACAGATCCTTTCTGTTATTAAGCCCTGCCGCTTTTCTTCATTTCATACATTTTTTCATCGGCGATGTTCATAGCTTCTTCAAACGTCAGCGGCTCATCTTCCGTTTTATATGCCGCGCCGTAGCTGAACTCACATTTATAATCAGCGCCGTAATCAGCGTTTAGCTCTGTCTGTTTTTCTTTCCAAGCGGACAGAATTTCTTCAAGAAGCGGCTGATCTATATTTGGTACAACAACTAAAAATTCGTCGCCGCCTATTCTGTACAGATCGCCGTATTCCTGCCATATACGAAGCCTTTCTGCAGCTTCTACAAGAATTTTATCGCCGTCGTCATGACCGTATGTGTCGTTTATCAGTTTAAGGTTGTCAAGATCAAAGAAAATCACCGCATAGTTATGATATTTTTCGTATTGCGGTATCTTGCTTTCAAGCTTTGTGCGGTTATAGCAGCCCGTGAGATTATCGTGTATGCTTATCTCTTCAATAGGCTTCATAAGAATATTATGCGCGTTTAAAACATTCCCGACGCCGAGCAGAATATAAACGAGCACTGCGCTTACGGGATTAAACAGACCTGTAAAATACAAAACCGCCGTAAAAAGCACAAACAGGGCTATGCCGCCGAGCTGCAGTATTATAAGTGTTTTAAATTTCATAACAATGGTCCTTTCTGTATGTAAAAGGTTATTTGTCCGTGTGCTTTGTGTTGACAGGAGAGCCGTGCCCGGATGCTTTAATCGCACCCAAACAGTGAATTCTTACTACACGGTTACTGTCTGTTTCAGATTTCTGCCACAACCCTTCCAGATACGGTCTGATGAACTCTGGTCTGCGTTTGCCGAGCACTCGGAAAATTTCCGGCGCTTCCATCCTTACCTTATCATCTGAGTCGCTCAGTAGTCCCTCAAATATCGGAATATAATCCTTGTAAATATCCGGTGTGTTTGTAGCGATATTTTCCGATGCCCAAATGAAGCTTAACCTCACCTTTGGTTGCTCATCCGAAGCAAAACGAAACAGGTTTTCCCAATAAGGCTCAATCAGTTGGTAATCGGCTCTTCCTATCCTGCCGAGAGCATTTACCGCGCGCTCACGTAAAAGCGGCTCTGCACTATTTAAAAAGGACGCTATTGCAGGTAAGGATTTCTGTACCGGAAGAGGGTATCTAAACCCCATCTCACCAAGCATCCACAGCGCTTTTGCCTTTATCTTTACAGAATCATAAGAAAGAAGCGATGAAACATAAGGAATGCTCTCTTTCCAACTATCTTTGTCCTTTGTCAATGTCCCAAGTTCTTTATAAAGATTTGCTTCGTTCAATACATCATCTCCTCAAATTCCGTCAGGAATTTATATCGCTTCGGGACAATCTGACGATTGTCTCGACATGCGCCGTCTGCGGAAACATATCAAAAGGATAAGCCGTGTCGGCGGTGTAGCCGAAAGACGATAAATATTTCATATCCCTCGCGAGCGTTGCGGGGTTGCAGGAAATATAGAGTATTTTCTCGGGTTTTAAATCCGCTACGGTTTTGAGTAGCTTTTCGTCGCACCCTTTGCGGGGCGGGTCGAGTATTACGGCGTCCGCTTTTATACCGTCTTTTGAAAGCTTTTCCATAACCTCTGAAGCGTCGCCCGCGTAAAACTCCGCATTTTTCATGCCGTTTAGCGCGGCATTTTCCTTCGCGTTTTCAGCCGCTTCTTTTACGTATTCTATGCCGATTATCTTGTCTGCGTTCGCGGCGCAGGTTAATGAAATTGTGCCTATGCCGCAGTAAATATCAAGTACCGTTTTGCCGCTTAAATCACCCAAAAGCTCCTCTCCCTTTTTATAGAGCAGTTCGGTAAGGCATGAATTTATCTGATAAAACGAATTATGATGAATTTTAAACTCTTTGCCGCAAAGCGTATCTGTTATATAGTCATTTCCGTAAATAACGCGGTATTTATCGCCCAAAATCACGTTTGTTTTTTTTCTGTTTTCGTTTATGATTATTGACTTTATACCGGGGCAAACGTTCACAAGAGATGAAACAAGTTCTCCCTCTTCTTTAAGCTTCCCTTTTGCGGAAACCACCGACACCATTGTTTCTCGTGTTTTTGCGCCGCGTCTTATATATATGTGGCGCACGTTGCCTTTGTGATTTTCTTCATCGTAAGATACAATGCCGTATTTATCCATGTGTGCTTTAACTGTTTCGATTATTTCATAAAAAACCTTATCCTGCAAAACGCAGCTGTCACAAGGGATTACCCTGTGCGAATGCGGCGCGTAAAAGCCCGTTTCAGTTTTGCCGTCCAAAGTGCAAACGGGCGCGGAAATTTTATTTCTGTATGACAAAACTTCGGGCGAAGGCGTACACGGCATGACTTCCACCTCCGCGCCGCCTATCCTTTTTAAGGCTTCGTATACCTTTTCACGCTTATAGATGAGCTGTGCGGCGTAATTTAAATGCTGCATAGTGCAGCCGCCGCATTTACCGAAAGCGGTACAATCCGGGATTTTTCTGTCATCCGAAGGCTTTAAAATCTCCAAAACCTTGCCGAAACCGTAATTTTTGTTGGCTTTAAGTATTTTAAGTTTTATTCTGTCGCCCTTCGCGGCAAAAGGCACAAAAACGGCAAAGCCGTCTATTTTGGCTATTCCTTCGCCGTCGCTGCCAAAGGCGCATACGTCACATTCAAAGATATCGTTTTTCTTAATCATAATAATATAATTATACTATAACATTACCATTTGTCAAGGTTTTAGCCTTCACCTTGACAAAAAGAGTATATTAATATATAATTATTATGTATATTTATATATTAATAAAGTTTGCCAAATCTTAAGAAAGGTCTGAGTAAAAGCAAAAAAGCGCCGGTACCTGCTGGGCAGACGGCAGGCAGACGAGGTTGGGGAGTATCGAATTTTTCGGCGGATGTCCCACGGCAGGCATGTCGTAAGCAAGTCTTTAAAAACACGGAGCAATCCGCGAACAAAGGGGGCTTTGCAATGTATAAAAGAAAATTACATCGAAAGGATTTATATAATTATGTGTGGAATAGTTGGCTACATCGGCGATAAAAACGCGACAGATATATTATTAAACGGTCTTGAAAGTCTTGAATACCGCGGCTATGACTCCGCAGGCATTTCCGTTTTAAGCGGCGGTCATATTCTTTTGTGCAAGGAGCGCGGCAGGCTTTCAAATTTAAGAGAAAAAGTTGCCGCAACGGATATATCGGGCAACATAGGCATAGGTCATACGCGCTGGGCAACGCACGGCGCGCCGACGCAGATAAACGCGCATCCGCACGCAAACAAAGCGGGCGATATTGTTGTTGTACATAACGGTATCATTGAAAACTATGAGGTTTTAAGAGAAGAGCTCAAAAACGAAGGATATGAGTTTATATCCGAAACGGATACAGAGGTTGTGCCTCATCTTATTGACTATTACTATAACGGCGATTTAAGAGAAGCCGTTACAAAAACAATATCAAGGCTTATAGGCAGCTACGCGCTCTGCGTTATCTCCTCCCGCGAGGACGGCAAAATTGTGGTGGCGCGTGAAGGCAGTCCCTTAATTATCGGTCTTGGTAAGGGCGAAAACTTTATAGCTTCCGATATCCCCGCCGTTTTATCATACACGAAAGATTTTTATCTTTTAAACGACGGCGATGTTGCAGTAATTACAGAAAACAGCGTTGATATTACGGACAAAAACGGTGCTCCTTCCCCGAAAGATATCTACCACGTTGATTACAGCGCGGAGGACGCAACAAAAGGCGACTATGAGCACTTCATGCTCAAAGAAATTTTCGAGCAGCCCGCCGCAATAAAGAGAACGCTTATCGGCAGAATTGACGAAAACTTACAGATCGACCCTGTTGAAATGAATAAAGAGTTTTTCGAAAAGGTTGACAGGCTCTACATAGTTGCCTGCGGCACGGCTTACCACGCAGGTTTAGTCGGCAAGCGCGCCATAGAAACGCTCGCGGGAATTCCCGTTGAGGTTGATTTGGCTTCCGAGTTCCGTTACCGCGGCCCGTTAATTTCAGAAAAGACAGGCGTTATACTTATAAGCCAGTCCGGTGAAACGGCAGATACTTTGGCGGCGCTCCGCCTCGCTCATACATACGGCTCGCCCGTTTTGTCAATTACAAACGTTGTGGGCAGCTCCGTAGCGAGAGAGAGCGACTATGTTTTCTATACATATGCAGGCCCCGAAATCGCGGTTGCGTCAACAAAAGCATATACGACACAGCTTGTCGCTTTATACCTCACCGCGGTAGCGGCGGCTGAAATTACAAAGAAAACACCGCAAAACTTGCTTGATTTCTTCAAGAAAGAGATTTTATCTCTCCCCGAAAAGGTTACTGAGGTATTAAACTTAAACGATGATGTTAAAAAGCTCGCGGAGAGGATCTACAAAGAGCTTGACGTTTACTTCCTCGGCCGCGGTCTTGATTACAGCGTGGCTCTTGAAGCGTCGCTCAAAATGAAAGAAATTTCTTACATACATTCCGATACATACGCAAGCGGCGAAATAAAACACGGTCCTATCGCGTTAATTGACGACGGCACCGTTACAATCGCTATAATAACAGACAAACAGATAAGCGGCAAAACACTGAGCAACATGAAAGAGGTTATAGCGCGCGGCGCGTTTACGGTTGGCTTTGCATCGCCTGACTGTGAAGACTGCGAAAAGACTTTTGACGTTTACTTTAAACTGCCGAAATCTTCACCGCTGCTGGCTCCCGTTGCGGCAATTGTTCCGTTGCAGCTTCTAGCTTATCACGTATCGTGTCTTAAGGGCTGTGATGTTGACAAGCCCCGTAATTTGGCAAAATCCGTAACAGTTGAATAGTAAACTTGCGAAGCAAATATAACTGCCGTAGGCAATATCACTCGACAAAGGCGAATAACACTGCGAAGCAATAAAACTAAGTGTTTTATTTCATAAAGATATTGAAAGGAATGTTTACATATGGGAAGATTATTCGGAACAGACGGCGTAAGAGGAGTTGCAAACTCTGAGCTTACATGCGATCTGGCTTTTAAAATAGGACGCGCGGCTGCATACGTTTTAACAAAAGAAACAAAGCACCGCACAAAGATTTTAATAGGAAAAGATACGAGGATTTCGGGCGATATGCTCGAAGCGGCTTTAACGGCGGGTCTTTGCTCCGTAGGCGCAAACGTTGTGTCCCTCGGCGTAATCCCGACGCCGGCTATTGCGTATCTTACGCGCAAATACGAAGCCGATGCAGGCATCGTAATATCCGCTTCTCACAACAGCGCGGAATTTAACGGCATAAAAATCTTCAGCTCAACCGGCTATAAATTAAACGATGAAACCGAAAACAGAATTGAAGCAATAATTCTTGACGACGCGGAAGAAATTTCACTTCCCACGGGCGACGCGGTAGGCAGAGTAACAAGATGCGATGCTGCCACAGACGATTACGTTGAATTTGCAAAAAGCACAATAAAATGCGACCTTACGGGTATGAAAATAGCTGTAGACTGCGCAAACGGCGCAAGCTATCAAACCGCCGTAAAAGTATTAAACGACCTCGGCGCGGAGCTTTATGTTATTCATAATCATCCGAACGGCACAAACATAAACTTAAACTGCGGCTCAACGCATACGGAAGAATTCCGCGAATACGTTAAAAACATAAACGTTGACATAGGCCTTTCGTTTGACGGCGACGCGGACAGACTTTTGGTTTCCGCCGAAAACGGAGATCTTGTTGACGGCGATAAGATAATGCTTATATGCGCGCAGTATCTTAAAGAGCGCGGTATGCTTAAAAAAGACACTCTCGTTACAACCGTTATGACGAATTTAGGTCTTGTCTTGGCGGCAAAGGAGTTGGGCATTAATATTGTTCAGACAAACGTAGGCGACAGATACGTGCTTGAAGAAATGCTCGCATCGGGCTATATTCTGGGCGGCGAAGCTTCGGGGCATATTATTTTCTTAAACCACAATACAACAGGCGACGGTCTTATTTCAGCCCTTCAGCTGCTTTCAATAGTGAAAGAAGCGGGCAAAAAGGTATCGGAGCTTGCGTCAATATTTAAAACGCTTCCGCAGGTTATCGTAAACGCGAAGGTCCAAAACACCAAAAAGTACACCTATTCGGAGGATAAAATAATAATGGACGAAATTGCGGCGCTCGAAAAAGAATTTGACGGCCGCGGCCGCGTTTTGGTGCGCGCATCGGGCACGGAGCCGTGCGTCCGCGTTATGATAGAAGGCGAGGATATGGCGGTTATAAAAGAAAAGGCGGCAACACTCGCAACGCTAATAGAAGCAAGGCTCGGTTAAAAAAACAACTATTTTCAAAAAAAACTTGTAAAAGCTTTTGTTTTGTGGTAAACTATTTATAATGTCAAAAAGATATTGGAGGTGTAATGCGTGCAGACAGCTGTAGCAATATTACATATAGTAATAGCGGTGGCTTTGATCGTTGTTGTTTTGTTCCAGTCAGGAAAGGACGCGGGTTTATCCGGCGTTATAGGCGGCGAAAGTTCCTCTTCTTTCTACGGAAAAAACAAGGGCAAAACAAAGGATGCAATTTTAGGAAAAGTAACAACTGCTTTAGCAATTCTTTTCCTTATAACATCTTTGATTTTAAACTTCTACTTCAAAAAAACAATGATGTAAGAAACCGGTTGCGCGCCTAAAGCGCAATTACCTATGTTTCAAAACTCAAAAAATGCCGCCGCATGGCGGCTTTTTTTCTTAAATGAAAGGATGTGTTCCGCATGACAAAAAAAGAAAAACTCCTCGGGTTTTTGCGCGATCAGGCAAAATTTCCGCTGACACCTAATGAAATAGCGCTGATGCTCGACGCGGAAGACTGCCTTTCGGAGCTTTGTACCCTGCTCTACGAGCTTGAGGATGAGGGCAAAGTAAGAAGGCTTCGCGGCGGCAGATTTGAAGCCACCAAAACAAAAGGCTCATTTTGCGGAAAATTCCGCTTAAACCGCAAGGGCTTCGGCTTTGTCGAAACGGATGAGGGCGATTTTTATATTTCGCCCGAAAACTGCGGCACGGCGCTCACGGGCGACGTGGTGCGTATTCTTCAGATTACGGGCACATCACACAGCAGAGAAGGAAAAATCACGGAGATATTGGAGCGCGCGGCAAGTACCTTTACCGGTCTTTACAAAAACGGCAAGGTAGAAACAAACGATGCGCCCTGTGATATCATCATAGCCGAGCCGTCAGAGACTTTCGAAAACTGCCGCGTTACGGTAAAAATCACGGATTACGAAAATATGCGCGGCGAAGTTATTGTAAATCTCGGTCTTTTCGACAGTCCCGAAAGCGCGCTTCTTGCTATCATGCAGAAGCACAACGTTTCGCAGGACTTTCCCGAAAGCGTTTTGGCTGAGGCCGATAAGGTTTCCGATTACAGTCTTGAAACAAAGGGCAGACGCGATCTGCGCTCTCTTTTAACAGTGACCATAGACGGTGCTGACGCAAGAGATTTGGACGACGCTATATCGCTTAAAGAAACCGACACGGAATATACGCTTTACGTTCACATTGCAGACGTTTCACATTTTGTGCGTTTCGGCGGCGCTATTGACAAAGAGGCGTTTTCACGCGGCACAAGCTGTTATTTTCCCGACAGGGTCTGCCCCATGCTGCCGCAGATTTTATCAAACGGCGTTTGCAGCTTAAACCCCGCGGAAGACAGACTCGCCGTTACAACCGAAATGAAAATTTCAAAAGACGGCAAGGTTTTGTCGCACGAAGTTTATGAGTCAATAATAAATTCAGATTTCCGCCTTGTCTACGAAGACGTTACGGATATGCTCGAAAACGAAAAAAGCGAATATTGGGAAAAATATGAAAAGATACGCGATATGCTTTACGGCATGGCAGAGCTTTCAAAAACGCTCAGGGCACGCCGTTTTGAAAAAGGAAGTATGGATTTTAATATTCCCGAACCGCGCATTATACTTGACAGTGAAGGAAAAGCGATAGACGTTGTGCCCGAAGAGCACACGGTTTCGCATAAAATAATTGAAGAATTTATGCTCGTTTGCAACCGCACGCTCGCAAAGCACGCGTCCCTTTCCGGTATACCTTTTGTATACCGAGTGCATGAGACGCCCGATGACGAAAAGATGAACGATTTAAGAAAGTTTATGTCACTTTTTGATTTTAAGCTTATAGGCAAGCCTTCGGGTAAAAAGCTTATGGAAATACTTGATGCCTGCAAAGGCGAGCCGTATGAAAAGGCTATAAACACCGTCATGCTCCGTTCTATGGCAAAGGCCAAATATGACGCGCAGAACAAAGGTCATTTCGGCCTCGGCGCAGACTTTTACTGCCACTTTACGTCGCCTATAAGAAGATATCCCGATCTTGTTTGCCACAGAATGATAAAAGCCGCATTAAACGGCAAAGACTTTGACAGCAAAACCATAAGATTTACGGCGGAAGCGGCGGAGCAGTCGTCCGTGCGCGAGCTTGAAGCTATGGACGCGGAGCGCGAAGCCACAAAGCTTAAGATATGCGAATATATGGAAAAGCACTTGGGCGAAGAATTTGACGCAATAATTTCATCGGTTACGTCCTTCGGATTTTTTGCGGAGCTTCCAAACTGCGTTGAAGGCTTAGTGCGTCTTGAAGACCTTACGGACGATTATTACGAATATGACGACAGAACATTAAGCCTTTACGGCAAAAGACACGGAAAAAGATATAAAATAGGCGACAGCGTGCACGTTTCGGCGGCGGGAGTTGACCGCGAAGCGGGATTTATCGACTTTATTCTCGGAGGAAAATGATGGATAATAAAACTATAGCAAACAACAAAAAAGCGTATCACGACTATTTTGTTTTAGATAAATATGAGGCGGGAGTTGAGCTGTTCGGCACGGAAGTTAAATCTATCCGTGCGGGCAAAGTAAACCTTAAGGACAGCTACTGCGAAATTAAAAACGGTGAGATATTTGCGACGGGCGTTCATGTAACGCCATACGAGCACGGCAACATATTCAACAAAGACCCAATGCGTGACAAAAAGCTTTTGATGCACAAAAAAGAGATTTTAAAGCTTTTCGGTCAGGTGCAGAGAGAAGGCTGCACCATTATCCCTTTATCTTTATATTTTAAGGGCAGCAGAGTTAAGATGGAGATAGGTCTTTGCAAAGGTAAGAAACAGTATGACAAGCGCGAGGCAATGGCTCAGCGCGACGCTAAACGCGATATAGACAGAAGACTTAAGGAGAATACCCGTGAATAACAAAATTCAGGCTGTCGAGCCCGGCAGTATTGCCGAGGAACTCGGTCTTCAGCCGGGAGACGAAATTGTTTCCTGCAACGGCCATAAAATTGAAGATGAGCTGGATTTGAGATTCTATTTCTGCGGCGAAGTAATTGAGCTTGAAGTTATTACGGGCGGCGAGCGCGAAATAATAGAAATTGAAAATCCGTACGGCGAGGAACTGGGCGTTATTTTCGAAAGCGCGCTTTTCGGCGGTGCAAAGCATTGCGCAAACAAGTGCATTTTCTGCTTTATCGACCAGCTCCCCCGCGGCATGCGCGAATCCCTCTATTTTAAAGACGACGATTCACGCCTTTCTTTTCTTACGGGAAATTACGTAACGCTGACAAATGCAAAGGACAGCGATCTCGATAAAATCATCCGCATGCACATGGAGCCTATAAACGTATCCGTTCACACTACTAACCCGTGTCTGCGCAAGTTTATGCTTAAAAACCCGAAGGCGGAGAGGATAATGGAGCAGATGCGGCGCCTCGCTTCGGGACACATACATATGAACTGCCAGATAGTTCTCGTCAAAGGCGTAAACGACGGTGCGGAGTTTTACAAAACGGTAAGCGATCTTGCGTCACTCTACCCCTATGTCACAAGCGTTTCGGCTGTGCCTATGGGAATAACGAAATTCCGCGAAAACCTGTACTGCGCACAGCCTTTTGAAAAAGAGGACAGCAAGACAGTTTTAAACGATATTTTAAAAATGCAGAAGGACTGCCTTAATAAGCTCGGGACGCGCTTTATTTACGGTGCGGACGAGTTTTATCTTTCGGCGGGATACCCCATCCCCGCAGAGGAAGAATACGAAGGGTATCACCAAATCGAAAACGGAGTGGGACTCATACGCAGTATGCACGATGAATTTTCGGATGCTTTAAACAGCGCTCCCAAAGGCTCTGCGGCCGCCGATATTATAACCGGAATGGCGGCGGGAGATGAGATAAAAAAGCTTGCAAACATGGCAAAAACGCGATATAATAATATGGATATAGCGGTGCACACGGTGCGCAACGATTTCTTCGGCGAGAGGATAACCGTTGCAGGTCTTATAACGGGCGGCGACATTATAAAACAGCTTAAGGGGAAAATAAAAAGCCGGCGCGTTTTGATACCGAGCGTTATGCTCCGTCACGGAACGGAAACGTTTTTAGACGACACCACGGTTACAAACGTTCGCGAAGCGCTCGGCGCCGATATTATAGTTACCGACTGCTCGGGATACGATTTATGGGATAAAATCAAAGGTGATTGAAAGGACAGATTATGGCAAAACCGATTGTGGCGATTGTAGGTCGCCCGAATGTAGGAAAATCAACTCTTTTTAATAAAATAGCGGGCAAACGCATCTCGATTGTCGAGGACACTCCCGGCATAACGAGGGACAGAATTTACGCAGACGCGGAGTGGAACGGCAGACAGTTTATTATAATCGATACGGGCGGTATTGAGCCCGCGGGCGGCGACGCGGTTTTAGCCGAGATGCGCGTGCAGGCGGAGATAGCCATAGACACAGCCGACGTAACCGTTTTGGTTGTTGACTCGCGTGACGGCATGACGGCGTCAGACATGGAAGTTGCCGCAATGCTTCAGAAGGCTTCAAAGCCTATTGTTGTAGCATGCAACAAGGTAGACTCCCCCGGTGAGCCGCCGATGTCTTTATACGAATTTTATAACCTCGGTTTAGGCGAGCCCATGCCCGTTTCATCAATTCACGGAATGGGTGTAGGCGATTTGCTTGACGAGGTTTTCAAATACTTCCCCGAAGAGGGAGAAGACGAAACAGCTGAGGGCGATATAAAAGTTGCCGTTATAGGAAAGCCGAACGCAGGCAAAAGCTCTCTTATAAACAAAATTTTAGGCGAAAACAGAATGATAGTAAGCGGCGTAGCGGGTACAACGCGCGACGCTATTGACTCATATTTTGAAAAAGACGGGACAAAGTATATTTTCATAGATACGGCGGGAATACGCCGCAAAAGCAAGGTGACCGACAACATTGAGCGTTTCAGCGTCATCCGCGCTCTGGCGGCTCTTGAGAGAAGCGACGTCGCGCTTATTATGATAGACGGCGAAGAGGGCGTCAGCGAGCAGGACGCGAAAATCGCGGGCTACGCGCACGAGGGCGGCAAGGGCATTGTTGTTGCCGTTAATAAATGGGACGCAGTAGAAAAAGACACAAAAACAATGGGCGAATTTAAAAGAAACGTATACGATAAACTCAGCTTTATGCAGTACGCGCCCATTGAGTTTATCTCCGCCAAAACGGGCCAGAGAATAGATAATCTGTTTGAGAGAGTAAAAGAAGTTTATGTGCAAAATACGCGCCGCATTTCAACGGGCACTTTAAACGACGTTTTAAACGACGCTACGGCAAAGGTTCAGCCGCCGTCCGATAAGGGCAAGCGCCTTAAAATCTATTATATGACGCAGGCAGGAACAAAGCCGCCTACCTTCATCCTTTTTGTAAACGACGCGACGCTTGCGCATTTTTCATATGTGCGCTACATTGAAAACAGAATCCGCGAAACGTTCGGGCTCACGGGTACGCCCGTAAGATTTATAATCAGAGAAAGAAACGGAGAAAAGCAATGAAAATATTCTTAGCAGTTTTGGCTGCTTTAATGGGTTATCTTTTGGGAAGTATTAACGCTTCCATTATCATATCAAAAAGCCGCGGCAAAGATATAAGAGAGATGGGAAGCGGCAACGCCGGCACAACAAACACTCTGCGCTCGCTCGGCAAGGGCGCGGCGGCAGTTACGCTTATTGTCGATATATTAAAAGGCGTCATATCTGTGCTTTTGGCGCGCCTTATATTTAAAGATGTGCCGTATGCAGATGTATGTGCGGGCGCGGGCGCTGTTTTGGGACACAATTTCCCGCTGTACTACGGTTTTCGCGGCGGCAAAGGTGTTTTGACATCGTTTGCGGTTGCTCTCGTTTTACAGCCCATTCCTGCGCTTTTGGCGCTTTTAATCGGCGTTGTGGTTATAGCGCTTACAAAATACGTATCGCTCGGATCAATACTCGGCGCAGTTTCCCTGCCCATTATATGCTTCTTCTACAACAGAGAAAATAGTGCAATTCTTATTTTTATGACATGCCTTGCGGTGCTTGTTATAATAAGACACCACGCTAATATAAAGAGACTTATTGAAGGCAACGAGAGAAAACTCAGCTTCAGCAAAAAGGAAGGATAACACAAAATGAAAAAGATTTCAGTTATAGGCTCGGGCAGCTGGGGCTGCGCCATCGCAAAACTGCTTGCGGAAAAAGGCTTTTCCGTAACGCTTTGGTCGTGGAAAAAAGAAGAGAGCGACTCTTTAGCCGCGGCGCGCGAAAACAAGGCGTGTCTCCCCGGTATAGAGCTACCAGAGAATATCAGCTATACATACGATTTACAAACCGCTGCAGACGCGGATTTATACATATTCGCCGTGCCGTCGCACGCGGTTTTTAAAACGGCGGAGCAGTTTAAGAGATTTGCAAACCCTGCCGTCCCCATCGTAAACGTTGCGAAAGGCTTTGAAAAAACAGGTCTTATGCGCCTCTCGGAAGCCATTGCGGTGCACCTTAATAACCCCGTTGTTGTTTTAAGCGGTCCTTCGCACGCGGAAGAGGTTGCGCGGCAAATCCCTACAACTATTGTCGCGGCTTCAAAAGACAAAAAAGCGGCGGAGCTTGTTCAGGACACGTTTATGAACGACTATTTCCGCGTTTATACAAATGACGATGTGATAGGCGTTGAAGTGGGCGCGGCGCTTAAAAACGTTATAGCGCTCTGCGCGGGTATATCGGACGGGCTTGGGCTCGGAGACAACACAAAAGCAGCTTTGATGACGCGCGGTCTTGCCGAAATTTCACGTCTCGGCGCATCAATGGGCGCTGATCCGCACACGTTTTCCGGTCTTTCCGGTGTTGGCGACCTTATCGTTACCTGCACGAGTATGCATTCGAGAAACAGGCGCGCGGGGCTGCTCATCGGTCAGGGCATATCGCCCAAAGAGGCGCAGGAAAAAGTTCAGATGGTTGTCGAAGGCGTTTACGCTACCGAAATAGCCTATGCGCTTTCGGAAAAATACGGCGTTTCAATGCCGATTACGCACGCGGCGTACGAGATCTTATTTGAAGAAATGCCGCCGCGCGACGCGGTTTTAAAGCTTATGCTCCGCGACAAAAAAAGTGAAAAGGAAAATTTAAGCTGATATGAATTATCCGAAAAAAAGTATCAGGGCGTATGCTAAAATAAATCTGTCGCTCGATATTGCCGGCAGACGTGATGACGGTTACCATCTTTTAAAATCAATAATGCAGTCCGTCAGTCTTTATGACAAGGTCACCGTAGAAAAAACAGACGGCGACAGTATAGAAGTTTCAACAAATCTTTCATACCTCGCGACAGACAGGCGCAATATAGCATATCTCGCGGCTGAATACTTTCTGTCCGAACTGAATAAAAAAGACGGAATTAAAATAGATATTGAAAAGAATATTCCCATGGGCGCGGGCCTTGCAGGCGGCAGCGCGGACGCGGCAGCAACGCTGTTTGCGTTAAACGGTATTTACGGCAGTCCTTTAGGAAAAGAAAAGCTGCTCGAAATAGGACTTCGCTGCGGCGCGGACGTGCCTTTCTGCATGACGGGCGGCACGTGTCTTGCGGAAGGTCTCGGCGAAATACTTACGCCTTTGTCCCCTCTCCCCGACTGCCATATTTTAATTGTAAAACCGAAAATGTCAATAAACACAAAATCCGCTTTTGCGGATTACGACAAAACGGTAAGCACAATGCATCCGAAAACGGACGAGATAATAAAATGTCTTGACAGCGGCAACCTGCATGAAATTTCCGTAAGGCTTTATAACGTTTTGGAAAATGCTGTTGCTCCTTACTATAAAGAACTTAATAAGTATAAGGGCATAATGCTTGAATGCGGCGCTTTGGGCAGCGTTATGACCGGCAGCGGAAGCGCTGTTTTCGGCATTTTTACGGACAGTGAAAAAGCCGAAAAAGCAAAAAAGAAATTCAGCCGCATGAAAATAGCTTCGTTTTTGACAGTGCCCGTAAACGATATTATTGCAGGTGAGTAAACCATGGATTACAAAAAGGTATTGAAAAGCCGCAAGCTTCGCATGGCTATACTTGATATTTTGTCTTTCATTCCCGATAAAGCCATGATAAAGCTTCAATACAAAATTAAGACGGGACGGAAACTAAACCTTAAAGATCCCGAAAGATATACAGAAAAGCTTCAATGGTATAAGCTTTATTACCGCGACAGCGTTATGGCGCAGTGCGCCGATAAATTTGATGTAAGAGAATATGTTAAAGAGCAGGGATTCCCTGAAATCTTAAACGAATGTTACGGCGTTTACGCGGATCCCGGTGAGATTGATTTTTCAGTCCTGCCTGAAAAGTTTGTTTTAAAGGACACTCTGGGCGGCGGCGGCAGCTCCGTTATAATTTGCACGGACAAAGAAAAAGCCGATATCGAATCTTTCAAAAAACAAATGCAGTATTGGGTAAACACAAAGCCCGTAAAAAGCGGCGGCAGAGAATGGGTTTACTATTCGGGCAAGCCGAGGCACAGAATAATCTGCGAAAAATATATCGAAGCCGCAAGCGATATGGGACTTACCGATTTTAAATTTTTCTGTTTCGGCGGCAAATGCAAATATGTTTATGTTATAACAAACAGACGGTTGGGTCAGGACGCCGAGATAGGCATTTACGACAGGGATTATAACCTTCTTCCCTACTACCGTGTAGGCGAGGGCAAGCCTGTGCATCTTATTGAAAAACCCCAAAAATTTGATAAAATGCTTGAAATTGCCGAAAAGCTTTCGGCGCGTTTTCCGCATGTAAGAGTTGACCTTTTCTGCGAAAACGATCAAATCACTTTCGGCGAGCTTACGTTTTTTAACGGCAGCGGCTATATAGAATTTGACCCCGATGAGTTTGATTTTATTTTGGGCAAAGAATTTGTATTGCCCCCAAAAAACAATTAGTATATTAATTTACGCAAAAAACCACTCTGAAAATCAGAGTGGTTTTTGTATTGTTTGTTGATTGGTTTTATTAAACTACAGTCAGGGCTGCGAAATGTTATTTCAGATTTTCAATTACTTTGCTTGATTTGGGTTTTAACCCTTCAACGCTGTCCCACCAGAAAACTCTAACAAACGCAGCGTCTTTTGTGTTACTGAACGAAAAATCAACTTCGCTTTCAGCTTCACAAGATTTAACTTTAATGAGTCTGCCGTTTAAATCGAACAGAGCAGCTATTACCATGCCGTTCACACTTTCATCAGACTCAAGGTTTGCTTTAACATTGAGCGTGCTGCCGGTTTGAACTTTGGAAACCGTTATGCTGTTCTTGTTCTCCGAATCTTTTACCTTCAAAAGTCCATTGTTATATGCAATGCTCAGCGGTTCGTAATTCCCGTCATAGTTTACATCCGTACCGTCTATATAATCGCCGTCTCTACCTTTATAGAAGCTTACCGTAATGGGGTAATTTCCCGGTGCGGCATCTTGAAAAACCTCAAACGTCAGCGTTGCAAGCGTTCCGTTAAATGTTATATTGCTTGTTGCGCTGTCCCATATCATATTATATGGGTTTTCCGACATGCTTTGCGCTGCTGTGTATGTTGCCCCTACATTACCGGGCGTAACGCTTTTAAGAATCAAAGAGCTGCTGTCATACCCTATTTCGATGCCAAGGTTTGAAAAACCGGTGTTACCTGAAATTTCTACCGGCACACTTACCATTTCGCCAATCTCGCATGATATTGTTCCTATGCTAATATTCGTTTTGGCAGCAAATACATTTATGTTAAACAGTGATAATAACAAAAAACAAATAATAACTGTTGCCGAACACTTTTTCATTTTTTAACTGCCTCCCTTAATGAATGTCAATTGACCAACCTGCAAGATATCGCAGAAGCACTGTTCCATCCTGATTGTTTATTCTTCCGTCACCGTTTACATCAAGTGCTTCCTCAACAATATCAACAGTCCAACCTGCAAGGTAACGGAGAAGATATGTTCCGTCCTGATTATTTACCCTGCCGTCACCGTTAATATCGCCGGGCGTATGTTGTGAAACTTTTATTTCACCCGGCACATAGCTTAATCCAAGCGCATTGAAATTAGAATCATAATTTACGTCAACACCATCTTGGTAGTTACCGTTTATACCTTTGTAATATTTTACTGATATCGGATATACACCGTCGGCCGCATTTTCTTTTATACTGAACGTGAGTGTGGCAAGCGTTCCGTTAAATGTTATATTGCTTGTTGCGCTGTCCCATATCATATTATATGGATTTGCAGATATGTACTGTGCCGCAGTATATGTTGCACCTATGTTTGTGTTATTTGCAGCAGATGTAAGCGTCATAACAGATTTATCATAAGAAACTTCGATACCTAGGTTTGCAAAACCTTTGTTGCCGGAAATATCAACAGTTACATTTACCGTCTTGCCCGGCGAACCGGTCGCATTTGATACGATTATCACAGGCCCGTTACTTACGGGCGGCTGCACAGTGCCGTCTGTTACCGTAACCTGACATGCTGCAACTTCGCCGTCTACAGTACGTGCATAAACTTTAGCCGTACCGGCACCGACAGCGGTTACAATTCCGTTTGAAACCGTAACAACGGAAGTATCAGACGTGCGCCAATTAATACTCTTATCCGTTGCATTTGACGGTTCAACCGTCGCAACCAGCGTTTCCTTATCGCCCTTCTTAAGGGTTAATGTACTCTTATTCAGAGTTACGCCCGTAGTCGGAATATCAGGTATAAATCCCGATTTAGTGGGCAAAATCAAATCCACATTACTATTATCCAATAATGCGAGCGCTTGTGATTGAAGCAATACACTGTTATTATCTAACGGGTTGTATGATATTGTTGTTACACCGTAGTTATTGTTATAATATCCGTACGGTTGAACACAGCTGTTATCATACGCAGAATAAAACAGAGTATAATACGGATAACTGCTTGTGTAATACTTTGAAACTATATATTCAAGGCCGGCGGAATTTTCGCCGCTGTTTATATGTGTTGTTCCCAGATCTATTGTCCTGCCGATATTATAGCTATAAGTTGTACCGCTGTACAGACTTGATCTCGTAAATGTTTGACTTCTTGTCTGCAAAATCATATTAACATCAATTCCGCCGGACGGAGCGTTATAGTTGTTAGCTATTCTTAAATTACCCGACAGGTCTGACAAGCTTTGGTCTAATGAAATATTAGCAACCGCTGACAAACCTATGTTAAACACTTTTGCATCTTGATAAAAATAATCATATGACGGCGCATTTAACATACGGGTTGTAGAACCGTATCTATTGTAATATCCGTAAGCCTTCACATTGGGTTCTTCGTAGAACAGGCAGTAATACGGATATGCGTTGGAATAATAACTTGACAGATCGTATGTGTAGTCTTTATATTCCACACCGCTGTTGAACTGCACTTTTCCGAGAGTATACTTATTTCCCGCATAATACTCAGTACCTTGATACGTTGTATATCTTGTTCCAATTTGCTGCAGACACAGGTTTACAGCCAAACCGCCTTTCGGAGCGCCTTTGCTGTAGGACAATCTGCCCGATAAAACCGGATTCATCAAAGACACCTCGGAGCCGTCCGTTGTATCCGGCTGTTCTTTCGGAGAAAAAGGAATATCTTTTTCTATTGTTAAAAGTTTTGAATCTTCATCATAGTTATATGATACATCATACATTTCGCAGAAGAATCCGATTTCAATAAACGGTATACCGTCTCCTACAAAATAATACGGTTTACATTCAAACTCACCGGCATTACTTGTAAATGTTTCCGCTTTATCATTTAATACAACGTTTCCGTGTTTTTCATCTGTAATGACAGAAGAATTATCATCAGCATAAAAACAATACTCTAACCCAAATGCCTTTGCTAAATCCTCAAGGCCTACAATTAAACCGAGTTCTGTCTCAAACGGCTCAATATAAAGAGGCATTTCATTGCCGTCAACGGATATTTTTGCAATACTGTCGCTTAAAACGCCTTTGTGCAGGATTATTCTGTTATCAACTATTTCATATGAAGATGAAAACATTTTACAGAAAAAGCCTGTTTCAATCATGGGTATGCCGTTTTCAACGTAAAAATAAGGTGCGCATTCATACGTTTTATCTCCGCTGTAAAACTGCGTTGCGTTATGCATTAAAACAATTTCGCCATGAGAATCGTCTGTCATTGAAAACGCCTTGTTTTCAGAATCAAACGCATATTCAAGTTCAAATGCTTCTGCAAGATCCTCTGCGTTTACCATCAAACCAAAACTGTTTTCATATGGCGCGATTTGCAACTCAATTACATTTTCACCGGATTCCAGCACCCAGTTTCCGTCATCTGCATATGACAAAACGGGCGCCGCAAAAGGCAACAGCATACATAGCGCAACAGTCCACGCCAAAATTACTCTTACCTTTGACCTTCTCATAATAACCTCTCCCTTCAATTATTAATACATCAATTCATTTAAAAGCTCATTTCTGTCAACAACAGACTCGCTTTTTCTTCTCCTTTCCGCATTCATAATAGCAGTTTCATATTCTTCTTTACTGCACAATGCTTTATTATAAGCTTTTTTTAAAATCATTTTAATATCGCTGTATACAAATTCATTCTTGGGTGCTAAACTGATATATTTTTCGGTGACTTGTACAGCGTCAATACTATCGCCGACATTAATCAAGTATTCTATGTAATTCTTATAGATCGACCAGTCAAGCGGCGAAAGCATCACTGCGCTTTCAAGATTTTCTTTTGCGCTGTCGGGATCCAATGCTGCGATACTTACTTTTAACTTACTGTCCCACGGACACATTTTTTCCAGATTTTTTGCATATTTTAAAGATTTATTATAATCTTTCTTTAAATAATTATCCTCAAACCCACTCCTTATGCAGTATTCTCCAAGCATATAAACAATAAACAAAAAACATATAAGCAGAGAGAAAACACCGCATATGCTGAAAACCGTCCCTTTTTTTGCTTTGAGCGAACTGTTTCCCATAACAAGACCGAATATTAAAAGGAACACAGCAAAACTCATATTTATGTCTGCAAGCGAATGTATGGTAAACATTATTAAAACGGCAAACACAAAGATGTTTTTATTCTTGATCAAATTATATAAGCTTGTTATAAGCAGAATTATTAATGATATAAATGCAATAATACCGTTTTCAAGCCAAAACTGAAGCCATCCGTTATGAATATAGCTGACATCGTATTGCACGCTTTGAACGGAATACTGATAGTATTTCCAGCCTCCCGGACCTATGCCTGAAATCCAGTGCCTTTTCATAAGCTTCATCGCATCCGACATATAGTCAAATCGCTTGAACAACGTGATGAATATATCTCTTTTCAGGAATAAACATGCCGCCAATGCGGCAATTATGCCAAGTATGTAAATTGCAGCCAATACGCTGTTTTTTATATTTATTACAAACAGTTTTTTATCTGCGGCTGCCGAGAAAATAATACCGGTTATTATAACCAAAATACAAATGCCGTAATAATGATTTTTTGCAAGAAACAGAGACGGCACCGCCGTTATCATACATATAATTACTTGAAATATAATAGTTTTTGCTGTTTTAATATCTGCTACGGTTACTGCGGCTGCTATACACAGGAAAATAAGTACTGCCGCTTTTGATACTGTCAAAAGCAATGCCGTCAGAACACATCCGCTTATATAAAGCAAATACTTCTTTTCGCTTTCCTTATAAAGCTTTAAAAGAGCAAAATAGCAACCGGCCAATATAGCGGCTGAAGTATTTGCATATTTAACAAATGACTGCAGGCGCAAAAGCTTTCTGTCATTAAAAACAAATTCATCAAGCCGTATAAGATTGCAATAGCTAAGCAATCCGGCAACCGCCAGGATAAGTCCGGAAAAACCTATTGCTTTCAAAACTTGCTTTTCATCTATGGCAGCGCCGACATAATATGCCAAAACAAAGCATAAAATTTTTTCATACTCGTGAATGCAATACTGCTTGTCCGCCAGCGTACCCGCTAAAGGCAGCAGTGAACAAATCAGTACTAACAAAATAAGCAGCGCAGAATAATCAAACGCGATCTTTTTGCGGTTTATTATTATTAAAACAAACAAACACAAACACGGTATTATACACTGATACCAAAACAAACCGCCGGAGGATATCATGCATATAATAATTGTTGTCAATAAAAGATAATATGACAGCATATTCTCTTTTTTATAATCATCTGTCGTTTTTATGTTCTTTTTTTGATTCATTTTTACCATTATCCAAAGCCGTAATACTCACCTGTTGTTTTTTAAGTGATTTTCATCCTAAACCAAATTATAAAAAAATACTAACATATATAATATATTATCACCAAAGACGAAACATGTCAATATTTTACCTGTTTTCGAGTGGCAGAACAGACTTTTTTGTGCACAATCACATATCGGCATGGCTAAAAGTCTGTTCTTTGTGCGTTTAATATAGGTTTTGTTGTTAAAAATAGCCAAAACACATTGAGTATAATAACACTTCAATTCAAAGAGAAATAAAAAAGATACGCAATTATTTTGCGTATCTCAGCGTATCTTTGTAAATTTAATCTTTTTATGCGGTTTCTTAGTTTTGTTTAACGCTTATAAGCTCGTATGTTTGTTTGCCTTCATATTCTTTCGGTTTTACAACCGCTGTTGCGCTGTACATATATTCACATTCGCTTTCGGCTTTTTCGGTTGTATACGAATAATACTCATCTGTCAGCGCGTCATAGCCTGCATAATATACATCATACAAAGCTTTATATGTTCCGTCTCCCATATCGCGCATATCGGTTACAACGGCAAAATAGTCATAGCTCTCGCCGGACGCCGCAGGAGTCCAGAACATGCCGTCTTCATAGGTCCATTCGTGCCCATACTCCGGAGCAGCGCTTTCAAGCGGCACGCTTACTCCAAAATATTTGTCAAGCGTTTTGTTGACAGCTTCCGCCGAAACACCCATTCTTTCGCTTCCAAACTCAATGCCGCCCGATCTATTCAACATATTATGTATAAACGCAAAGCTTATAAGAAAATAATTATCTCTGTCGTCTTTTGAGTAATCCGACATAAACGCCTCGCAGAAATTGCTGAAGAAAATGTTTACTTCTCTTTTCTCATCGCCGGACATTGTCAAAACTAAATTTGCGTTTTCAGTTTCCTTTTTAGCCTCTTCTTTCTTTTCTGAATCTTTATTATCTGTATTATTGTCATCTTGGGGTTTTTCTTCTTTTTTAACAACTGTCTTTTTAGGCTTGGAAACAGTATCCTTATCTCCGGTGCCGCTTCCTGCACAGCCGGTAATAAACGCGGTTAAAATACCCAAAACAAGTATGAGCGATATAATAACGTTCCTCTTATTATTCACTTTTTCACTCCTTTTTTATATTAATCCTTAATTCTTCAAAAGAATCATATATTCTCAGCGCCAGCAGTATTGCCTGTTCTCTTGTGGCGGTATTTTGCGGGTCAAAATGCGTTTCGTCAACGCCTTTTATTATTCCGCAACTGCTCATAAAATATGTTGCTTCTTTTGCATAATCCGAAATAAGATTGTCGTCATCAAACTTCTTTGCGCCGCTTATATCACGCGCTTTTGTAGGGTCTGCATATGTTGACAGAACAATTGTTCTAAGGAGCATTGTCGCAAGCTGTTCGCGCGTAATGCTCAAATCAGGCGCAAACTCTGTTTCGGAAACGCCCATTGTAATCCCCAGCGTATACGCCTGCATTATTCTGGCATCATCATCCCTTATATCGGTAAAAGGACATTCAACAAAATTTGCGTCCTCTTTTGACAAAACTTCGAAAAGATTTACTGCCGTTTCGGCAAATTCTCTTCTTGTTATATTGCCCGTTAAATCATTTGGCATTTCCGCGGGTATAAGCCTCAGCTCCTCAGCTTTTTTAACCTCATCCGCAGCCCAATCCGAAACCGTATAGTTTCCGTCCGCAAAAGCCGTACATGCAAAGCTAAAAATCATTAATACGCATAAAACAATGCTTATTTTTTTCATCAGCCCGTTCTCCTTTTATTTTTCTTTATTTCATACTAACACAAGCGCATTCTTATGTCAAGATTTTAATAAATATCCACCCGCATAGCGGGTGGTATTTCATTTTCGGGCATAGCCCTAACCTTTACTGGCAACGCACAAGTGCGTTTTTAATTGGCCTGCCAGCCATGCAATTACTACTTACTACCCATAAATGGGTCCCGCGGG
>JAFZQX010000039.1 GCA_017620205.1 Clostridia bacterium | reverse complement strand
TTTTTCATCAATAAATCCTCCGTTTGTTTTTTGTTTTGACTGGCAGGTCTTTACAATTATACCACAAACGGAGGATTTTTTCTCATCGGTTAACCTTTTTTGAACCACGCGACTATCGCGTGGTTTTCGTTGACACAAAAACAAAAGGCGATGTCTAAGACACCGCCTTTTGGCTATTTCATATACTTCTTTATTTTGTCAAGAAAACTTTTTTTCTCTTTATAGTTCTTCTCGCCTATCTCCTCGGCAAACGCACGGAGCATGTCTTTCTGTTTTGATGTGAGGTTTTTCGGCACTTCAACCCTTATACTAAGTATCTGATCACCGCGCCCTCTGCTTGCAATATGTGTAATACCCTTATCGCGCAGCTTAAACGTATCTCCGTTTTGCGTACCTTCCGGGATAGTATATTTAATTTTGCCGTCCAAGGTCGGCACTTCTATCTCGGCGCCCAAAGCCGCTTCCGCAAAAGTCAACGGTACGGAGCACAAAACATCGTCTCCGCGGCGCACGAAAATCGGGTGCGGCGTAACTTGTATTGTGATAATAATATCGCCCGCAGGACCGCCGTTTTTGCCCGCGTTGCCCTGTCCTCTCACGGAAATTCTCTGTCCGTTGTCAATACCTGCGGGGATTGACACGTCTATCTTCTTGCGCTTGCGAATGAGACCCTGACCGCGGCAAGTATCGCACGGATTTTTAATAATCTTACCTGTTCCGCGGCACGCATCGCACGTTCTCGTAGTAGAGAAAAAGCCCATGCTTGCACGCACCTGACCCGTGCCGTGACACGTAGGACAAGTTTCCGGCGATGTGCCCGCCTTAGCGCCGCTGCCATGACACGTTTCGCACTGATGGAGCACGTTTAGCTCTATTGTTTTCTTTGTTCCGAACGCCGCTTCTTCAAAAGAAATTGTAAGTGCTATACCAATATCCGCGCCCTTCTGCGCACGGTTTGCACGTCTGCCGCCGCCTCCGAAACCTCCGCCGAAAATAGAATCGAATATATCGCCGACATCAAATCCGCCGAAGCCGTCAAAACCGCCGTAACCCGCACCGCCTGCAGCATTCGGGTCTACGCCCGCGTGGCCGTATGCGTCATACCTCGCGCGCTTATCTTTGTCGCTTAAAACTTCATACGCCTCGCCAACTTCTTTAAACTTCGCCTCCGCGTCCTTGTTGTCTTTATTCAAATCGGGGTGGTATTTTTTAGCAAGCTTTCTGTATGCTTTTTTTATCTCGTCATCGCTCGCCGTCTTGGGCACGCCCAGAACTTCATAATAGTCTCTTTTAGCCATAAAAGTATACCCTTTCGGTTATATGGGCTACGGCAAAAGCCGCAGCCCTTAATCACACTAATCATTGTTGATTGTTGTTGTCGTCATCTACAACGTTGTAGTCTGCATTGTAAGCGCCGTCCGCGCCCTGCGCACCTGCTGCGGGATCGCCCTGGGGCGCGCCCTGCGGGCCTGCGTTCTGGTAAAGCTTTGAAGAAATTTCATAGAATTTCTGACTTAAAGCTTCGCTTGCATTTTTGATAGCGTCCGTATCTGTGCCCTGAAGTGCCGTTTTAAGGCTTTCGAGCAGCGGATCGATTGCCGCTTTATCTTCGGGAGCGAGCTTGTCGCCGAGGTCCTTCATTGTTTTTTCCGTCTGGTATACGAGCTGATCCGCGTTGTTTCTAACGTCAACTTCTTCTTTCTTTTTCTTATCCTCTGCGGCGTGTTGCTCAGCTTCTTTTACAGCCTTATCGATTTCGTCATCCGAAAGGTTTGTAGAAGCCGTTATCGTGATATTCTGCTCATTGCCCGTACCCATATCTTTAGCCGATACGTGAACGATGCCGTTTGCGTCTATATCAAACGTAACTTCTATCTGCGGAACACCGCGTGGCGCTGCAGGAATGCCTGTAAGAGAAAATCTGCCGAGAGTTTTGTTGTATGCCGCCATTTCGCGTTCACCCTGGAGAACGTGAACTTCAACGCTCGTCTGACCGTCTGCCGCGGTTGAGAAAATCTGGCTCTTCTTTGTAGGAATTGTTGTGTTTCTGTCGATAAGTCTTGTGAATACGCCGCCCATTGTTTCGATACCGAGTGAAAGCGGAGTAACGTCAAGTAAAACAAGATCTTCAACGTCGCCCGAAAGTACGCCTGCCTGAATAGCCGCGCCTACAGCAACACATTCGTCCGGGTTTATGCCCTTGTGCGGCTCTTTGCCCGTGAGGTTTTTAACTGCTTCGTAAACGGCGGGAATTCTGCTGGAGCCGCCTACAAGGAGTACCTTGTCTATCTGATTCGGAGCTATGCCCGCGTCGCTCAAAGCGTTTCTGGAGGGTCCCATTGTAGCTTCTACA
The DNA here is from genome assembly GCA_017620205.1 of Clostridia bacterium. Classification (GTDB taxonomy): domain Bacteria; phylum Bacillota; class Clostridia; order UMGS1883; family UMGS1540; genus UMGS1540. Next base: position 5,141 of record JAFZQX010000039.1, on the reverse strand, counting down.
AGATCAGCTGTCAGTTCGTTAAATTTAGCTCTTGTAAGCGTTAAGTCAAGATGCTTCGGACCTGTTGCGTCAGCCGTAATAAACGGCAGATTTATGTTTGAAGACGTTACGCCCGAAAGCTCTATTTTAGCTTTTTCGGCCGCTTCTTTAAGGCGCTGCATTGCCATTTTATCAGAAGTTAAATCAACGCCACTCTCTTTTTTAAACTCTTCGCAAATCCATTTAATTATTCTTTCGTCAAAATCATCGCCGCCGAGTCTGTTGTTGCCGCTTGTAGCGAGAACTTCAAAAACACCGTCGCCGATTTCAAGGATAGATACGTCGAACGTACCGCCGCCGAGGTCATAAACCATTATCTTCTGGTCTGTGTTCTTATCCATGCCGTATGCAAGAGAAGCTGCCGTAGGCTCGTTTATAATTCTCTGAACTTCAAGACCCGCGATTTTGCCGGCGTCCTTTGTTGCCTGACGCTGTGCGTCCGAGAAGTATGCCGGAACTGTTATAACAGCCTGCGTAACGGTTTCGCCGAGATAGCTTTCTGCGTCCGCTTTAAGCTTCTGCAAAATCATTGCGGAAATTTCCTGGGGTGTGTATGCTTTGCCGTCAATATCAACCTTTTTATCCGTACCCATATCTCTTTTGATTGAGATAACAGTTCTGTCGGGGTTGGTGATTGCCTGTCTTTTAGCCACCTGACCTACAAGACGTTCTCCGGTTTTTGTAAACGCAACAACAGACGGAGTTGTTCTCGCGCCTTCAGCGTTTGCTATAACAACAGGCTCGCCGCCTTCCATAACTGCCACACAAGAGTTTGTGGTACCTAAATCGATTCCTATTATTTTACTCATGATATAAAACTCCTTTCGCCTTTAGGGCTTATATTAAAATAAGTTAGTTTGCAACTTTAACCATGCTGTGACGGAGCACTTTTCCGTCCATCATATAACCTTTTTGAAATTCTTCAACTACGGTGTTATCGTCTACCGCCTCATCTTCTATATGCATAACCGCATTGTGAAGCTCGGGGTCAAACTGTTCACCCTTTGCGGGAATCTCTTCTATTGAAAGGCTTTTAAAAATATCGGAAAGCTGTTTTGAAATCATCTTAAGTCCTTCCAAGATTCCGTCCGCGCCGCTGTCTTCATCGGCAGCCGCCAAGGCTCTTTCCATATTGTCCGCAAGCGGTAAAAGAGATGCGGCACATGCCGCTTTACCGTCTGAGAAAAGACTTTCCTTTTCTTTCTGCGTTCTCTTTCTGAAATTATCGTATTCCGCGGAAACTCTTAAGAATTTGTCTTTATATTCGGCTGCCGCTTTAAGCGCCAAAGAAAGCTCATCGTCTTCTTTTTCAGTTTCCTCTTCAGCCGCTTCACACTCCGGCTCTTTTATTTCTTCTTCGGTCTCCGCCACTTCTACCTTTTCTTTGTTCTCTTCCATATTATGTTTCCTTTCTTACTCAAAAAACATTTTGTATATTAAAAAGTTCAGTCTGTCCGTTATAACTTCAAGAGAAGAAATAACTCTTGAATAGTCCATTCTCATCGGCCCCAAAACGCCTATGCTGCCCTGCATCTTATCGCCTACATTGTAGTTTGCCGTGACAACGCTGCAGTCTGCAAGTTCTTCCCTGCCGTTTTCATCACCTATTTTTATATCAAGCTTATCGCCGCCGCCATCCAGCAAGCCCATGATATTTTCCTTATCGTCCAGAAAGCCTATAAACTTTTTGGCGCGTTCTATATCGTTATACTCGGGGTGATTGAAGATATTTACAACGCCGTCGGCGTAAACTCCGCCTCTCGCGCTTTGCTCAAACCACTCAAATAGGTATGATATAACCTTTTTATAAAATTCAGGGTAGTCCGAGGCTTTTCTCTGAAGTTCGGAAAGCTGTTCTTCGGAGAGGTCGTGCGGAGATTTGCCGCAAAGCGTTTCCGACAAAAGCTTTGAATATGCGTAAACAAAATTGTCGTCCGGCACTTTTGAAAGCTCTATGCCCGCATTTTTAACAATGCCGATACTGTTTATAATAGAAAGCAGTAAATTATTACCGCCAAGCGGCAAAAGCTTAATGCTTTTCACGGTAAGATTTTTTGCTCTAGGCGCCGCGGCTATAACCGTATAAGCTGTCAGGCGCGATACAATGTTTGACGCTTCCGCAATAAGCGCGTCCATCTCGCCCATTCTCTCTTCAAGCGCCATTCGGAGTTTTTCAGTTTCCTCAAGCGACAGCTTCGATTTTCGCATAAGAGAATTAACATAAAACCTGTATCCCGTTTTTGAAGGAATTCTCCCGGCAGATGTATGCGGCTTTTCAAGAAAACCCATATCCTCCAGATCCGCCATCTCGTTGCGGATAGTTGCGGGGCTTAAATTTATATCGTGTCTTTTTACGATCGTACGCGAGCCGATAGGCTCCGCCGTCTTGATGTAATCATCAACCACGGCCTGTAAAATCTGCTTTTTTCTTTCGCTTAGCTCCATACATCTCACCTCGCGTTGTTAGCACTCGGAGCGTATGAGTGCTAAACTACTAATAAGATACCACTTAGCGCCAAAAAAGTCAATACTTTCTTATAAAATAAATTTTGAATTTACTGTGAACAAACAATGAACGGAACTTTTTGCATATTTTTACGAAATTGTGCATAATTTTAAGCTTTGCAGTTACATTTATTAGTATAAAAAAGCGTTATAAACGCTTCAACCCCCTGATCCCCATTCTTGGAGGCCAAGTAGGCCCGCTTTTTTGAAACAAACAAACCGCGCACTTTCGCGCGCAATTTCCTATGTTATAAAATGCTTTTTTAAAAAAAGTATTGCATTTTTATAAATATTCATGTATAATTTTAGCATATATTCTAAGGAGGTGCTCTGATGGTTAGAGTTGGCGTTTTGGGCGCAACCGGCTATGCGGGTGTTGAAGTTTGCAGACTTCTTTCGGGCCACAAGGGCGTGGAGCTTACTTTTTTGGGCTCTCACAGCTACGGCGGCCAGAAGATTTCTGACATTTATACAAATTTGAGAGGTATACTCGATAAAGAGTGTGAAGAAATAGATATTGACGTAATCGCGAAGAAATGCGATCTCGTGTTTACGGCTCTGCCGCACGGCGCGTCAAAGGAAGTTATCCCCGCGCTTTACGAAAAGGGTTTAACTATAATAGATTTAAGCGGCGATTTCAGATATAACGACGCAAAGGTTTATGAGCAGTGGTACGGACAAACCCATACAGCCCCCGAGCTTTTAGATATTTCCGTTTACGGCATGCCCGAGCTTTACAGAGAAAAGATAAAAAGCGCGAAACTCGTAGGCAACCCCGGCTGCTATACAACTTGCTCTATTTTGGGTTTAGCCCCGGCAGTTGCTTCAAAAGCGGTTGACACGAAGAATATTATAATAGATGCCAAAAGCGGCGTTACCGGCGCGGGCCGCGGCGCGAAGATACCTAATCTTTACTGCGAAGTAAACGAAACGATGAAGGCATACGGCGTTGCAACGCATAAGCATACGTCGGAAATTGAGCAGGAGATTTCAATTCTCGCGGGTGAAGAGGTTCGCCTTTCGTTTACGCCTCATCTTATCCCCTTGAACCGCGGTATTTTATCAACAATGTACGCAAATCTTAAAAAAGATATTACTACCGAAGAGCTTTGCGATATTTACAAAGAGTTTTACAAAGGCGAGCGTTTTGTACGCGTTATGCCCTCAGGCGTTTTGCCCGAGGTTAAAAACGTTGCGGGCTCAAACTTTATAGATATCGGTGTCGCGGTTGACAAGCGCCTTCAAAGAGCTATAATAGTTTCCTGCATAGACAACCTTTTAAAGGGCGCGGCAGGTCAGGCAGTTCAGAACATGAACATCATGCTCGGCTTTGACGAGGATACGGGAATCGATATGGTTCCGGCTTATCTGTAAAGAGAGGTATTTACTTTATGAACATGGATCAAGTTATAAACAAAGCGAATATTCTTATTGAGGCTCTTCCCTACATACAGAAGCTCAATAAGAAAACAATAGTTGTTAAATACGGCGGAAACGCTATGAAAAGCGAGGAGCTTAAGCACTCCGTTATGCAGGACATAACGCTTCTTAAATTCGTAGGCGCAAACCCCATAGTTGTTCACGGCGGCGGTCCGGATATTTCGGCTGCGCTTAAAACATACAATATTGAAAGCGAATTTATAAACGGTCTGCGCGTAACTGACGAGGATACCGTTAGAATAGCGCAGCAGGTGCTTGTCGGAAAGACAAACAAAGAGATAGTTTCAAAGATTTCCGACGTAGGCGGCAAAGCCGTTGGTTTTTCGGGTATTGACGGCAGACTTTTACAGTGCGAAAAGCACTATACGGAAGTTGACGGCGTTAAAACAGATATCGGCTTTGTTGGCGATGTCGTAAAGGTAAACGATAAGCTTATAAAGCACATGACGGAAGACGAGTATATCCCCGTTATCGCGCCTATAGGTATTGACAAAAACGGTCAGAGCTATAACATAAACGCGGACGCCGTAGCGTCTGCCGTTGCAAAGGCAATGAAAGCCGAAAAGCTTATTTATCTTACGGATATTGACGGCGTTCATGACGAAAACGACAACGTTATTTTTGAAATAAGCAAAGAAGAAGCTCTTTCAAGAATTGACGACGGCTCAATAAGCGGCGGTATGATACCTAAAGTTAAATCGTGCATTGAAGCTATTGATAACGGTGTTTCAAGAGTGCATATCATTGACGGGCGTGTGCCGCACTGTATTCTGCTTGAAATATTTACGGATGCAGGTATAGGCACAATGCTCAAACCCTAAGTTTGGGGCTTGTTAAAATCGCACAGACCGCAAAAGGCACGGGATAATAATATAAAAATTTTGCGAGTGCAATTATTAATAGACTTAATGAAAGCCTGCATAAGCAGGCTTTTTGAATTTATGCATTTTGCTACGAGCAAACTTCACCTCTCGACGTACCTATGTACGCCTTCGGGTTCAGTCTGTCCCGTTCTGCACTATTTTTCCTGCGCCCCGGGCTTGTTAAAATCGCACAGACCGCAAAAGGCACGGGATAATAATATAAAAATTTTGCGAGTGCAATTATTAATAGACTTAATGAAAGCCTGCATAAGCAGGCTTTTTGAATTTATGTCT
>JAFZQX010000038.1 GCA_017620205.1 Clostridia bacterium | reverse complement strand
TTAAAGGTACACAACTATAACTATAACAAGTTTCCTATGCGTCCTCTCAACTGGAAAGCTCCTGCCGATTACATAAAAGCTTTCCTTGATAATGGCGAAGTGTTTTAGAAATTTTGTAACACATCATTGACAAACCTACACGCGGCAATTTTGCCGCGCCTTTTGTGTATTGACAAAAAACATAAAAAATGATAAAATTATAGAGTATTTTAAAACACAACAAGGAGGCAGCAAACATGAAGAAAATACTATGTATATCGCTTGCGCTTTGTATGGCAATCGGCGTTTTTGCGCTGCAGGTTTCGGCTATGAAACCTACGCCGTCTTTTTCAGACGCGGGCTATGACACATGGTTTTACGAGGTAGTTGAGTATTCGCACAGCATGGGTCTTATAGACGGTAAAGCGGACGGCCTTTTTATGCCGGACGATTATCTTACATATGCGGAAGCCGTTAAACTTGCGGCTTGCATGAACCAGCTGTATAACGAAGACAAGGTAACTTTAAAGCCTTCAGGCGACCCTTGGTATGATACTTATGTTGAATACTGCAACGACAACGGTATAATCAAAAAAGGCTACAGTTGGGATAAAAACGCAACAAGAGCAGGCTATATTGAAATTTTCGCAAACAGCCTGCCCGATGAAGCTTTTAAAGAGATAAACTATATAGAAGACGGCTCTGTTCCGGACGTTAAATCAAGCGCGGAATACTATGACGCCGTTTATAAGCTCTACCGCGCGGGAATTTTAACGGGCGTAGATAAAGAGCATAACTGCAGCCCCGAAGCTAACATTAAGCGCTGTGAGGTTGCGGCTATTATTACGCGTATGATGGATGTAAGCTACCGACAGGAGTTTACAATGGGCGAGTATAAAGATATAGAAAAAGTAAAAGACAAATACGAAGAAAAAGGCGACCATGACGACGCTGACAACAACACAACGGTAAGTTATACTCAAAGCGAAAAACCTCTTACGGTAACTACCGCTTTTAGCAACACAGTACAGGTGCCTCCGGGTAACGAGGAAGTTACAATAAAAGTTAAGGCTTCCGGCGGCAAAGAGCCTTATACATATGAATGGTATGCGTGCCGCAAAGCCGGCAAGAGCACAGAGACCCTGGACTTTGAAACTCAGGAAGCGGTTGATGTCGGTTTCCATTCCGTGGATTACGGCGATGACGGCAGCTTTACCTTCAATGTTGACGGCGGCAATGCCGTAAAAGCATATCCCGAAATCTGCTGCAGAGTCACCGACGATGAAGGCGCTGAAGTTTTGGTTACCTTTGAGCTTGAGTACATGGGAGGAGGCTCTTTAAACGACCTTGCAAAAAATGATTTTCTCATGTATGTTGAAGACATTTTCTGGATAGAAGACCGCGGCCTTGTTGCAACGGGCAGAGTTGAAAACGGAAAGGTTTATAAGGGCGACAAAATAAAACTATTAAGAGCCGACGGCAGCGAAAAGAAAGTAACGGTCGAAGGCATTGAAATGTTTAAGAAAATGATGGACGAAGCAGACGTTGGCGATAACGTAGGCTTGCTTATATCGGGCCTCGGAGATACAAACGAAGAGGCAAAAGCAAATATAGAGCGCGGCAACGCGCTGGTTAGCGATAACGCGGGTCTTACGGGCGTACAGAGTATGGTTGTAAATCTCAGAGTATATTCAAAAGAAGAAGGCGGCAGAAGCACGGGATTTTCCGGCGACGGCACATATATGCCGCAGCTTTATATAGGCACGTGCGATTACACCGCGTCGGTTGAATACGAAGAGTATGACGAAGAGGGCGATGCGTGGATAGAAACAGAGCTTCAGCCCAGCGAGACATACGAAAGCGTTTGGCTTACTCTTACAAACGATTCCGTGTTCGCGTATCCCGGCAAAATAGGCTATCTCCGCGAAGGCGGCAGAACGATTGCAGAATTTGAAATAATTGAAGTTTTCGCCGGAGTTGGATGATTATAATATAATGCGGCAAAGCCGCGAGAAGGAGGATATTTTTTATGAAAAAACTATTAGGATTAGTGCTTGCAGTGTGCCTTTTGGCAAGCGTTATGGTGATGCCGGTTATGGCGAGGGCAGATCTTCCGTTTAAGGACGTTAAAAAAACGGACTGGTTTTACGATGACGTTGACAGCGCATGGATGATGGGCCTTATAAACGGCAAAACGGAAGATATGTTTATGCCCGATGACAACATGACTTATGCGGAAGCCGTAAAGCTTGCGGCATGCATGAACCAGTACTACGTAGAAGGCAAAGTTACGCTTAAAGTTTCGGGCGACCCCTGGTATGATTCTTACGTTGAATACTGTAACGACAACGGTATTATCAAAAAGGGTTACAGCTGGGATAAACTCGCAACACGCGCGGGCTACATGGAAATTTTCGCAAACAGCCTTCCCGAAGAAGCATTAAAACCGATAAACTACATAGAAGACGGCTCTATTCCGGACGTTAAATCAAGCGCGGAATACTATGACGCCGTTTATAAGCTCTACCGCGCAGGTATCTTAACGGGTGTTGATAAAGACCATAACTGCAATCCCGCCGCAAATATTAAGCGCAGTGAGGTTGCGGCAATACTTACGCGTATGATGAACGATGACGCGCGCAAAGAGTTTACAATGGGCGACCCCGAAAATGCAGGCAAGGATTCCGATAAAGATAACGACAAGGATAAAGATACTGACAAAGATAAAGATCCCGAAAAAGACCCCGAAAAAGGCGATGACGAAGAGGAAGAACTTGTAGTTACGGCTGACCCCGAAACGGTAGAAGTTGAGCCCGGTATCGATTATACGCTTCAGGCAGTAGTTGAAGGCGGAAAGGCGCCTTATACATACGAATGGAAAGGCAGAAGAATCAATGTTCATAAATCAACATGGTACGCTGAGATAGACGACCAGGCAGCAATAGATGCTGGCTTTAATGTTGTAGATTACGATAACGAGGCGGGAGCTATGACGTTTTATGCGGACGGCAACAAAGCCATAGCGGCGTTCCCGGTAATTTACTGCATCGTAACAGACGCGGACGGTAATCAGGCAACGGCGGAATTCAGGCTTACATATGTAGGCTCCGGCGCAGTAAACGACCTTTCAAGTGACGATTTCCTTATGTACGTTGAAGACATTTTCTGGATTGAGGGCCGCGGTCTTATTGCAACGGGACGTGTTGAAAACGGCAAAGTGACTGTCGGAGATACCATAAGACTCGCAAAACTTGACGGCAGCTATGTAGATGTTGACGTTGAAGGCATTGAAATGTTTAGGAAAATGATGGACGAAGCGGAGAAAGGCGATAACGTAGGTATACTGCTTTCCGGTCTCGGCGAAACAAGTGAAGCGGCAAGAGCAAATATAAATCGCGGCGAAGCTCTTATCAGCGACAATGTAGACCTTACGTCGGCAAATGCTTTCTATGCAAAAGTAAAAGTACTTACAAAAGAAGAAGGCGGCAGAACGAATAAAATGGCGGGCGACGGCTCATACAAGCCGCAGTGCTATATAGGCTCCACGGACAGTACATGTGTAGTATATAATGACGTGTATAACGAAGAAGAGGACTGTTGGGAAAGCGAGGATCTCGTGCCCGGCGAAACATACGAAGACGTATGGATAGAGATGGCATTTGACGATGTATTCCGTTTCATGTATCTCGGCCAGGAAGGCGCTTTGCGCGAAGGCGGCAGAACTATTGCAACGTTTGAAATAACACAGGTAGTTCCCGCTGATTGGTTTGGCGAAGAAGAATAATTTAACTTTAAAAAGCCGCGGCAATTTTGCCGCGGCTTTTTTGTGTTGACAACGGAAAAACAGAGGTAGTATAATAAATTTATAGGGAAAAATATGAAGGGAGAGTATGAATATGAAACTCAAAAAAAACAGAAAACTTTTGTCTTTAATCGCGGTTTTGGCGGCGTTTGTAATGCTTGTAACGCTTTTGCCCGCGTCTTTTTTGACGGCGGCCGCGGATGAAGACCCGTATGACTACTACGTAACACCGTATAACTTCGGGCCGAGAAACAAGGGGTACTATATGGTCCCGAAAGCAGAAGGCAAATACCGCGCTTTTATCCTTGTTCACGGCAGAGGAAACGTAAACTCCATGAGACAGCACGCGCCCGAGTTTATAAGCAACTGGGTTAAGGCGGGCACATTTGAGCCTATGGTGGTAATCTTCCCCGATATTGAAAGGGAAAACATGGGCAAAACAGAACTGCCGGACGCTATTGATTTTGAAAACTATGTGCGCCAGCAGCTGCCGACATTGCTTACAAAAATCCAAAACGGCACATTTTCACCGAAAATTGATACGTCAAAAGAAATTGCCATGGCGGGTTACTCAATGGGCGGTATGACGGCGCTTTATGCAGGCACAATGTACAGCGAGCAGCTTAAATACATTGGCTGCTTAAGTCCTTCCGCCAGCTATTATCTCGGCGAAGGCAACTGGGGACTTTATAATCACGCAAGTGACATCTATCTCTCTAAGGATGAGGACGCTTTCGTTCTTATGACATGGGGTCTCGGCGAAATAGGCAATGACCCTAATGAGACAAACTATAAAACAAACGCCCTGCGCGCCAAAGAAGCGATTGAAAGCACGGGCAACAACAAGGAAGGTCTTATAACAACAATTGAGTGTCCCAAAAGTTGGGGCATACATTGGTGGCCGCTTTTCCAAAAAGAAATTTTCGCATATTTGTATAAGCTGAACACGGGAGATATTCCAACGTTTGAGCAGATGGAAGCAAACTGTCCCGTATACGATCCCGAGACGCGTCCACTCGGAGCGGAGGAGGTCGACTGGGATAAAGTTTCAATCCCTTCAAAGCTTATTGACCTTGACTTTGAAGGCTATGAAAAGGATACAACAACAAACCCCGCTTCGTCAGGCAATATAGGCGGCGTACAAAATAACGGCTCGCGCGGCAACAGTACAAAGACGGTTTTCTCGTCATATACAACGGCTCATAACCAAAGTCTTGACAAGAAGACGTTTACGACAGCGGAGAACGAAACGGTTTCATATCTGAATTTCTCCAAAAACTCCGACATGGTTCAGGATAATAACGGAGAAAGATATATAGAAGACAAAATACTTGACTCACAGGCAAATACAATCTCGTTCTGGGCAAAGGTTAAACCGCAGAATGAGAGAAGGTCTATAGTAAACCTTGCCGCGTATGACACAAGCGGCAACAAAACAGATATAGTAAGACTTTGTACGGAATCTTCAACAAAGTCGCTCTCTGTTTGCAACGGCTGGGACAAGGACGCCAATGAGGACATAAACGCCGAGGCAAACAGACAGTGGGCGCATTACGCAATTACAAGCGCCGCATACGCAGACGGCTCAAAGCTCGTTAAAGTATATGTAAACGGAACGGTGCGCTTCAGCAGAAAGATAAAGAAGGCAACGGGCACGCTTCAAACGGCGAAGCTTTACTTTGCGGGCGAAGGCGAAGGAAACCATGCGATTTACTATCCCGACTATATTTCGTTTAACGATGTAGAAGTATATAACGGTGAACTTAACCCCTCGCAGGTATATAAGGTTTACATGGGTGAAAAACCAAAATACGAAGGCTCCGTAGAAGACGATCCTTCAAGTGAATTCCCCGAGCCGGAAGTGCCGCTTTACGATGACGGCACTACTTTGATCGACCTTGATATGTCCGGCTATCAGAGTGATAAAACGACAAACGCAAACGATTCAACAAACTCAATAGGAAACGTAATAAACGTCGGCGCGCGCGGCGACAAAACAAGAGTTGTTATGAGCGACCGTACAAGCACATATACAAATCAGAGCCTAGTGAAAGAGTCACTTACAAACGGGGCGGGCGGCACAACATATTATCTGCATTATTCTCAAAACGATGAGCTTGAGCAGGCGGATAACAACAGGCGTTTTATAGAAGATCAGGTTCTTGAAACGCAGTCAAACACAATTTCGTTCTGGATGAAAACAGGACCTTCCCCAAAAGAGAGAAGAAGCCTTTTGCATTACAGAGTTACATATAACGCGGACGACTATAAGCTTTTAAAACTGACAACGGACAATTCTTCGACTTTCAAGATTTATGACGATTGGAGCACAAACGGCGCGGACCTCAGCGATGCGGACGGCGAATGGGCGTTTTATACAATAGTAAACCCCATGTACGAGGACGGCTCAAAAACGCTTAAGGTCTATGTAAACGGCGAAGAGATAATTTCAAAGACAATAGAAAGACCTGAAGGTACGCTTGTAAACGCGCAGCTCTTTTTCGCGGGCGACGGCGACGGGAAACATACTATATATTATCCGAAGGACGTGTCCCTGGGTGACATTAAAGTCACGGCGGGCGCGCTCACGGCAGATGAAGTTTCAGACCTTTACAATGACCGGTTTTACAGATTTAACGGCAGCGGCGTACAGCTTCAGACAATAAAGGGTTATTCGTTTGAGAGCAAAAACGTATTTTTTGACGGCGAAAGCCATAACATAGAAGTTACTGCCGGCGAAAATGCAACTGAAGACGTAAATATCACTTATAAATGCGGCGGCGCTCCTTTTACTGGAGCAACGGAATGCGGGGTATATCCCATAACCGCAACGCTTACAAAAGACGGATATAAAGAGCTCGAACTCACTGCAACGCTCGTTGTTTTGACGGCTCCGGTTGACGAAGGTGAAGTGCTTATTGATTTAGACCTTTCGGACTTTGCACCCGGCAGCAAAACGGGCGCGTCGGGAATAGTTAACGCAGGCACGCTTAAAAGCGCCGCGATAAACGCGCATTCTACAGACACCGTTGCGCTTACAACGGACTATCTCTATGACAAAAACGATTTGTCGCCTTCAAAGAAGGTTATGAGAATAAGCCACAGCAACCCAAATCCCGAAGCCGTAACAAACACTAAAAACATAACCATTACGGCTGACGCGTTTAAGTCGCAGGATATATCGCTTTCGTTCTGGACAAACGTAGACCCCATATCAAAACAGCCTCCCGAAAGAGCTTACTGCCCGATAGCGCAGTTTAACGTAAAGCGCGACGACGGAACATATAGAAACCAGGCGGACGGCACAAACTCAAGAGCCAGAGTATGGCAGGCGTCGCTTGAAACTGACGAAGAAGGATATATATGGAGCGACAACTGGGTTGTAAATACTTTTGAAATAGATAATTCAAGACAGTGGCACCATGTTGTTATGACAATTCCGAAGTTTACGGGCGGCGTGACAACGGCTCTCGTTTATGTTGACGGCGGGCTGAAGGCAACCGAAGATTTAAGCCTCGGCGGTCACACGATTTCTGAGGCGTGGATAGGTCTCGGCTGCACAGAAGTAGGTCAGTATATAGCTGGCGACATAAGCTTTGCGGACGTTAAGGTTTATTCGGGCGCTCTCTCATCTGCAGGCGTTACATCCATATACGAGAGAGAAAGAAGCGTTTACGATAACGCGGTTTATAACGGAATTACTGTTAAAAACGCCGCGGGAAATGTAATAAACAGCATTGAAAATGTAAACGCCGGCGATACCGTTACAATAGATTTTGACGAAAATACCGAAACGGGCGTAACCGTATTTGCGGCGGTATATGACGCAAACGGCAAGCTTTTAGAAACGGGCGCCGCTTTTGCAAACGGCGAAGGCAGCTTTAATATATCTGTGCCCGCAGGCGCCGGAAAACTTATTGTTTACACATGGAAGGGCCTCGGACAGTCGGTTCAGAAAGCTAAAACGCTTATAAAATAAACATTGCATCAAAAAGCAGCGGCAAATTGCCGCTGCTTTTTTTTGTGGAAAATAACCAAATTACGGGGCTGATTTTCTACATGGTGAAAAATCCCTTTGTTTATCGGTAAATTGGCGGTTTTGCGGTATTGCGCCGGTTGCAAATCCATTGACAAACATGTAAAAAAGTGATATATTAACTATAAGTGTTTATTGTTTGTTTTTACGAACAGTATTTAAAGCATCGGGTCGCTTTAGGGATATGCGTCTTGGTGCCTGCACCTATCTAACAATACAAAGTTTTACGGCTTTTCGCAAAAACCGGAAAAAAACATAAGGAGAGTATGAAAAAGATGAGAAAACAGTGCAGAATGTTTCTGGCTCTGTTTGTTGCCATACTTATGCTTGCGACGGTTATACCCGCAAGCCTTGTGGCATACGCAGATCCTGAAAAACTCGTAGACCTTGACTATTCTACATATGTTAAGGACACAACCACAGACCCCTATACGGCTACAACAAGCATAGGCAGTATTACAAACAACGGCTCGCTTAATGAGTCAACAAAAGTTACCATGTCTTCGCAGTATTATGGCGGCGGCTGGAACAGCATGGTGCTGAATAAAGGCACGTTTACAAACATGGACGGCGGAAACGTACCTTTCCTTCACATGACGCAGAATCAAAAAGCCTGCGACGATAAAAACAGATTCCGCGTTATTGATGAGTCCGCGCTTGAAGAAGGCAATAATACAATCGTATTCTGGGCTAAATATACTCCGTACTTAGGTCAGAATATAATCGGCTTACTCCAGTACTTTGCGGTATATGATGACGGAACAGCTGAGACACCCATGACGCTCATGGAGCTCAATTCAAATTCCGTAAGCGATACGGCGCAAAATGCAGCTTTCAAGATTTGCGGCAAAAAAGACGAAGTAAGCTCTATGCGCGCCGACATCACAGCCGACGCTGCGGGCAAGTGGGCACAGTTTGTTATTACAAACCCCGAATATGAATACAATTCCACAACGGACTCTTACGCTAAGAAAATGAGAGTTTACGTAAACGGAAATGAAGTTGCGTATCAGACGGTTGAACAGCCGGAAGGTGAAGTAAAAGAAGCTAAGCTTTGCTTCGGCGGCGATTACTTCATCGGCTCGGTAAATCCGGACAAAGAAAGCGGTGCAAAAACATTCTGGCCGATGGACATATACTTCGGCGAAATCCAGGTATATGATGAAGCAATGTTTGCAGAAGACATTGAAAATCTTTATAATGCAGAAAAAGATACATACAATGAAAACACGGCTATAGCTCCCGTTGAAGATACAGATCCTATAGCACCCCCGACGCCCGGCCCCGGCGGTGACGATCCCGTTGTAGATCCTTACGCGGGCAACGCGCTTATAAATCTCGACATGTCAACATATGTTGAAGATACCGAGTCAAACCCCGATACGGTTAATACTTCTATAGGCGGCATTGTTAATACCGGCTCTCTTAAAGATACAACAGTTGTTAAAATGTCGGCTAATAATGATAATACTGATGGCAGCCCAAATAACTGGAGATATCTTACTTTGAAAAAAGAAACTCTCCGCAGCGTAAACGGCAGCGATACTGCGTATATTCACAGAACTATTGTTCCCGATAATTGCTATGACAAAAACAGCCATAGTATTATTATTGAAAACGGCCTTGAAGAGACGGCAAACACAATTTCCTTCTGGGCTAAGTATGTTCCCGTTAACAAAGGTGGTCAGGAATACAATATCCTTGACTACAACGTAACTTACGGATCAACCTCATCGCATCTCTTTACTCTTGACCAGGCTCCGACAACTTCCGGTAATTTAAAGCTTGTCGGTCATGCTCAGAGTCCCATTTACGGAGATGTTACGGAAGACGCCGCAGACAAATGGGCGCTTTATACCGTTACAAACCCGAAGTATGACACAAACGGCACAAAAACAATGAAGGTATACGTAAACGGTAAATACTTAGGTTCAACTACGGTAGAAAAACCCGAAGGCAACCTTTCGAAAGTAAGACTTTGCTTCGGCGGTGAATACTTACCTAAGAGAGCGGGCTATAACTGGCCTACAGATATATCTCTCGGCGATATCACGGTTTACGAAGGCGAAATGACAGGCACGGAGATTGAATCCGTTTATGAAGCGACAAAGAGCAAATATACTGTTGATGAAAGCTTTATAACAGACGAAGACGCAGGCCCCACAAAGAGCCCCATACTCGTCCGGTTCGGTCTCGATAACTTCGGCTATTCACTCGAAGGCGGCTCCGGCATTACAAATGAAGGTACAAGTGAGACGGCCCAGTTTGATATTCACAGCGTTGAAGCGGATAATTATAATATTTCTATAAACAAACAGACGCTTTATGATAAGAACCTCCAAAAGGTTGGCGATTATATCCTCTTAACGCATGACAGAGGTGAATTTGATGAGGCAGGCAAAAACATCGGTATGGAGCATCACTTCAAAATAACAGATGAAGCGTTTGAAAACGATTCCATAACCGTTTCGTTCTGGGTAAACATTGACAGAGGTATAAGACAGACTGCAAAGTCACAGTATGTTCAGCCTGTGCAGTATGAAGTTAAGTATACTTACGATGGAGAAGTAGATGTTCTTGGCGCTGACAACAAGCCTACAGGCGAAAAAGAGTTCAAAACCGGTATACCCGGATACCTCAGAGCCCGCGTGTTCCAGACGCATTATGAGGCAGACGGTGCTCCCACCTGGAACGAAAAATATGAACCTAATAGCGGAACATACGCTATAGCTACTTCTCACGAATGGCATCATGTTGTAATGTCAATTCCGAGATTTAACGAAGACGGCAAAAAGATTGTTAAAACATACGTAGACGGCGCATTAAAGAAGGAAGCAGAAATGGTTGTTCCCACAGATCTTGAAAACATGGAAATGTACACTCCTGCTTTCAGAATCGGCGGCGACCAAAACAGCAACTACGTTCCCGACGATATGAGCATCTCAGACTTTAAGATTTACCGGGGCGCGTTCCCGAAAGATTCTGTAACAGAGCTCTATAATCTTGAAAAAGATAAATATATTGACAATGCTTTAAATGATAATGTTGCAGTAAACAAGGTTTCGTTTAAGAAAACCGACGGCACAATTGTAAACAGGCTTGACAGCCCCACCGAACCCGTATTCGCGGGCGAAACAATCAAAATCGGTATAAAAGAAAACATTGAACCCGATTTCAGAATTTTTGTAGGCGCATACGACGAGTGCGGCAACCTTATAGACATCACATTCAAAAACAGCGGTGAAATAGAAGGAAACGTAATAAACTACACGCTTAAAGACAACACAGACAAAATAAGAGTATTCACATGGTTTGCCGATAAGATGGCACCTATTCAGAAAGTGGCAGGCATTGAAAAGGGTGGATATTAAAATATTCAAAGACGGCGGCAATTATTGCCGCCGTTTTTTTGCGTTGACAACAAAAACTATTGGTGTTATACTTATTTAAAAGAAAAACCGTTTAAGGAGAAAAAAATGAAATCATACAGAAAAATACTTTATTTTAATCTGCCCACGAGGCGCGCAATAGTTAATATCACGGGCGACGTTGCCGAAGCCGTGCGCGAGAGTGGTATAAAGGAAGGTCTTGTATTGGTTAACGCCATGAACATAACCGCCAGCGTTTTTATAAACGATGACGAAAGCGGCCTTCACAGCGACTATGAGCGCTGGCTGGAAGGTATTGCGCCGGAAAAACCTTATGATCAGTATGCGCACAACGGCTTTGAGGATAATGCGGACGCGCATCTGAAAAGAACCATAATGGGCAGAGAAACCGTTGTGGCAATTACGGACGGCAAACTTGATTTCGGAACATGGGAGCAGATATTCTATTATGAGTTTGACGGCATGAGACAAAAAAGGGTTATGGTTAAAATAATAGGTGAATAATTCCGCCAAACCGCATTAAAGGGCGGCGCACGGAATAATAATGTGTTTTAAAAAACAGGCCGCGGCAAAACAAACAGTTTTGCCGCGGCCTGTTTTATAACATAGGAAACAGCGCGCAAACGTGCGCAGCTTTGCTTGTTTCAAAAAAGCGTACTGCTTTGCCCCAAGAATGGGGGACAGTGGGTTGAAGCGTTTATACGCTTTTTTATAACATAGGAAACAGCGCGCAAACGTGCGCAGCTTTGCTTGTTTCAAAAAAGCGTACTGCTTTGCCCCCAAGAATGTGGGACAGTGGGTTGAAGCGTTTATAACGCTTTTTTATAACATAGGAAACAGCGCGCAACGTGCGTGGGCCGGCTTTTTATGTAAAAAAGTAAAATTTACAAGAAAAAAATAACAAATTTCACTTGACTTTTTACATGTATTGTTATAAACTTATATTATACAAAGCAGAAGGTGGTTATATGTTCGGAAAACACCGGAAACAGTCGGCAATTGTTGATTTAAAAGAATATATAAGAGAAAATTACGGGGCAGGATATACGGAAAGCGAAAGCGGAACCGTCGAACCGAAGATCCAGACCTTTCTTATGAAAGACATGGAAAAGGCGGCATGCAACTGCAGCATAGTCGCAATGACGAGAATTCTTGCGTTTTACAGAGACAACGAAGGCAAAGACCAAATCCCCGGGAATAAAAAGCTTTATAATGACATAAAATCAATAGCCGCCATATTCGGTTATGACATGGAAAAGGGTACAAATCCCGTAAAGATAAATAACATATTAAACTATATGCTTACTAAATACGGATACAGCGGGAAAGGGAAAAGCACGTATATCTGGAATTTTAAAACGGTTAAAGAACAGATTGACGCAGGCAGGCCGCTTATCTTAAACATAGCGTTTGGCTATTACAGAGACCATACCGTATCGGTTGTCGGATATAATGAGTTTTCAAAAGGCACCGGCCGTTTTAAAAAGAAAAAAAGGTTTATAAAAGTATATGACGGCTGGACGGATAAAAATACTTACATAGATTATGACCGTATTAATATTGCAAGCTTTTCAAAAGTGAAATTTGACAGCTGATAAAAGCGGAGGAAAACATGAAAAACAACTATATCAAACATAAAATCGAAAATACAATTAATATTCCCAAAATTGTCACTATTCATTATTTTGAGTTTGACAAAAACTATGCTTTCGAAGGCGAAAGTCATGATTTTTGGGAAATAATATATGTTGATAAGGGATTTATACGTGTTACGGCAAACAAAAAAGAATTTACGCTTTCTCAGGGCGAGTGCTGTTTTCACAAGCCCAATGAGTTTCATTGTCACAAAGCTGACGGTGTCACGGCTCCAAATATTTTTGTCATAAGCTTTGTATGCAACTCGGACGCCATGAGATTTTTCAGAAACAAACAAATCCGTATTCCTCTTAAACTGAGACCGATCATATCAAATATAATAGATGAAGGACAAAAAACATTTGATCTGCCGTTTAACAACCCCGATCTCAGAAAGCTTAACCTGCGCAAAAACAGTATCACGGGCGGTCAGCAGATGGTAAGAACGTATCTGGAGCAGCTTCTAATTTTGCTTTTGAGATACGAAACCTCCGCCGGCGAAAGCAATGTCTTTGTAACGCAGGATCTTATGATAGAAGATATTGCAAACAGAATGAAGCAAAAGCTTGATGAAACGGCATACAGCGATATTAAAGTAAACGATTTTTGTAAGGAAATGAAGTATTCAAAAGCGTATCTTTCAAAAATATTCCTGAAAAATTTCGGCTATACGATAAACGAATATATAAATAAGGTAAAAATAAACGAGGCAAAAAAACTTATCCGCGAAAGACAGCACAACTTCGCTCAGATAGCGGAAAA
Source organism: Clostridia bacterium (assembly GCA_017620205.1). Lineage (GTDB taxonomy): Bacteria > Bacillota > Clostridia > UMGS1883 > UMGS1540 > UMGS1540. The sequence continues at coordinate 41,529 of JAFZQX010000038.1, read as the reverse complement.
GCTCTGTTTCAGAGATCCCCTTTATTTCTCAAAGGTGTTCAGGAGAGTTACGGGAATGAGCCCGAGCGAGTATAAAAAATCGGTAAAAATCAATTAATTTTAAGAAAAACTGTTCTAAGTATACAATTTTACATATTTAGAACAGTTTTTTACATTTACTTATACGTTTTTGTGTCGTATAATGACCTTGTAAGATTACTTTAGGAGGTTTTTATATGAAAAAGGGTATCAGTATTTGGTCTTTCACCGAAACAGATCTCGAAAAGGTTTTCAAAATCGCAAAAGACGCAGGGTTTGACGGCGTTGAACTCGCTCTTGACGACGGCGGCTTTGTAAACATGGACACAACAAAGGAAGACGCGGACAGAATAAAAGCGCTTGCCGATAAATGCGGTATCGAGCTTTACAGTCTTGCCAGCGGTAAGTATTGGGATGAAAACTATACAGCTGACAGCGAACAGACAAGAAGAAACGCAATTGAAATCACAAAGAAACAGCTTGAGGTTGCTTCATGGCTCGGCTGTCAGAGCATTCTTGTAGTTCCGGGCTCTGTAGGCGTTGATTTTATGCCAAACCTTGGAGTTGTTGATTACGATGTTGCGTATGACAGATGTCTCGCAGCATTAACGGAGCTCAAACCCGTAGCGGAAAAATTCGGCGTTGAGCTTTGCATAGAAAACGTTTGGAACAAGTTCCTTTTATCTCCGCTTGAGATGCGCGACCTTATAGATAAAGTAGGCTCGCCCTATGTTTGCTCGTATTTTGACGTTGGCAACGTTTTATACTCCGGTTATCCGGAACAGTGGATCAAAATTCTCAATAAGAGAATTAAAAAGGTTCACTTCAAGGATTTCAGAAAGAATGTCGGAACGCTTGACGGCTTTGTTGATTTGCTCGCAGGCGACGTTGACTATATCGCTGTTAAAAAAGCGTTTGATGAAATCGGTTATGACGGCTGGGTAACAGGTGAAATGATACCTGCGTATACGCTCTATCCGGAAACAATTATTTATAATACGTCTTTAGCTATGGACAAGATTTTAGGGAGGAAATAACAATGTTAAAAGTAGGTTTAATCGGCTGCGGTTTCATGGGAACCATGCATGCTAACTGTTACAAAGCTTTGGAAGACAAAGTAAAAATCGTTGCGGTTGCGGATGTAAGACGCGAAAAGGCAGAAGAGCTCGCTTCGCTCTTTAATTCAGATATATATGCAGACGGCAAGGATTTAATTGCAAAAGCAGATGTAGATTTTGTTGATATATGTCTCCCGACATATCTTCACGCAGAATTTGCAATTGATGCAATGGAAAAAGGTTTTGACGTTTTTGTTGAAAAACCTCTCTGCAGAACAAAAGAAGAGGCTGAAAAACTTCTTGAGGTTCAGGCAAAGACAGGCAAAAAGGCTCAGGTTGGTCAGGTTATAAGATTCTGGGATCAGTATGTTTGGCTTAAAGACTTTAAAGAAAAAGGCGAATACGGCAAGCTTTTAAACGCTTCCTTCAAACGTCTTTCACCCCGTCCCGACTGGGCATGGGACAACTGGCTCCACACTCCCGAAAAGAGCGGCGGTATGGCGCTTGATTTGCATATTCATGATACAGATTATATGCGTTACCTCATGGGTGAGCCCAAAGAGGTTAAAGCCGTTGGTATTGAAGAAAAACCCGGCCTTAACGAATATATCATGACAATATATAAATATGACGATGCAATTTTAACTGCAGAAGCTTCATGGGATTTCCCCGCATGCTTCCCCTTCACGGCAGGCTTCCGTGTTCAGTTTGAAAAAGCAACCGTTTTGTTTGAAGGCGGCACCGTTACAATTTTCCCCGCAGACGGCGAAGCGTTCAGCCCCGTAATAGAGAGCGCCTGCACACTTAAAGCAGGCAGCGGCAATATTTCAGACCTCGGCGGCTACTATAACGAGCTCAAATATTTCCTTGAATATCTTGAAAATCCTGCAGGCGAGAATATAGCTCCGCTTAAAGAAGGCGCAAGAAGCGTTGAGCTTGCGCTCGAACAGATAGAAAAAGCAAACAAATAAGACTTAGAGAGATAGTATAAAAAAAGAAAGGTATTCTCTATTATGAAAGATAAAATCAAAGTTGGCTGGGTTGGTTTTGGCAGACGTGGCAGATATACTATAGAAGAAGGCTACGGCCATATGGAAGACGTAGAAATTGTTGCGCTTTGCGATAACTACGAACCCATCCTGGCAGAGGCAAAAGAGCTTCTCGATGAAATCGGTCATAAAAACTGCAAGTTTACGACAGAGTATCAGGATTTGCTTGACGATCCCGAGATAGATGCTATTATAATAATGACGCCCTGGCTTGACAGAGTTGAGAAAGCTATCCGCGCAATGCGCGCAGGCAAATACGTTGGTATTGAAGTTGGCAGCGCTTATGATATCCAGGAGTGCCATGACCTTGTCAGAGCATATGAGGAAACCGGCATACCCTGCATGATGCTTGAAAACTGCTGCTACGGCAGACGTGAAATGATGGCATATAACATGTCCGAGCAGGGTCTTTTCGGTGAGATTGTTCACTGTGAAGGCGCTTACGGTCACTATCTCTTAAACGGTGAGCTTTTCAGAGATAAGGAAGTTGGCCGTCACTACAGACTGCATGAATATGCCCTCCGTAACTGCGACCAGTATGCAACACATGAACTCGGTCCCATTTCAAAGGTTTTGAAGCTCAACAGAGGCAACAAGATGCTCACTTTAAGTTCCATGGGCTCAAAGGGCCGCGGCATCAAGCAGTATATCGTTGATAATTTGGGCGCGGACAGCCCCTATGCTCAGACGCACTATTACCAGAGCGACATGGTAAGCACAAATATCAAGTGCGCCGGCGGCGAAACAATTCATCTTTGTCTCGACACAACACTTCCGAGAGGCTTCTATTCGCGTAACTTCAACGTTCGCGGAACAAGGGGCAATATGTTTGAAGATGCAAACTTCATGAATTTCCCCGGCATGGATCAGGAAGATAAAGTTAAGGGCAACATGGATAAATTTATGGAAAGATTTGACCATCCGCTTCACACGGAATACCGCAAATTGGGTGAAAAAGAAGGTCACGAGGGTATAGACTGGCTCGTTGCAAGAGCGTTTGTTGAAGCTGTTAAAAACGGCACAAACACACCTATTGACGTTTATGATACGGCTCTTTGGCTGTCAATAGGACCTCTTACCGAAGCATCCATTGCAATGGGCGGTGCTCCTGTTCCCGTTCCTGACTTTACAAAGGGTAAATGGACAAACCGTGAGCCCATTGTTGAATGTAAATACTGTCTCGACAAGGTGTGTGTAGACACGAGTGTTAAAATTTACTAATAAATATTTAAAAGGGAGAATTTAAAATGTTTAAGATTGGTGTTATAGGTCTCGGAACAAGAATATATAACATGGTTGTTCCGTCATTTTTTGCAGTATCAGATGAGATAATCATATCGGCGGTTACCGATATTGATGTTGAAGGAATTAAAAAGAAAATAGAGGAAAAACCCGAGTATTTTACAAAGGATATAAAGGTTTATACAGACGCAGACGAAATGCTCGAAAAAGAAGAGCTTGACGGCGTTGTTATCGGCACGCGCTGCAATACGCATACCGACCTTGCTATAAAGGTTTTGGATAAAGGCTTAACTCTTTATCTTGAAAAGCCCGTTTCAACATCAATCGAAGAAATTGAAAAACTCAGAGAAGCTTCACGCAAGTATAATCATAAAGTTGTTGTTTCCTTCCCGCTTCGTTTCTCCGAAATAGCAGTTAAGGTAAAAGACCTTATCGATAAAGGCGAAATAGGCGAAGTTATCCAGGTTGAAGCGCATAACGATGTGCCTTACGGCAGAGTTTATTTCCATGACTGGTACAGAGACGACGGCATAACAGGCGGTCTGTGGCTCCAGAAGGCAACGCACGACTTTGACTATATCAACTATATTCTGGGCGATACCGCAAAAGAAGTATACGCTACAGAAATCAAAAAAATCTTCAAAGGCGACAAGCCCGCGGGACTTAAATGTAAAGACTGTCCCGAGAACAAAACTTGTCCCGAAAGTCCTTATGTTATCAAAAATGTATACCATGACGATATAATCGGCGATTGGTGCTGCTTCGCAGAAGATACGGGCAACCAGGATTGCGGCAACGCTGTTGTTACATATAAAAACGGCGTAGTTGCAAACTATAGCCAGAACTTCTTCGCAAGACATAAAGCACGCCGCCGCGGCGCAAGATTCTACGGCTACAAGGGCACACTTGAATTTGATTGGTATGATAATGAAATAAACGTATACCGTCATGACAGTCCGAGAGTTGATAACTATAAGTACACAAAAGCCGGCGCTGCACACTTCGGCGGAGATAACAAACTTGCAACGATGTTCCTCGAAATGCTCAGAGGTGAGACGGATAAATCTTATCTCGACGAAGGTATACAGAGCGCGCTTCTCTGTCTAATGGCTAAAAAATCATGCGAGACGGGAGAAAAAGTCGTAATAGACTAATTGCGGCTTGCCAAAATCGCGCAGAACGCAAAAAAACAAGAATAATTATCGGATTATTTATGCGCTGAAATTTTAAATAATACTAAATGAAGGAACCTGCAGCAGCGGGTTCCTTTTGATATTAAGTCTTTTTGCTCCGCCCAAATATCACCTCTCGCAGTATACACATACAGCTTCGGGCTCCATTTGAACGGTCTGCACAATTTAACTGCGCCTTGGGCTTGCCAAAATCGCGCAGAACGCAAAAAAACAAGAATAATTATCGGATTATTTATGCGCTGAAATTTTAATAATACTAAATGAAGGAACCTGCAGCAGCGGGTTCCTTTTGATATTAAGTCTTTTTGCTCCGCCCAAATGTCACCTCTCGCAGTATACACATACAGCTTCGGGCTCCATTTGAACGGTCTGCACAATTTAACTGCGCCTTGGGCTTGCCAAAACCGCACAGGCTTTTTGATTTAGAAAATCTTGACGTATTATGTGAAAAATGTTAAAATATAATAAGAAAAAATGAGAGGAGTTTTGTTATGAACAAAGAAATGATTGTTGAATTGGTTAAAAAGACAGGACTCAGTGAGGATATTATAAACCAGGCAATATCCTTTGTTGAGTCAAAGCTTAAAGGCGGCGAAATTGACGGCGTTGTTGAAGGCCTTACATCAAAACTTAATATCCCTGACGATGCCGCAAAGAGCATTGTAGACGCGGTTTCCGGCGCTGTCGGCAGCGGTATTCTTGATGAAATAAAGGGAATTTTCAAGAAATAATTCAGGAAAGAATCGAAACATCAAAAAAGATTAAGAAAACATCGTTTTCTTAATCTTTTTTTATTTTATCTTAATCTATTGTCTCAAGCAAGAAAGACACGGGGCGGAACCCGTCGTTGCATGAGATCATTGCGGATTTTTTGTTTTTCATCCACCCGTCATAAAAATCCTGTGCACCGCACGACAGCGCCATAACAAACGGAGATACGGCCTCCCACGCGCTCCCGCAAAACCCTTCGGGTATTTGCGCGCCTTCCGAGATAAATTCAAGCCCTATTTTCATATCGCAGGCATGCTCTATAGGGTTTTCGTATTCCGCTATCAGATCCTTGTGACATACCATACGCATAACGGTTATCTTAACTTTTTTCATCTATCATCGTCCTTTAAATTCTAAAGCTTCAAACCAATAAAGATATATATTTATAATATCATATATTTTAAATAAAAGCAAGATTTTCGCGCGGCGTCTGCTTTGTTTTTCAATCGGCATCCCGGCCGCCCCTTTTTTAATTATTTCAGCCAAAGGCTGTCCAGCCATACTGCGCGGTTATGTATCCAGTTGAGATAAACCTTACCGCGCTCAACGGCGCTGTCCATTCTTCGGTTTATATCCGCCCTGTATTTATCAAGCATTTGCGTCTCTTCGTTTATACAGCCGTCTATCCCCGCACTGCCGCCTGCCTCTGTCCATTTTGTTCTTACAAGCTCCCTGAACCACCATTGCTTATACAAAACTATGAACCACGGATTTGAACGGTCGCCGTATGTTCTCATAAAGCTGTCCGTACAGAAGGTGCTCGCATAAAGCTGCCCTGTCGCGCTGCCAAAGCATGTCCAGTTGAAATCCCACGGCGCCGTAAGCGTAAGCTTTTTATGCTTGCTGCCTTCAGAGAAGTCAACGCACATGAAGAAGCTGCCCTCGCCGACATCGTTATCGTGCATTAGCTCATAAAGAATGTACATATCTACGAACGAATCAATATCGATAACATTTGCCACGGTCTCCCACGCGTCACCAAATTCTGCGTAAACTACGTTATAGTTCTCATCAAATTTAAGATATACGTTCTCTTCGCACGCATAATATATGATTTTAAAAACGCCGCGCACATAGTTTGCTATAAAATCCTTTTGCTCCTGACTGTACACGTCGCTTTTTATAGAATACGACGCTGAACGGAACGTTCTGCTTTTTTGCGATATGTCGGAGGCGTATGCCTTTTCGTAATCAACTCTGAAATACGGTGGCTCGGAATAGTTATCTATCTCCACAAGATATCCCACATCAGTACCCGTGTATCCGTTTTCCGGCTCGTTTACATCTACTCTGTGCTTATTTACCTGCGTTTGCTCGCACAGGAGATATGTGCCGCAAAAGCCCGTGTTTATATACAGATGGACAAAGCGCGCGTCCGTACAGTAGCCGCCCTCCGGTTCAAGAAGATAACGTCCCAGGCGGAAAGCTATATCGTTTTTTATACTTTCCACCGCGCCGTCCGGGTAATTCAAAAGCACCCAGCTTTTTGCCTTTGCGCCGTTATTTAGCCCAAGCAAGTTCGCCTTTGTGTCAAGCTTTATCCGGTACGGAGGCGGATTTGCCGCACGTGACGAGTTGCCGCGTATGCGTATACCGCCTGCGGCGTCATTCAAAGCCAGATCGCTTTCAACGTTAAATGTATTCACTATGCACGGCACATAATCTGTTTTTGACGATATCGATTTTCCGCCCGTTCCTATGCTGATCACAGGCAGATCCGTCGTATATCCCTTAGCGGCAAGTACGCCCGGAAGAGGAATAAACGGGCTGCCGTACCAACCGACATCAAGCCAAGCGTCCTTTTCACTCTGAAGTATGACCGCCGACCTTCCGTCTGCCGCATACACAGTTAAGACAGGATAATCATACCATCCAACCCCAAGCCAAGCATCTTTTTCGTCCCGGAGTATTACCTCCGAACGTCCGTCGGCGGCATATACCGTTATGACAGGATATTCATACCAGCCTGCAGCAAGCCATGCTTCTTTCTCACTCTGAAGTATTACCTCCGACCTTCCGTCCGGCGCATACACAGTTAAGACAGGATAATCATACCAGCCCACATCAAGCCATTTCTTTTTCTCCGCCGTCGGGACAGTTATTGTATTACCGTCAGGCGCATAAAGTGCCGTATCCTTGTGTATACTCCAGCCCAAAGCTTCAAATCCGGCGTATTTGTCAACGCTTACAGACATTTCCTCTCCTTCGGGACCGTATACCGTGATATGATTATTCATTTTTACACTTTGCCGCTTCTGCGGCTTTATCATACGCATAAGCACCGGAGCCGCCTCCGCGCGTTTTATGTACTCATCGGGAAACGCCCTGTGAACATCGTCTCTCCCTATGACTATGCCGGCGCGGTACAGCTTGTATATACTCTTGCCAAACCCGCTGTTTTCTCTCACATCGGGAATCGCGTCTTCTTCTATATTATTTATTTTTTTAAAGCATTCCTCCGGCAGCGCGTTTGAAAGCAGTTCCATAAAAACGGCACGCGTCGCATATGCGCCGTAATCCTCAGGCTTCCCGGAAATGATTCCTTTATCAATTGCATAGCGCACATATCCATCATACCAATTTTCTCCCGCATATGATATATCTCCGCCGCCATAGTATATGCTGCTCAGCCTTGACGCTATAGCTACGCATGACGCGATGCTTATAGGCTCCTCCGGAGCAAACCCCGTTTCCGACACACCTTTCATTATCCCGTAACTGCAGACCTCCGCAATATCCTGCGCGTACCACTTTTCTGCTGCGACATCCGCAAAAGCAGTTTCGACATTATTGTTTTCCTTGAAATTATCAAAGCTTCCCTTTGCTCCGGAAGCAACAGACACTTTCGGTATAAAAAGAGCTATGGCAACAATAAAACATATGAATTTATATGATTTCCTCATGATATCAGTATTCCTCCCTGATTTATCGGCTTTATTTTCACTTATGTCTATTAATGAAATTATATCATATATTTCCGCTTTTTACATATAAAAATATCAGTTTTTGCCGGCCGTCGATGTAGAAAACCATATGCCGGTTTTGGGCAAATTGTCCAAAGCCCTGTTTTCGGAGCGCGCCCTCTGAGTGTTCAAGTCCCTCAGAAAACAAAAAAGAAAGCCAAACCTTGTGGTCTGCCTTGCTTTTTGCGTGAATGGCGGTACGCTTGAACAGGGAATGAGATTGGGCGTACCGGCGCCGGAGTCATAAATTACGGCGTAAGCGGCACCGGAATAGCACCGCAGACAAAACAGTCAAATGAGCCGAGATATGATCTGGATTTCATAATGAGAGCAAAAGAGATGAAAACCGATGTTGACGCGGTAGTTGTTTTTGGCGGTACTAACGATTTTGGGCACGGAGATGCTCCCTTCGGTGAAATTACAGACACCGAACCCGACACATTTTGCGGTGCCTGCGATGCTTTAATAAGTCTGCTGTTAAACAAATATCCATCCAAGCCTGTTGTTTTCCTAACGCCGCTGCATAGGTTGAGTGAAGGCTTTTGGTGTAATTTAATATAATTAATACGGTTTTTTGTTCAATATCGACAAATATTTTTTATATATTGACATTAAAAATTATTTTTGGTAAAGTTATATTGGGTATTACTCTAAATAATTATAAATTGATACGATATTTTATGGAGAGAGTAGGTAAAACTCAAATACTGTCACAGTTCCGTTTTAATGCAGCAAAGGCGGTCTGCGGCAGGTTACCGAATAAAAACCACGGAGAGGTTTTATTGTGAGACGAAAAGGCTTACAACAAAAAATATTTGCGATGTGTATGGCTTTTTCCGTGTGCTTCGGCGTGATTGGAGTTTCTTCTGTCGATAGCGTTCTTGCGACGCAAACGTCCGTCACACCCAAAAGCGAGCAAATCGCAACTCTTTATTATCCTGCATCAAATATGGAGGATAACTTTGTTGCGCCCAAAAATAATGAGAGCTCACAAAAAGATATAGAGACGGTTTCTGAAACAAATGCGGGCGCGGAAACAGAAGGCGTTGTATCTGCTCAGGCAGTTAATGGCGGCGAAGCCGTGCCAAAAACTACTGCTGCAAGATATAATGCGGGCACTGTTGCCGTTGAGCCGGTAATATATGATGTGAGTAACGGTCAGAAAACAGCAGAAGCCACAATCTTTGATGATAGTTCTGATCCGGAGACAGGTGATGAAACAGATTCCGATGATAATTACAATCCGGAGATAGGTGATGAAACAGATTCCGATGATAATTACAATCAGGATTCTGATGAAGATATAAACCCCGAAAACAATATAATACTTGAAGAAAATGAAAGAAATGATATTGACGAAGATATAACCTCCGAAAATAAAGATGATTCTGAAACAGATGAGGTTATAAACACCAATTCCGAGCCTGAATCTGCGCAGACAGGTAAAAAATCGAACTCCCGTAGGACAAATGACCCCGTTATTTTATATGTAACACAGCCCAACGGCGAAAGAACGCAGATAGAACTTCAGAACGGAACGGACAGACAGTTGAGTTTTACAATTCCCGAAGAAGGTTTTTCTGCCGGCAGTTATGCGCTTTCCATCGTTACTGTATCGGGTTCTGAATTTGGTTTTTCCTGTTCTGTAACCGATGATGAAGGTAATTACCTTGGCGAGGAATACTGCTATAATGACGAATACAATCCCACAGACAGTTGGAACGTTTGCTTTGATTTATCCGAAGCCGGCACATATACAGTTAATTTTGACGGAATTTATGTCTATCTTTACGATGAAGAAGAAGGACAGATTGAGGATGCCACAGCTACGGTTTCGTCAAACGTTTATAAAACGATTGACCCGCCGGCATTTACCGTAACCGAAGAAGAATTCACAGAATCCTTTGACCTCGGGTTTACTGATATTCCCGAAGGCAGCGATGTTTATTATTATGTAAATGACTACACAGAGCACCATGGAGAAAGTTCATGGGAGTATAGCGTATATGATCCGCAGAATCCGACAGTTATAAACGGTGATTGTGGTGTTACCGCTTATGCGCAGAAGGACACGGAAGGCGGCGCACTCAAGAGTAAAACGATTTTCCAGAATTATTATCCCAATATAGCAGAGGTATATTGTACTGTTATGGACACCGACAATGTTGTCGAAAGCGGCGGCACTGTAGGATTTACTTCTGAAGATCCCGACCTTAATATTTATTACATTCTGGAACAGGATAACGGCGAATGGCACCGTTACACATGGCAGGATATTGTATCAAACGGTACTCTTTATACCCAGCCGTTTGTTGTAACGGGTGAAAACGACACTTACTTCAATTTGTTCTATGTTCCGATAACCAAAGGCGGTGTTCACGGCTGGAGCGATAATATCAGTTTCTCGATAGGAACACCTCCGCCGCCCGTTCCGGTATTCAGTCCTGACGACGGTAACAGTAACGGCATTTGGAATCCGGTTCAATGGGAGTCCCCGCAGACCGTAACCGTTACATCGAAGCCGGGTACGAATATTTGCTACCGCCTTAACAAATATGGCGGAAATATATCAATCGGCGCTGATGGCGTAATTACGACAAGCGGAAACACATTGAGTTTGACTGTTGACCACGATTTCTATATAGAACTCTGTGCATACGACAGCGAAAATGACGTTTATTCCCAGACTGCATCGAGAGCCTATGTTATTGCGACCCCAAAGACTCTTACGGTTAACCAGTCATCGGAAATTACGTCTGACGGATATATCATCGGCGGTCACGATGAAGAATATACCTTGGATGTTCGTGAGGCGGGCAATTACAAGATAGCCGTAGAGCGCCCGGATCTTTACTGGGGTTGGTATTATCACTACAGTTTTCCGGCATATCTTTACGATTCGCAAAACAATGAGCTCGCTTCGGTTGTCGAAGGTGATGCAGGAAATGAATCAATTACGATTCAGCATGTTCTTAATCCGGGTACATACAGATTGGTTCTCGGCTGTGACCAAAGCGGGTACAGTTCAAGCCAGTCTTATCAGTTAACTATTACGAAAGGCTTGGAAGCGCCTACGTTCTCTGTTGAGGGCGGTATGTATAACGCTCCTTTCGAATTGGTTTTGAGCCATCCCGACCCGAATGCTGAAATATATTACAGTACCTACAGTTACGGCGGCTTTACACAATATACCGCACCTATTTCTATTGACGGCTATACATATATTTACGCTTATGCTATCATCGGCGGTGCGCAAAGTGATACTGTCAATGAATACTACGAAATCGATGCAAATCCGCCCGTATTGGATGGATACTGGCGTTTCTACATTCCTGAAAAGAGTACCTACCTCTACGGCTCGACAGTTTTAAACGATACGGTTTCTCTTCAGGCGAGAAATATATATGATTACGGCAGCGGGATAGACCATACTGATATTTATCTTTCCGTAGATGGCGGCGTATTTAATAAACTCGGCAGTGTTGCACAGGGCGAGAACTATGTTTGGGATACCACGACTGTTGCGGGCTCTGCCGAAGGTCCTGTAAATGTCAGACTTTTGCCTGTTGCTTATGACAGAGCAGGCAACGCAAGCGCAGCGTATGAGGAGCTGACCGCAGAGTATGATTCAACATACTCTCCGGCGTTTAAAGTTAATAATGCGCCCTGCGCTCCCGTGGATACATTCACTGGTGAAGCAGGCGTAAGCTGTGTGAACTTACAGTTTTCAAGAGAAGGGGATTACGACTATAATAACCGCTTCTTGATTTACCGTGCAACTACGCCCGGCACACTTCACGATAACCTTATAAACGAGCTTTATACTTATAACTATCAATATTCAGATTATTTCTACACCGAAGAAAGCGCATCGGGAACGTACTATTACGGAATAAGCGTAAGAGATGCACGTGGTGTGGAAAGCGAGATGCGCATAATCGGCCCGTTTACGCCTGTTGCGGACACTGCGGCGCCGACAGTGACTTTCAGTAATGTTGAAGAAGGTCAGTATAAGAACTATAACGGTTTTAGTATTTACTGTAATGATGAAACTGCGGTAGTTTCAGTTTACGAAACCATTACAGCCTCTGATGGAACGGAATATACCCCCGAAAACAGTCCGTGGATTTATGAACCAAGCCACAGAGGGTATTACTGTAACATTTCCGAAGCGGAGTTTTTGGCACTAAGTGACGGTGCTTATACATTAAGAGTTGTTGCAACAGACTGTTTCGGTCATGCTAATGATACGTCGTTACATTTTATAAAAGATACAACGGCTCCCGCGGCGCCGACGCTCACCACTTCGTCTGTTCCGGGCAAAATTGACTTGCGCTGGACAGCTTCCGCTGATTCTGACGTAGAAGGATATAATGTATATTATTCCAATAGCGAGGACGGTGATTACAGCCGTTTAAACAGCTATTATGAGCTTTTGACGGAACGCTCGTTTACATATCCGTCCTACAGTTATCTGACACCGGGAGAAACCTATTGGTTTAAAGTAGAAGCGATTGACAGGGCAGGCAACGTAGGTCAGTCTTTGCCTGTCAGCGGTACGGTAGGCAAGTACAATCCGCAGATCAGACTCGTTAATGAAAACCCGCACCTTGGAGACAGCATTGAGATTGCATTCAGCGGATTCAGAGAAAGCGAGTATGTAGAGTTTTATCTTGACCGGAACGAATCTTCTTTTACTTACGGTTACTCCGCTGACCCTTCGCAAGAGAGAACCGTAACAATGAGTGCAGACCTTTCTTTGAGAGGCGTTCATACAATAAGAGCGGTCGGAGAATCAAGCAATGCCGTTGCACAGATACGTTTTACCGTAACGGACCTTTCTCCTTCGGTGATTTTGACGCCTGCGACGGTTTCAGCCAACGACAGTTTTAATGTAAGACTTGACGGTTTCCCGGCAAATAAGGCGGTTTACCTATATATTGACCCTGCAGAGAACGGCACATCGGGTATTCCTTATACATACTTCTCAACATATGACGACTACGACGGGGAAGACTACACCCTGTCGAGCTTTGATAATCCTGAACCCGGGGTATATGTTTTAAGAGCTGTAGAGCCCGATTCAGGGCTGACAGCAGTAGCGACGCTTACGGTGGATTCGCCGCAGGTTCAGTTAAGATGCGCAAAAGAAAGACCCACTCCGGGCGAATATGTCTATTTCTACGCGGCAGGCTTTGAAACAGGAAACGCAGATTTATACATAAACGGCGAGGCGGTCGGCAGCGACTACAGGTATTATTATGAAGACGAACATTCCTTCTATGTCCGCATACCTGAGGTTTCCGGGGACGTTGGAACGGTTTTGGTTACCGCGGTTCATTCAACATCGGGAAAAGAGACTTCAATTACCGTTCCTCTTGAAAAGACATTCCCGGATATTTCTATTTCCAAAGAAAGCGTTGGATTTGATTCCTTTACTGTAGAAGGAACAGGTTTTAAGTATTATGAGACAGTAAAACTGTATGTGGACGGAGTATATAAATCCTCCGCAACACAATACAATAATCCCGTATCATTTAATTATAGCTTTGACTATTCCGCAGAGTCCGGCAGGCACGGCATTGAGCTTCGTGGCGATGAGAGCGGAATGGTTGCATCAGGAAGCATTGTATTTAACTCTACCGCGCAAACCATTATTCTTTCGGGTCAGCCTGTTCTTTATCAGCCGATTACTATGTATGCCGGCGGATTTAAACCGGGAGAGAGTATTGCGTTCAGCATAAATGATGTTATTACAGGCAGTGCATCCGCTGATGCAAACGGCAATGCATCTTATACAGTCAATTCGCTTGACTATTCTCCCGCAAACGGCAGTTATACATTTACGGCAACAGGCGCAGCAAGCCATAGAGTCGCATTTTACGGAATTGCAGCAGAGCAGGGCGGCGACCTCAGTCTCTCATACGAAGGCAATATCCGCAGCGGCAGCACCGTAAATATAACGGTTACGGGACTTGACGCAGAAGAAAATGCAGATATATACAGAAATAATATTTCAGAGACAGCGGTTACCGCTGATAATTTAGGCAGAGCGACAATCGCTCTCTCTATACCAAGCGGATATACCGGAAATATTTCGGTTACTGCAAGAGGCAAATCATCTCAAAAATGGGGGACAGTGTCTGTTCCTGTTACAGGATTTGAGCCTCAAATAACTGTATCTCCGCAATCACCTGCGGCAGGAGAAACACTTACGGTAAGTGTAACGGGACATATGCCGGGAGCAACCTTACAGCTCAGATTTGACGGTAATAATTCCGAAACCCAGGCAACCGTTGCCCAAAACGGCACGGCTGCGCTAACATACGCTGTTCCCGCAAACATTGCGACAGGTGAACACAGCCTTGCGGTTTACGAAGCAACATCGGGCATGTTACTTACAAGCACCGTGAATATTTCTTCACCGTCTGTTACATTGGTTTATCCCCAGACGGCTTCTGCCGGAGAAACCATAACACTTGGAGCTTCAGGATTATTGAACGGTGAATCTGTTCGTATTGCAATAGACGGAAAAACCGTCGGCATATTGAACGAAAACGGCGGTCAGGTGACAACTACCTATAATATTCCGAGCAATCTGCCTTCAGGAAGTTATCAGGTTACGTTTGCGTTTGGCAAAATTGCTGTTACGCAAACAGCAAACATCGCCGTAACGTCAACCTCGGCAAGCGTTCAGGCAACTATGCAGGAAGAGAGTGCCGCAATAACAATAAGCGCCGCAAACTTTATGCCGTATGAGGCACTTTCGTTTTACTTTGATAACAGAGTAATCAACGACGGTTTGGAAAGCTATACAACAGGCGCAGACGGCAATCTCAGTGTTGTATATACACTTCCTGTTTCAACTCTTGCAGGCGAACATACAGTAAATGTTTTCGGACGTGAAAGCTTTAAAAGTGCATCTGCTGTCGTAAACGTAAGGGAGACAGGACCGATAATTTCTGCAACCGGTGGAGCAGCCGAAGGAAAAGCCGGTGATACTCTTGGGTTTGAAGGCGTAAACTTTACACCGTTAGGTCTTTATGATCTCTATTTTGAAAGTGAGCTTTTGACTTCCGGTGCAAGTGTTGATGAAAACGGCGAAATCGTTGGCACATTCACTGTTCCGGAAGGTTTTGCCGACGGCAGATACAGACTTATCGCAAACGATACCTCAAGCGGAAGAACGGCAATTTGCTATATCCGAATTGACACTACTCCGCCTGCGGCACCGTCTGTTACGCTTTTTGCAAGAAAACAGAATATTGTTTTGAGCTGGGAAGCTCCCGAGGACGAGGACGTTGTTTCGTATTCTGTTTACTGCAAAGGCGAAAATACAGATGAGTATATTAAGCTTGCACAGCTCGAAAGCAAAATAACAACTTGGACGCACGACATGAGGAATGAGGATTGTCCTATTATTGTCGGTGTTCGTTATGACTACATCGTAACTGCAACCGATAGGCTCGGAAACGAGGGTGATGGCTCGGCGGTAAGAACAGCACAGCTTGCCGGCGGTGTTGACGCACCTGTAGTTTCATATGCTTACGCAAATACAGGAAATAGCATCCGTTTGGGCAGTGAATATCTTCCTACGGTAAAAGGTAACGAAAACGAGTTTTCCGTATATGCTACAGACGACCAGCAAATCAGTGCTATTGAGATTACGGCTATACCTGAAAACGGTGAAGCATTTATTGTCGGTTCTTCCGTTCCTGTCTATAACGGAAGTTATAGCGGAAATACTGAATATAAGGCGGCTATGAAGGTTAATACTACAGCTTTTGCCGATGGAATCTATACCTTTAGATTTACCGCTACAGACAGTTCGGGCAACACAGGCAGTCTCGAACGAAGATTCTATGTTGATAACACACCGCCTGCGCCCGTAACGGCCCTCAATGCCGTGGGGTCAGCCAACAGTCTTATTGTAAGCTGGAGCTGGACACCTGATGCGGCAGGCGAAGTTGCTGATAAATACATAGTTTACTACTCGAAAGACGAAGACTTTGCAAATTATAAATATACCTACGTTTATGCAAGTGACGGAACAAAGACCGCTACTATAAGAAGGCTCGACGCAAATGCCTTGTACTATGTCAGAGTAACATCTGCCGATGTAGCTGGAAATGAAAGTGCATGGATTGAGGGCAGCGCTACTCCGATTTTGGACGAGGAGAAACCTGTGATTACAAGCGTCAGCCCCGATGATGCAAAGCTTGGCAAAGATATTTATTTGTGGATTGACGCAACAGATAATGCAGAGCTTGATTGGAGCTCGGCAAGAGCCGAAATCAACGCGGGAGCCGAAGGCGCATTTATCCCGTTTGGATCTTATTCCTACGGCGCTGTCAGAGCGTATGATTCAAATTATAACGGCACTTATACCATAAGAGTTTATATTTCTGATATTGCAGGCAACGAATCCGATGCTTATGAGATTACACGTCAGCTTGATTCGTATGTAACGACTGTAACGGGTCTTACGGCGTATCCCGCTGCCGGCGGTATCAGACTTACATGGGACCGCAATCCCGATAATGATTTAACATACTATTATGTTTACAGAAAAGCTGACGGTGATTTTGAACTGAGAAACTACTTGTCACCGCTCAAAATCACGTCAGGCAACGTTGTAAGCTGGGTTGACTATTCAACACTTGACGGCGTTGAATATACCTATAAGATTGTAGCTGTCGATGACGTTTACAACAGAAGCAGTCTTGATGATACGGCCGGGGCTGCGTCTTCTAAAGGCAGCTACACTACAAGTATGATTTTAACTCCCAATGACGGCGTTAAACCCGGAAGCATTATCCATATTACGGCACAGGGCTTCCGCGGCGGTGAGTCGGTTGTCGCTTACATTGACGATTTTGACGATTACGTCTTGTGGACATACGCAGATGACGACGGAGCTGTTTCAACTGATTGGAGTTATGTAAAGGCGACCGGGGCAGGAAACCATACGATAAAACTTGTTGGCGGTAATTCTTCCGCTGAAGCAACGGCAGATTTCACCTGTACGCCGAACATGCTTGCGGCTCCTCCGGCTCCTGTATCTGTTCCCGGAGTTATGGAAATAAATCTTTCCTGGGAATCTGTTGAAAACGCATCTTATTACAGAGTATACAGGGCAGAGGGAACTGAGGCAGAACAGCTTGTAGCCGACAGAGTTTACGGCTTGAGCTATAAAGACAAAACCGTTCAGATGACGGGCGACACCGGCAGAATATATACATATACTGTTGCGGCTGTTGACCGTTACGGAAACGAGGGACTGCACAGTGAATCTACCGTGAACCGTCCTGACCCGGATTTGGTTGACCCCGAAATAGAAGTTTTCACATTCCAGAGAACGGGTGCCGAGATTCTTATGGTTGCGGAGGTTTCCGATGATTTGCGTCTTGGCAGCGTTGCATTCAAATATAAGCATGCAGATGCCGCAGATTCAACGTATGTAACTATAACCCAAACGCAGCTGAACACAAACGAGAAAAAAGCGACAGTAAATGCTTCGTTTGATACATCATCTCTTGCAGACGGTAAATATACGCTTTTCGTTCAGGCTGTTGACAGCGCAGGAAGGCTTTCTGTTCCTATGACAAAATCTTTGACCATAAGTTCGGAAGCACCGGGCTCACCCGAAGATCTGACGGCTGTCGCAGGACAGATGAGAATTGAACTGTCGTGGCATGAACCTGCTGACCAAAATGTCAGAGTTGCACGCTATAACATATATCGCAAGAGCGGTGACGGTGGATTTGTATTTATTTCATCTACTACTTTGACATCGTTTACCGACCTTGACGTGAATAATAGTGAAACTTACCTTTATCAGGTTACTTGCGTCAGCGAAGCGGAGACCGAAGGCTCTGCCGTAACGCTTGCAAGCCGCGTATCGCCGCAGGCAGATACCACTTTACCTCAGATTACAGGGTTTATCATTCCTGAAGGCACAAGACTTGCAGGAACGATTTCGCTTGCAGCAGCCGTTACAGATAATGTTGGTGTTGACCATGTTGACTTTTTCCTCAAATCAGGTGCGGAAGAAGTAAAAATCGGCACTTCCCAGACAGGCGCGGTTTCCGTTAATACAACAGAATATACAAAAGAAGGAACACTTTCCTTTAAAGCGAGAGCATACGACGCTGCGGGCAACTTCTCCGATGCCGAAGTAAGCTATCAGATTGATAATGCGGCTCCGGTTGCTCCGGTACTTACTATTTCCGAGAGTGAGCTTTCTGTAACACTCAAATGGACAATGACTTCTGTTCCGAGAGACCTTTTGAAATACAATGTCTATGAATATACATCTGCGGACGGCGAATACCGTCTTATCGGTGAAACAACCGCTTCTGTATTCGTTTATAACACAAGCGCTGAGGGCAGTTATTGTGTAAGTGCGGTTGATGACCTTGGAAATGAGAGCCTCTATTCGAATATCGAAAGTTGTATCCCGGGCAGCGACACCACCACTCCCATAGTTAATACATTCGGCGGCGGAGACGTTGCAAGAGCAGACGCAACCCTCACTATTGACGCTACGGATAATACAAAAATTGCGTCTTATGTAATTGAGTACAGACGTCTTACTTTAGACGAGATCACAGGCGCAGTTGTTCCCGTTGACGGCACAGACGCTCCGTGGTACGTCCTTTCATCAGGAACGTGGGATGAACTCGCAAACCAGGATATGATCGGAAATATCAAGGCTGTTGACTGGAATACACTTGCCGTTTTCGGAACTGAAAACGGACCCGAAGCAAAATTCCCCGACGGTCTGTACGCATTACTTTTAACAGTTACCGACAGCGCAGGAAACATGTCAACATCGGAAACGAGAATAAATGTTGCAAACGATCCTCCGACAGCACCCGAGGGCTTCCGTGTGGATTCGGGTGAATGGAAGATGATTGTAAGCTGGAAGCCTGCACCGGGAAACGACGCGGCAAGTTATGTGCTGTATCGCAAGGTAAATGACGGCGACTATGAATTATTGGCACATACGACCGCTAACGTGTATGTTGATCAGGTGCTTAATCCCGTCAACCAATACTTCTACAAGGTCGCTATGGAAAACGACCTCGGCAAAATCGGACCTACCACTGAGGATTACAGCGACGGCATATTGCCGCCGGGCGTAAAGACGCGTCCCGAACCGGAAACTTCTCTGCCTGTAATTATGGCTATGAACCCTGCACAAGGAAGCAGATTTAACGCGGGTCTCAATATGGAACTTCAGATTGCTGATAATGTCGCGCTCAGCACAGTTGAGATATGGAAAGCATATATAGGTACTTCGAGTGCACTGACAGTTCCGTCCGATGCGGTTTATGAAAGTGTTACTACAATCGATGTATCAGACCTCGGCAGACAGCTTGTGAATACTTCTGAAAGCGATATTCTCGGCACAGAGCTTTTCGTTGTGAAAAACACCATTGATACTTCTGCTTGGGAACAGGGCAATTATGCTGTCAAGGCAGTTGTAAGAAATATGGGCAGCGAGCCTACTGTTCAGGTTAAGACTTACTTCAAGGATTCCACACCGCCGCCTCAGCCCGAGCTGACGGTTTCCGATCCGCACGTAGGTCAGACTATTAACCTTTCCTGGACGGGCGGCGGAGCAGATGTCGCATACTATAAGGTATTGCGTTCAGATGACCCGGAAGCAGGTCCTGAAAACTGCGTGCCGGTAGCGTCTGTACTAAGTCCCGCTTACACCGATACGGGTCTTGCAGACGGAACGGCTTATTATTACTATATTGTAACCGTTGACAATGCCGGAAATGAGAGCGAGCCTTCAAGGAGACAAAGCGCTGTTCCGACAGCTGTCAGCGATCTTGGCGTATACTCTGTTTATGCTGTTCCTGCAACGGTTGCGGCAGGCAGAACAAATACCATAAGGGCAAGCCTCCGAAATAACGGCAGTGCTGCGGCAGACGGCGTTGTAACATTCTATTACGGCGAAACGGTTATTGGCAGCACAACGACAAGGCTATCGGCAAATACGGGCGGCGAAGTATATATAAATTGGGACGCTCCGTCCGACCTTCCCGATAGAATTGATATCAGAGCCGTTGTAACAACCGTTCAGAACACAGATGCGGCTGATGAAAATAACAGCTTTACAGGCAGTGAAATTAAAGTTAATATTCCGCCTGCAGCAAATATCGTTATGCCCGAGCTTTCTGAAGAAGGCAATTATGATTCGGGAGCACCGCTTTCGTTCAGCGCAAACGGTTCTTCTGACCCTGACGGCTCAATCGTTCAGTACAGATGGGACTTTGGAAACGGCAAGAAGGGCGAGTATGCAACAAGTTCGGTAACTTATGCTATGCCGGGCAAATACACCGTATCTCTTACCGTTACTGACGACCTCGGAGCAAAGACAGAAGTTTCGCAGGTAATTACAGTCGGCGACAGAAGACCCGACCTCTTTGTTGAGTCGATTCGCTGGACACCGTCAGACCCCGAAGAGGGAGATATGGTCACAATTTCGGCGACCGTAGGAAATAAAGGACTTGGAGATGCGACGCTTGGATTCCTCACAGGTTTCTATATCGACAACCGCTATATGGGTTATTCAAAGACAGAAGCCGGTGAGGACGGAATCAGCCTTGCCTGCGGCAAGACAACCGAAGTAAGCTTTACCTATCAGGCGACGGCAGGTACACATATTGTAAAGGTCGTTGCAAACGATATACTCAATAACCTTGCGGAAACAAGTAAGGCAAATAATATTAAGAGCGAAGTTTTGAGCAGTCAGCAGCTCAGCTTTGCAGACGTTGCGGTGACAAACATATACTGGAATCCTGAAGGAAGTGTATTTGATACGCAGGCACCGTTTGTTTATCGTGCCGATATTTCCAATATCGGAACTGCTGAAGCCGCAAACTTCACGGTATCGCTTTATATTGACGATGAATTCAGCGGAAGACAGACTGTTCCCGTGCTTGCGGCAGGTGCTTCGACTACTTTGAGTTTCAATACTGTACCGACAGTAGGTGTTCATAAAGTCGAGGTAAAGGCGGACGACCTCAATCCCTGCCTTATCGAGGCTGATGTTGAGAATAACAGCTGCAGTATTATAACTGACGAATTCAGCGTATATTATCCCGAACTTGAAGTGACAGAGGTTACTTGGAAACCGACGGAAACTACGCTCACTGACGGAACATCGCTCCTCTTCACGGCAAAGATTACAAACCTCAGTTCTGTGAGCGTAACGGATAACTTCCGTGTGTCGTTTACGATGGACGGCAGAATTTTCCGTACGGTAACTGTTGAAGGAATCGGCGGCGGCGAAGTTTTGGAAGTTCAAGCTAAATGGTCTGCAATTGAAGGTGACCACCAGCTTGGCGTTATCGTCGATCCCCAGCACAGCGTAACAGATCCTGAAACAGTAGTAAGAAAGGACATAAAGATCCCCAGACTTTCGATTATATATCCTAATGTCTGTGTTTCAAATGTCAACTACTCACCGATTAAGGTTGAAGCAGGAAAACCTGTAAGCTTCCTTGTATATATCACAAATAATAATGTTGCAACTGCATTCAAACGTTTTAACGTTGGACTGTATGTTGACGGTAAAGCTGTCGGCGGTGCGGCTGTTGACGGAATCAGAGGCTTCAGCACAGTTCCTGTTGTTATCAGCTGGACGCCGAAGGTGGGCGGAGCGCATACAGTAAAGATTGTTGCCGACAGCTACGGCGAACTCAAGATGGATGCGCCTGCGGAAGGCACATCGAGGACTTGGTCGTCTGTTATCAACGTCAGCGAAGCACTCGTTATGACAACATATCCCAACGAAAAAGATCAGGACGCGGACTTCATGGCAGTTCTTTATTCAACGTCCGAAGAAAAGATTACGTTGACGGCAGATTTAAGACATTCTTCAAACCTCACCGTTCCCGTTACACCTGACGACGACGGAGCTGTTTATTACTCTGTCAGCCGCGACGGTGAGATTGCCGGAGACCGCAGTGGTGCAATGCGTTATGATTATATAACCGGACTTTACACGGTTGATGTGCCCCTCGGAAGCGATATGCAAACAGGCACATATCAGCTTGATTTTACAGGTTCAAGCGGCGCAGACACTATTATTGCACCGACTACAAATATTAAAATAGTACGTGACGGAAATGTCACGATAGAAACCAATAAAGAAACCTATCAGCTTGGCGAGAGCATTTATGTAAGCGGTACTTTCCGTTATTCTGACGGAACTCCTGTCGCAGGTGAAAGAGTCGTACTTGATTATCAGCTTTTGCCTGCTCTTAAGGAGCCTATCAAGAGCACAGATGCCAACGGCAAAGAAATTCTTATGAAGTATCAGGCAGAAGAAATTGTCTTTGTCGAAACCGATGAGAACGGAGCATACAGCAGTATTTTCACACCGTTTACAGGAGAAGCGGGCGAGTGGTCGATTAATGCGTTCGGCTACGGAAAGATGATGGGTACAGGTGCCGCAACCTCTGTTCAGGTTTGGGGTCTTGTTTCCACGCCTTCAACGCTGAAATTGGTTGCAACAGAGAATTCGCAGTTTTCGAAAGAGATAACCGTACGTAATCCGTCGCCGAAGAGCAGTGACGGTGCGCCGCTTACGGGACTTACTGCGTCAATAGTTCAAAAATCAGGTTATGGCGTTACTGCAACGCTTGATAACTCGTCTTTGGCAAGAACTTTGGCACAGGGTGCGACCACCTCTGTTCAGATGAACGTTTCAGCAACGCTCGGTTGCTCCGAAACGGCTGATTTTGAGATCACGTTTACTACAGATCAGGGCGCGTTCTGCAAGACGCAGGTTCACTTGAATCTTATACCTGCAAACCCGATTCCTGTTACGGATTCAAAGAGTGTTTCGGTTGGCATGAACCCCGGAGACGTAACTTCGAGAGTTGTGACGGTAACTAATAAGGGTAAAGGAACACTAAGCGGTCTCAAGGTTACAACTCCCGCAGGTATTCCTTGGGTATCTGCCGGAAATATCGGAAAGACCACACTTCTCCCGAACGAAAGCACAACGTTTACCGTGACGTTTGCTCCCGGCGAATCTCTGGCACTCGGTCAGTATCAGGATACTCTTGTTGTAAGTGACAGAACAGGTAAGTTCTATGCAAATGTGGGATTGAGTGCAGAAATTACCGCTGTTAAAACGGGCGGTATATCGCTCCGAATCACAGATGATGTCGGCAGTTTGGTATCAAATGCAACCGTAACGCTTATTTCAAAGGACGAATACGTAAGTGTTGCAGGCGGTGTTGAGCAGACATATTACGCAAACTTTGCCGCGCGTTCGGACGAAAACGGTATAGCACAGTTTTTCGATAAACCTCTCGGTGTTTATGATATGGTTATAACCGCAACGGGACGTGAGAAATACGTCGGCGAATGCGAGATTATGCCGTCATCCGGCGCACCGTTTACAGATATCGTTATGAAGAATCTGCCCGTTCAGATTGAATGGACAGTTGTTCCTACTACGATTGTCGACGAGTATGAGATTAAACTCGAACTTACATTTGGTGCACATATTCCGTCGCCGTCATTTGGATTCAACCCGCCTTGGGTTAACATTCCAAAGAACGTGACAGAGCCTGTATATGTTGAGGCAAATATTGTAAACACAGGTCTTGTGGCAATAACAGATGTTGTTGCGTCTATCGTAAGAGAAAAATCGTCCGACATGGGAATCAGCATTGTCGGTGGCGGATATATTGGTGAAATTGCTGCTCAGAGCAGTGCGAGAATTAAGCTTTTGGTTCAGCCCGGCGTTTATAACCTTCCTTACGGAACAAATGCCGCAGGTCTTGCTAAAAACTATATAAAACTTGAAGGCTCTTATGTATCTTTTGATCCGGATACAGGACTTCCTGTTGACCCTGCACCGATGATAACGGGCGCGCTGCCGATGTATAATCCGAGTGCAACACCTGTAACTTTGGAAGTACGTTTACCTGAAAACGGAAACAAGGTACAGGAAGAAACAATTCAGCTTCCCGAAGGCCAGATGGAGGAGATTCGCTATATTGCTCCCGAAGGCATTGACAAGGAAAAAGAACTGGCACAGGAAGGCTCATCGGCTTACGAAATCGTAAAACTCAGCCTTAACCAGACGGCTACGCTTGAACGTCAAGCGTTTGACGCAACACTTAAAGTAACAAACGGCTATCCTGAATATGCACTCAACAACCTCAGAGTTGATGTATATGTTAAGGACGAGAATGGGGTAGACGTTAGCAATAAGAACTTTATAATCGCCACGGGAATCAGCGGAATATCCGATGTTGACGGCAACGGCAGCCTTCCTTCGGGTTCTGCGCTTACTGCAACGTGGCAGATTATTCCGGGCAGCGATTTGGGCGGAACGACGAAAGAAGGACGCACATATTATGCGTCGGCACTTGTTTCGTATTATGTTAACGGGAAACTCGTACAAACAGAGACAGAGGGCGTACCTATTACGATACTTCCTCAGCCAAAGCTTACGCTTAATTACTTTGTTCCGCACGATATTCTGTCCAATACGCCGTTCCGTCTCGGCGTAACGGTAGAAAACTACGGTTACGGCGAAGCACAGAATCTCAATATTAACTCCGGTCAGCTCAAGGTTGAGAGTATCCAGAGCGGACTTATAACCGATTTTGAAATTCTCGGCAGCTCGTTCGGAAGCAGTACGGGAAGTGAATTCAAGCTTTCGTTCGGAAACGTTCCTGCCGCATCACGTGTCTTTAACGAAGAAACGGGCGAGTGGGATATAGTTCCCGGAAAGGTCAGCGGATACTGGATAGTACGCTGGAATATGCCTTTTACAGACGGAGAACCGTATGAGGGTGAATTCAGAGAGTTTAAGGCAACCCTTACACACAAAGACTATAAGGGCGTGCAGCTCAATCCTTTGATTGTTGCAGCAAATACGAGCATTATCGGCAAAGACGGAGTACTCGAAGAAACTGAAGGTGAAGGCGGTCTTGCGCTTATCAACGAAGGCGACACAGGATTCTGCGACTACCTCCTCAACCTTAACACAGGACTGCGTATTCCCATCTATGTTCCCGATAGCGTAAGGGTGACATCGGATTATGACGGTAATTCTATGACCGTAATGGCTGCTGCACCGTCCGCAAATATTGACGCACGTTATCAGGTTATTATGATACCTGAGCCCGAGGGCTGCGGAAATGTTTCGGCTGTTAAGATGAGCCTTTACTCTGACGGCTCTGATCCGGTTATCTTGTCCCACGGTAATTTCTGGAAGGATTACGGATATATTTACTTAATCGGCGAAATACCGGTTCAATACGATAGTAACCTTAATAAGACGTATCCGAATACATACTATATCGTAGAATTCGGAAGCTCGGCATTCATAAGTTCTGTTGATTATTCGAGATTTGTCTATACTCAGGCAGAATCGGACGATCCGGGCGCTGTCCAGCTCGGAAAAGGCACAACGGGTTGGTATATTAAGAAAGAGGCGTTCTACGATACGGGTATCTATCCCGATGCAGGCGATAACGATATTAGACTGCGCGCGGTAGTCGATAACCGAGGTAAAGAAACGCTTTCCGGTTATCTCGTATTTACGGCAACTGCTCCCGGCAGCGAAACACCTGAATACAGAAGTGCTGAAATTGCCTTTGATAATATTCAGCCTTATGCTGTGCGTGATATTTATTGTTCGGGTTGGACGCCATTATTGGGCGAAGAATACACTATTGAGGCCGAACTCCACGAAAAGGGCGGAAAACTTATAAATTCTCTCAAGAGTACAGCTACAATAAACAATCCGCCGTACAGTCATGCGGGATCGGATATAGTTGATGCCGTAATGGAAAAACCTGTCCGCTTTGACGGAAGCAGGTCCTATGATAAGGACGGCTATATTGCAAGTTTCGTATGGGATTTCGGTGACGGAGAAAGCGGTTTCGGACCGACTCCGACACACGTTTACAGACACGCAGGCACTTACAGAGCGAGTCTTTATGTATCAGATAACAACCTTTCATCGACAGAACCGTATCTTCGTGATAAGGTGACAGATGAAATAATTGCCTCCTCTATGACGGAGTTCAATTATTTCTCTGAGATACAGGTTACTGTAAATGCAGATTGTCCTGATTTGTTTATTACAGGCATAGAATTTTCGAGCGCAAATCCCGAGGCAGGGGAGACGGTTACCGCAACTGTAAACATCCAGAACGGTACACTTCCGAATACAGGCGGACTGACCCCGACAGGTGACGACGCATATTACCTCGTAGGCTTCTATCTTAATGACAAGTATATAGGCTTCAAGGAAATCAGAGGCGATCTTGATGTTGGAGAAGTTACGTCTGTAACGATGGACTTTGAGGCACAGGTCGGACCGCAGAAGTTCAGTGCGGTTGTAAACGATATCGGCAGAAACATCAGAGAAGTAAACTATGACAACAATCGTTTCGATAGTGTTCTTTGCGGTAACGCAACGGATTTTGCTGACATAGAAGTTACAAACTTTAATGTAAATCTCACAAGCGGTTCCGAAATAGATTGGGGCTCGCCGGTAACAGTTACCGCAGCAGTACGAAACAAAGGCTCGGCTTCAGCGTCGAAGTTTAAGGTTCTTCTGTACGATAATGATAAACTTATTCAGTCACGTATGATTGAAGGACTTGAAGCAAACGCGAGCGAAAATATAAGCTTTACATGGAAGCCCGAATACAGCGGTAATCACAATATTACGCTTTCCGCTGACGGTCCTGTTTCGGCAGTAGTTGAACTTGATGAAGCAAATAACTCCGATACAGCAGAGCTTCTTGAAATAGGCGTCCGCTATCCTGACCTTGAGGTTGAAGAAGTCAGCACAAGCGTCAGCGCAACCACGCTTGCTCCCGGTCAGAATATCATCGTTTATGCAAGCTTAAAGAACACAGGAAACGGCAGCGCAGTAATTCCGACAAGAACGGCGTTCTATGCAAACAGCCGCTATATCGGAAGCGCAGAAACACCTGCTGTTTCCGCAGGAGAGAGTACGCTTGTAAGCTTCTTATGGAAAGACCCGTCGGTTTCCGTAACAAATATTACTGCTGTTGCAGATTCGGGCGAAGTGCTTTCAGAAAGCTCTGAAACGAATAACAGCGGCTTGATGATTTTCGATGCTCCGCTTAAAGTAAGCAGTGCACGCATCGAGATTACAGATATGACGACAAGCGGCGCGCAAAAATACGGTGATAATGCAACAACGACCGTAACCGTATTAAATAGCGGAGAACGTGAAATTTACGATACGTTTACCGTATCGCTCTATGTAGGGAACAGCCGAGTGGGAACAGCAGATTGCGGACCGCTTGCGGCAGGTGAAACGGCACAGGTTACAATCAATTGGACAGCAGAGATGAGCGGAAATTGCACTCTCCGTGCATATGCTGATTCCGAATCAAAGCTTGTGCTCACTGACAGAAATCTTGCAAGCAAGATTTCTGCAATCAGTATTTTACCCGGACTTATCATTACCGGCGGTACGGACGCTGCTTCCTACTGCGTTGGTGATAAAGCGGAAGTTTCGGCAGCTGCTGTGCTCAGTTCCGCTTCGTATTTGCCAATATGCGCAGACAGCTTTACTGCTGTAATTACAAAAGACGGCGACAGCACTCCTGTTGAGATGACATACGATGCTTCCAAGGGAGAATACCTTGCAGAGATCGAACTTTCACAGACAGGCGCTTATTCGATAACATTTAGCGCAGTTAAGGACGGCATTTCAGGAACTTTTGAATCCTTATTCAGTGTTGCAGATGATTTCAGAGTGACTATTAATAACGAGGATTCTGTAAGCTACAATATGGGTCAAATTATACCGGTATCCGGTGCAGTAAGGACAACGGAAGGCATTGGATATACAGGCGTTCCCGTTACGATTACTGCTGTCGGAAGTGATATATTCAGATTTACGGCTATTACAAACGAAAACGGAAGCTTTGACACGGAAATTGAGCTTCCCGACGGTGTTGGCGGTTCATTTGCGCTTCGTGCAGAGGCAACTTACGACGATGTTGTGAGAAAATCTGAGCGTGTTGCGTTTTACGTTGACGGGGTAAGCGTTGATGTTCCCGACCGTCTGACAATTATACAGGGTTATAATGCCGACCTCAGCGGATATATAAACAATCTCGGTGTTACAGGTGTTGCGGCTGAAGAAATTACTGTTTCCAATATGCCGGCAGGACTTTCGTATGAGATTTTGACAGCACCCGAAGGTATGCTTTCGGCATCAAGCGGTTCGTCGCTTGTTATCCGCTTTACAGCATCTTCTGACCTTGCTCCCGGCGAGCATAATGTGACGGTCGCTGTCGGCGAAAGCACCAAAGAAATTACTGTTATGTGTGAAAAAGCAGTAGCTGTTGCACGCGTTAATGTTATAGGCAATACAGAGGCAGAGAATAATTCTCTTACGACATCAAGTATTACGATGTCGCTCCGTCAGGGTGAAACGGCATCATCTGTCATCCGCCTGACGAACATCGGAACGTCTGACATAACAGGTGTAAACGCAACAACAAATCTGCCGTTTGTTTACCTGCAGAACGTTAACCCCGAAGCGGTTATCAAGCCTGTAAACAGAGGCTACTCGATCAGAGACCCCGAAGGTTCGCTTTCAATCGTTGTAAACGCTTCTCCTACGGATTACTGCTTAACGGGAGTTTATGACGGGGAAGTTATAATCACATCAACTTCGCTTTCGGAACCGATAATCGTTCCGATTAAGGTTTCTGTTGGCGCAGGTCAGATAGGTACAACGGTATTTGAAGTAAGAAATCAGGATAATACACTCCTTTCGGGAGCAAAAGTGACGCTTATCGGACTTGATGAGAGTCTTGATCCCGTACGCTTTGATGCAATTACGGGCGACGGCGACGAAGCTCCTCTCGGCGAGGCGGCATTTGAGAATATTCCTGCAGGAAATTACAATCTGAAAGTTTCCGCAGACTCCCACAGTACGCTCGAAACGACCGTTGAAGTAGCTGCGGTTATTGACAGAATACCGAGAATAGTGAAACTGCAAAGACAGCTCTTCTCATTCAGCGTAGATGAAAGCACATTGAACGAAGTGAGAAACAGTTCTGCCGCATCACCCAACTATAACAATGTGGTATTTAAGGCAGGAATGCTTGCTCAAAGCGGCGAACCTCAGCTCGCTCCGAACTTTATGGCGGACGAAAAAGAGTTCTATTACCAGAGTGGTAAACTGCTGAGCAGACTTTCGTTTATGAATCCCGAAGACAGCGGCGCAGATATAGACAGCATTACCGTAAGAGTAACAGACGCAGACAGCCGTATTCCCGACGGTGCAATTTTCTTTAGTAACGGCGATACAATGACGCCTGTTAAGAAGATGAGTAAATTGCATGAGGGAGAGGTATTTGACGTTGTTTGGAATTTGGATATCGAAAGGTTCTTTGTTACGGCAACGGTGAGCGAGACGGAAAACGAAGGTCAGTATAGTGTTTCCTTCCCTGAAAACGTAACAAGAGAAATGGTCGATGCATATATAGCGGCAAATGACCCGTCGTGCACAGATCTTATAAAAGAACTGAGCTTTGATAAGACAACAAATACAGGTATCTATCAGGCAAATGCAGCTCCGTCCGACAGAGTACCTCTGTTCTACGGCAACACACCGTACAGCTTTGACTTTACAATTCTGGCAAGCGGTGTTCGCACGGATACGGACGAAATAGTAGAGACCAAAGTTCCTGTAAGAATCCACTATATTCCTCCGGATTACTATGTAATGGCAGGGGAGCCTGACTCGTTATACGATGAAGACGGCAACTATAAGGGACAGCAGTATGTAGATTTCTTCGACATTTATCCCGATCTTGAGCAGAAAGTAGCTGTTTCGCCTGCGTTTAAACCGGCATCGGGAAGAGTAGGCGATATGCATTACAGCACAGGCTTCCTCCATGACCTTCAGGTTAATACACCGAATGTACCCGATGATACGGACGATGTTTCAATCGACCTTGGTTTTTCCGGTGACGCAGGTTATGAGGGCCAGGTTACAACGCTCAGTATGAAGCTTAAAAACCCGTCGATTCAGTACCGGATGCAGAATCTGCAGGTGAAACTTGTACTGACAGACGCACCGTATGATGAAAGCGGAAATCTTCAGCCCGGCGGAACGGTACTGTTCCCGAATGTCAACGTTTATGTTGATAGTGAGAATCTTCACGAAGACGGCGGTGTGATAAGCGGAACTTTGGATACAGACGAAGAAGCGGTTATCGAATACAGCTTCCGCCTTGATAATCTCATGCGTGACTTTGAGAGCCTTTCCGCTTTTGATGAGACGCTGTCAGAGTATCTCAAGGACACAAGAAATCTCAATAAGGTTTACGCAAGAATAGAAGGAACATTCATGCTCGGCGGCGTTGAACACAGTTTTTCCAGCGCAACTATGGAGTATGAAGTTCGTGAACAGCCAAAACTTTATTTAAGCTATGACTTAAAGGATAAGGGTGACGGTGATTACGCTCTTACAACCACAGTTACAAACCTCGGCAAAGGCGATGCAAAGAATGTCACTCTCGGCGCTCCTTCAATTCCGAATGCCGGATTTGATATGAAGGTCGTAGGAGTTACAAGCACAAGAGGCATAGTACAAAGAGGCGTTTCGGCAGGGTTTGACAGAGTGGAAATAAGTATATTGCATCCGGGCGACACGGCTGTAATCACATACGACCTGGCGGCAATTTCACCGCTTACCGATTCTCAAAAGATATCTCTTGGCAAGCTCGCGGCACTTCCGTCGCTTCCGATTAAATCGGATACGGGTCTTGGAATCGTTATGGCACCGATGAAGATGGAAGCTATGAGAAGTCAGAGCACGCTTGATGATATCGATGCAATAATTGAAGAACTTGGTTATTTATCCAATAACTTAAATATTCTCACAGACAAGACGGCTTCGGAACTCGGACGTTCGCTTGCTGATTTCTACGACTACTCGAAATCACTGCAAGTAGCAGTTCAAGTTGGAGAATGCTTTGAAACGCTTGCGAGATTTGTTGGAGTTATAAGCCTTATTAAGGATCTGCACGATCTTCCCGGTAAGGTGAAATCCGTTACAAATCACTTTAAGAACATCAAGTTTGACGCTTCGAAGGTTGAAACACTCGGTTTCCTTGACGACTGGTTTGACGGGGCGCTTTATGAGCTTCAGGATCACCTGGCAAGAGATATTGACTGGACGCTTGATGTTTTGCCGAAGGATATAGGCTATTGGTACGATACTTATAACGACGCTGCGGCAAGAGCAGAGGCACTTAAATCAAGAGTAGATATGGGAACTGCTTTTTCAGAGTATGTAAGACTTACCAAGTCTGCAGCCGTACTCCTTGCAGACGCATCTACAGCAATCAATAATGCACTCAAGACTTACAGTACATCTGAGCGTGCAGATCAGGCTAAGATTGCAAGAGTTAAAATGGAAGAAGCGGCGGCACTGATTAAGGACGCCAAAGCCCTCGAAGCTGACGGAAACAAGCTCTTTGAAGGTGTTGTTTCCGGAGTTTCAAATACGGGTAACCTCATGACGGGCTACACTGAGGATCAGTTAAGGCTTGAGGTTGCGGCTTATGTTGCGGCGGCTGAAAATGCGTTGTCACCCCAAATTACTGCTGTTGCAGCAGGCCTTGCACAGCTTGCGGGACTTGAAGATTTTGAAAATCAGGTTAAGATTCTTCAAACAAGTTCTTCGCAGATTGACGGTATCCTTAAAGAAGATGAAAGATTGGCAACGGAAATGACAGGACTTGTTAATGCCGCAAATTCAATCTTCACCGATATAGGATATGATGTGAATGCTTCTGCCGAAGAAAGACTAAATGCTCTCAGAAGCGGAAGAAAAGTTCTTAAAGAGAAGATCACGGCTTTGGCAATGCGCCCGGCAGTTTGGTTCTCCGGTCTTTTCAAGATTGTTGACAACTCTGCTTCGAAGAATGTTCAGGAAAGCACCCCTGATATAGTTCGCACAGCCGGCAAGGTTATTCAGAAACTTGAAAACGGCGGCAGCGACGGAGACGTTGCAGAGAATATTCTGACAGAGTTCTTCGGAGGAGCAACATCGGCATACAGCTGGTTCGTCCGTGACTTTGAAAGCGGATACCCTACAGGTGGAACAAAAGCCGAAAAGAGACAGTATATCGCAACTGCAATTGTAAAGCTTTCAACGAGAGAACTCCTCAATGAGACGCTGTTTAATAAGAGCCTTGAATCGCTTATGCTTTCAGGACTGTCAGATTACAGACAGAACGTTGAGGCAGCGAGAATCTCATCAAGCGGAGTCAAAACAAATGTTTACTATATGCAGAGGGATATTGATTCTGTCATTGGTGAAATCATCAGCATGCTCAGGCAGTATAAAACGGATCCGCAAAAGCTGACAGGCTACTATCCGTCGGCCCAGCTTCTCGATTACGTTAAAAACCTGAATTCGTCTATTTCTGCAATGGTAAGATATCCGAACGGCAATCTGATCGATTCGGGTCGCGTCGGACGTTACCGCAGCTTGTGGACATATTCGGGAGCGGGACTTGATCTTAACGTTAAAGAGACAACGCTCGGTGAGATTTATAAAGCACAGCAGCTTGTCGATACGCTCCTTGCGGAAGGCTATAACAATGTTGCCGACAGATATATTCTGAATGCTCTCAAGGTTATGGAATCATCGACTTCTGTAATCGGCACAAGTATCGGATTCTTGAGCGGATCGCCTGTTACGGCGGCAGTGGGCTCTATGGTTGGCGTTGCGGGAAAACTCCTTGATACTTCAGTATATTCATCGGCTATGGATACGCTCGATAATGCAAACCTTTATAACCTTTCCAGAGCAACAGCTGATTTGGCACTGACAACAAATATGATGCTCAGTAAGGAAGCAAATATTGCAAACGATCTTTACAGCGTATTTGACACTATGGAGAAGTGGCGTAAGGTCGATCCCGAATTGCCGATTGAGATTGTCACGGTTGATATGCAAGACCTTACGGTTGAAGAGGATACAATATTTGAGACCGCAACGGCGGCATTGACTGTTCTCAACAACCATACAGGCAGCGTAACTGTTGCACCGACTGTCGAGATTTATGATAGCTTTGGTATGGTGAATACAGTTAATATGGGAACAAAGACTATTGCTCCCGGTGAAGAGGGACAATTTGTAACGGATATTTATGTTCCGATAAATATGCTTCGTGATATGGGCGGTTATACGGCGGTATTTACGTTTGCCGCTTCGGAAGCCGATACGATGACAATATCACCGACCTTTGGCCCGTATATTACGCATTTCAACGTCGGAACAACGGAAACTGTTGATTACATCAGAGATAATGCAGTTGCAAAACAGCCGCTTGGCGGAACGCTTAAAGCGGGTGAGAGCAAGTCTGCTACGTTAAATGTGGCTGAAGGAAATCTTCTCTATGTATTTGCGGCAGCGCAGTCGGGAGAGAACAGTTTGGCACTGACCGTGGCAGGAGCAGGAACACAGCAGGTATCTTCTCATATCAACTCAAATGATTTTGTCCTGATACCGAATGCTTCCGGCGAATATACCGTAACCGTGACAAACAGCGGAGACAAAGACTTTGACTTTGACCTTCTCACTCTTGTATCACCTGACCTCGGTACGGTTATCGGTCTTGATATGCCTTATGCAAACGTTATGGCAGGTGAATACACTCATCTTGAAAACGATGTAACAGTAAGCGGAATCAAGGCTTCTATCCCGGTATCCGTTTACGAAACAGGTCTTACCGAGGGTGCTGACGTGACTGTCAGCGTCACGGCACTTGAAAACGGTATGGGTCAGAGTATTCCCGCACCGCAAATAACTGATTTGAAGGGCTATGAAGAGAGTGGCGTATTCCACCTTGACGCAGGAGAAGGCAAGAGCCTCGTCCTCGGCTACTATCCTGAAGCGGAAACTCCCGACGGAGACTATTCGGGAACTGTTATAATAAGTGTTTCTGCAGACAGGTTTGAGAATGACCTCACACCTCTTGGCTGGACGTTGAACGGCGATATATACGAACTTACTGTTCCTGTTAATGTTCGTATAGATACATCTGTTCCGCCGGCTGCAACGCTTACTGCAAGTGTAACCGATGACGGTCTCGTTTCGGTAGGCGGCACGGCAAAACCGAATTCGTCTGTAGCACTTTACTTTGCTTCGGACGAAACAGAGGAAGGAACAGCTAAAGGAACGATATCTGTAGGTGTAAACGGTACGTTCTCCGCTTTGGTTACACCTGATAACAGCGGTTCGTATTACGTATATGTAAGAACAATAGGCGATAACGGCTCTTTGAGTGCTGAAAGCGACCGTGTGTTCGTTACAACAGACGTAAACGACAAAACCCCGCCCGTAATCACTATGATAACACCTCAGACCGATATTCAGCTTTCAAGAGAGGTTACGGAGATTATCTTTACCGTAGCAGATAACGAAAGTCCGATCATGGAGACTCCGACTGTTACAGTTGACGGCACAAGCCTGCATGTTACCCGTACTTCGGACGGCTCATACAGCGCATTTCCGGTTTCGGGCAGTATCGAAAACGGAACATATACCGTACAGATAACCGCTGTAAGCGGCGGAGGAACTCAAACCAAATCGTTTACGGTAATCGTAGGCGGAAAAGTTCAGTCCGTAATCACAGTTACAACAGACGGCAACCCGCTTGCGGGAGCGACTGTTTCCTTGGGTGGCGAGACAATGACGACATCCGACGACGGAACAGCGTCGTTCTCCGTTGCACCGGGCGATTACCAATACACGGTATCTACGGAAGGATATATTTCCGAAAGCGGCTCGGTAAGCTTTAGCGCATCATCGAGAACCAAGAATGTTTCACTTAAAGCAGGCGGCGTTGTGAAAGTTTTGGTCAACGCAAACGGTCAGCCTGTTTCAAAGGCAAATGTTACATTCGGAGCTTACTCCGCTGTAAGTGATTCGACAGGTACTGCAGAAGTTAGAATGCCTTACGGCACATATAACTATAAGGTGTCTGCGGCAGGTTATCAAAACGCAAGCGGCAGTATCACGTTTACGGAAGATACCACAGAACCTCTTAATATTGAACTTAATATTGACAGATTCTCCGAATTACAGGTGCGTATTAAAGTTGTAAACGTTGCTGACAAGCCGGTAAGCGGCGCAGATGTTAAACTTGATGGCGCTATGGCGACAACAGACTCGCACGGTGAAGTTTACTTCTCAAAGAACATCGGAACATACGAATGTAACATCAGCGGCGGAAGCTCGTATAAAGACTTCTCCGGGAACGTAAGCGTTAATTCTTCCGATGCAAAGATAATAGTCCTGTATGCTAAAGGCGCATCTTATGATGAGGATACCGAAGTCCTGACGCTTGACGAAGACTATACGGCATGGACAGATGCAAACGGCGGAACGGAGATTTCGGACGGCGACGTTGTAGGAAGAGAACTCAATGACGATAAGCTTGTCTATATCGAAAACAGCGCGGGCAAACGTGCTCCGTTCATTATTCCTTCACTTGGTGGAATAATTAAAGTTCAAATCATTGTTACTGAGAACGGTCAGCCGCTTGAAGGCGTATCGGTAACTCTAAATGATGAAAGCATTGTAACTGCCGATAACGGCAAGGCTGCGTTCTCCGTTGAACCGGGCGAATATGAGTACACGGTATCAAAGGAAGGTTATTTACCCGAAAGCGGTTTGGCAAACTTTGATATGAGTACACGAACAAAGAACGTAGAGCTTCTTGCAGGCGGCATTATGAGAGTTGTTGTTACAAGCGACGGTCAGCCCCTCCAAAACGCAACCGTGGCATTTGACACATGGACTGCACAGAGTGATGAAAGCGGTATTGCCGATGTATTGATGCCTTACGGCACATACGATTATACAGTAACAGCCGCAGGATACACAGGCGATGGCGGAACACTCACATTTACAAAAGATACTGATCAGCCGCTTAATGTCGAGCTTTTGATAGAGTATCAGGTAGGATTCAGAATAACAAACGTTGAAGGTAATCCTGTCAGCGGAGTCAGCGTTGAACTTGACGGAGAAACAGCTGTGACCGATACAAACGGCGAAGTATTCTTTGTAAAGAACGTCGGAACTTATGATTACACCATCCTCGGCGGAATTTCTTACAAAGATACCTCGGGAACTGTTGACGTTACATCTTCTGATACGCAGGCAGCCGTAATTTATGCAGCAGGCGCTTCCTTTGATGAGAATAATGAAATTCTGTCGCTTGACGAAGGCTACACAGCATGGACAGAGGCAAACGGCGGAACAGAGATACCGGACGGCGGAACAGTTGAAAGAAAACTAACTGACGATAAGATAGTCTATATCGAAAACAGTTCGGGTGCGCGTGCTCCGTTTGTAATTCCTGCTTGGGGAGGAATAATTAAGGCAGTTATCGTGGTAACAGACGACGGCGAGCCCGTTGTCGGCGCACAGGTTGTCTTAAACGGCGAAAGCGTGATGACATCTGACGGCGGAACGGCTTCGTTTGATGTTACTCCGGGAGAATATGAATACAACGTATCAAAGGACGGCTATTTAGCAGAAAACGGTTCATCAAACTTTGATGTAGGCTCACGTAAAAAGACCGTTGATCTTCGTGCACTCGGTGTATTAACAGTTGTTGTAAGTGGTGACGGCCAGCCTCTTAGTGACGCTGCGGTAACGTTTGGTACATGGTCTGCACAAACCGATGAAAACGGTGCGGCGGAATTAGTGATACCTTACGGCACATATGATTATACCGTTTCATTGGCAGGCTATACCTCGGCAAGCGGCACCTTCACATTTACAAAAGGCTCAGCCGAACCGTTCAACGCAGAACTCCTGATAGAATATCAGGTTGGTTTCAGAATTGTTAATGTGGAAGGAAACCCCGTAAGCGGTATTACAGTAGAGCTTGACGGAGAAACAGCGACAACCGACACAAACGGCGAAGTATTCTTTGTAAAGAACGTCGGAACTTACGATTATAGCGTTCTTGGAGGAGATTCCTATAAAGACACTTCGGGATCTGTCAACGTAGATTCTTCCGGCACACAGACGGTAGATGTGTTTGCCGCAGGTGTTTCCTATGATGAGGATAGCCATATCCTGAGCCTTGACAACGGATATACCGCGTGGACAGAGCCTGCAGGCGGAACAGAAATTACGAATAACGCCGTTTTGATCGGCGAGGCGTTTGACGACACATTCATTTATATTGAAAACAGTTTGGGCGAAAGAGCCCCGTTCGTTCTTCCTTCAAGCGGCGGTATCAGAATACTGAATGTAGAAATAGTTGAAGATACTGATTCTAAACAGCTTGAAGTAACCGTTGAAAACCACAAGTGCGATACGGCGGACAATATGATGCTTGTTTGCAGTCTTTTCAGCGGTGAAACAAAGTGCGTTGAAACAACCATTGGATATATTTCAAATCTCGTTAACGGTGAGAAACGTGTTGTTACATTTAATTTTGAAAACAGCATTCCGGATTATACTTGCAAAGTATTCCTCTGGGGTAAGAATGCACCTTCTCCCGTTTGCCCATCCCGGATTTTAAGTGAATAAACGTTAAAGCATCAAAAAAAGATACCTTTTGGTATCTTTTTTTGATGGCAGTGGAAAAAGGACAAAGCTGTTTTACAGCTTTACTGCTCGGGTACCGAAAGCTAATCGTAAAAAGTTGGTAGCAAATCAAAGGCGTCACGAGGGCGCTTGCAACCGAGTAGCCGTCATTTGCGCGACTTTTTACGAAAGAGGAGGAGGAAGGAAGCGTGTGGATGTTTTTCTTCTAGAAAAACGGAACAAAGCGAACTTTGCTCCGACGAGCCTTCGCACCTGCTTCGCTAAAAACAGTTCACAGAACTGTTTTCTAAACGCTCGCAGCCCCTTGGTGTTCAAGTCCTTGTTGATTTACACATAACAAAAAGACAGGCAGAAACCTGTCTTTTTGTTATGGCAAACACGGGCAAAAAGGTACATTTTAGGGGTAATTTTAAGGTAAGAAATTCAAAATGTACACCATTTTGCCCTGTCTGTAAGGGGCGCGCAGTTTATACAAACCTTTTTGCAAAAAACGCCGCTTCTTTTTCCTGTGCCTCGGTCGGTCTGTTTTTTACATAAAAATATTCGGTTTCTACCGGAATGCCGTTATCGGACAATCCTTTTTTTATCAGTTCCACAGAATGCTTTGAAATCCAAGAAGTCGAAAAAACAACAGCCTTTTTTACGCTATCTTTTTTAAGGGTTTTCAAGTAGTCTTTCAGGCGCTTGTCAAGACCGTAAGCGTATAACGCTCCGCCTATAAAAAGCACATCGACAGGCTCGGTTATTTGTGCTTCGGGCTTTTCTACCGACACAGCCTCTACATTAACTGCTCTTGCGATAGCTTCTGCAACCGCTTTTGTGTTTCCTGTTTTTGAATAGTATCTGACAGCTATATTCATAATTGCCTCCTTATTTGATAATGAAAAACAGACCGTCTTTCAAGTATCAGACGGTCTGAATCACTTATTTATTTGCAGGTTCCCATTTACAACGAACAGGAGAAACAATGCTTCCGTCCTTTTTGAGTTCCGCAAAAGCCTTATCAACAACCTTACGGTCGAGACCTGTAAGCTCTGCAACTTTCCCTGCATTTAATGGTTCTCCTGCTTTGCGCATTGCATCTAAGATCTTTTCCTTCTCGTTCATTTTGATTGCTCCTTTTTTATTTTATTCGCCAAGCATCTCAATCATATAGTTTTCAATGCCGATTTGTTCAATCAAGCAAAGGTGACCTTTTACCCAGTTATAATGATCCTGTTCGTCAATGATAAACTTTTCAATCATTGCTTTTGTTACATAATCGTCATCAAACATCGCAAGAGATTTACTAATCATTGGAAGTGCTTCAGCGGCTTCCTTTAAGTCGTATTCAAGCATTTCCTTAACATCTGTGATAACTGGATATGTCTCAATTTCCACCGCAGGTGTTTCACCAAGCTCAATGAGTCTTGCATTAACTTCTTTTGCTTCGTTCCATTCCTCGTCTGATTCAGCCATAATCAGATTAGCAAGTTTATTCAAACCGCGTGCTTTAAGAAGCTGTGCGTGGATTGAATGTTGCTGTGAATTACCAAACTAACCTTTTGCCAAATACTTTAAAAGTTCTACCTTGTTCATTTTAAATTCCTCCAATTATATTTATATTTTTACTGTTTTACCGACAGTTACGGTCTTGTAATAAATTAAGCCTTATTGAATTTTTCTTTTGGTTGTTTGCACCTTGGACATTTCCAGTCGTCCGGCAAATCTTCAAATGCTACGCCGTCATGCTCGGCAGGATCATATACATATCCGCATACGGAACAGACATATTTTCCTGTAGCTTCTTGTGCCGTAAAATCAACCTCTGCCAATATTGTATCTACAGGATTATCCAAATCCATTACACGCTTTGCCTCCAGATTTTCATATCCTTGCGGCGTATGTGTGGAAAGATAAACTGTCGGATTGTTGCGTATAAATTCACGCACTCGGTCGAGCGTTTCACGAGCTGCATCTTTATCATCATACACAACAGACAATTTGTTTTCGTAAAGTGCTTCGTCTACATAGGTTATATCGCCGTGCATCATATAGAAAAGACCTTCGTTTTCTGCAATTATAATGCTGTTTCCGTATGTGTGTCCTTTCGCTTTGATAAAATAAACACCGTTGCAGATTTTTTGACACGCGGGAAAATTATGGTATGCTCCGTCAGTAAATTTCACGGGAACGATATTTGAAATCCCCTGTAATTCATCAGCGGATAACTCATCCTCATTAACATAGATTTTTGCATTCGGAAATGATTTAAGTTCACCTGAATGGTCGGCGTGTTTATGAGTTAAAAGTATCTTCGTTACCTGTTCGGGTTTATATCCCAAAGCCCTAAAAGCCTCCATATAACTGCAAATGTCTTTTCCCGTATACATGAGGCTGCTCTCATCCGGGTGTTCTTCCGGCGTTCCCGCGGGTATGCCTGTATCAACAAGTATCACTTCACTGCCTGTATCAATCAGATAATTCTGTAGGCTTCCTCTGTATCTGATATTCTTGTCAAATTTCTCCATTCCTTCTTCACCGCCGAATGCGAACGGTTGTGTGTAAAATCCGTCTTTTCTGAATTTTACTGCTTTAATTATCATTTTTCCCAATCTCCCTTCAATAATTTGTATAGTAGTTCTTTATAAATTTTTACTTCTTCATCGGTCAGCCAATGCTCGTCGATAAGCGTTTTCGGAACGTCAACGGCGGCATCTTTAAGTTTACGCCCCTCATCGGTAAGACGTATAACTATATTTCTTTTGTCTTTTTCATCTCTGCTTATTTGAACATAACCTTTTTTCTCTAATTTCCGAAGCAGGTCCGTCAGCGTGTTTGCCTTCAGATACAACGCTTTTACCAGGTCTTTTTCATTGACGACCTCCTTTTCCCACATGACCATCATAGTTACATACTGCGTGTAGGTAAGGTTTATCTCTTTCAAAAGCGGTTGATATCGTCTGAGTATTTTATTCGCAACGGCATAAGTCGGAAAGCAGACCTGATTTTTAAGCAATAAAAGCTCGTATTCCTTATCCAAATAATCACCTCGCTTAATATTATATCGCGTCCGACATAATTTGTCAAGTGTTTTTTGTGAAGAATAAAATACAAACCGTTTTGTATACAAATTTCGCTATCTATGTGGTTCGGCAAAACCAAGCAAAAAAGCCTCAGCTTCCGGTCGCTATGACCGTCCGCTGAGGCTCATCTTATTTCACGTATTCCTGCTCGACCTTTATCCCATAGTTGAATTCCACCACGATCCCCCTGAAATTGCGATATTTTTGCTTATTTTGGCGATTTATGGTACAATAAAGACTGTTTTAGCTTTAAAAGGAGGTTTCTATTTATATGAAAAAATCATATTCAAAAGAGGAAAAAGCGAATATTATAAAACAATATGAAAGTGGTGTTTCTATTACTTCTATTCACAAATCTACCGGTGTCGCGAGAAGTACATTGTACAACTGGGTTAATGAATTCAGACCATGTGCCGGAGACAAACCACCAAACAGGGGCGACTACAATAAATTAAAATCGCATTGCGAGAAACTTGAAAATATAATTTGTATCCTAAAAACCTGTGGCTGCTCTGTCGACGCACCATTA
>JAFZQX010000037.1 GCA_017620205.1 Clostridia bacterium | reverse complement strand
CCTTTCTGCGTGGTTTTTGGTGGTACTTAAACTTTAACACAAAAAGTTTCTGTTCGCTACTTTTTTAGCCGACATATTTTTATATGAGTTTACTCGTATGAAAATATGCCGGAATGTAACACATCTATTGTAAACCTACAATATTAAATAACATGGCATTTGTTGTTAATTTTTCATAAATAAATAAAACAAGGGTTGTGAAAAACAACCCTTGTTCTGTTTATTTGCAGCAACAAGCGGAGCTTATAAGCTTTGATACATTTCTATAAGCGCAATCCCAACATGCAAATCATAGTTCCAAACGGCAAGGCAGAGCGACACTATGCCCATGCCTATAACCGCTTTTAAAATGCGGCTTTTATCATAACACTTAAAAAGCAAAACCGCATTTATCACCGTAATGCCAATAGTCAGAAGCGGCGCTTCCCACCAAATAAGGAGCGAGATAATGCCAAGGACAATGGAAAGTATTCTCATTATTCCGTCACCCTTTTATCAGCGTTATAATAAGAGTTTTATCGCTTTTGAAATAGCTTACCTTCACGCTTTCCAATGTTTTTTCGTTTGACAGCATAAATACAAACATTCCGAACGCTTCAAATTCATCATCAATCAAAAAGCCCGCGCTCACAAGATACGTTTCAATATAGTCGCTGACGTTATGCCCCGTTACGCCGTTATATGTATATTCACTGTCCGTTGCGTGGTTTGCAAGAGGAATACCGAGACACGCGCCGAAGTCCGGCGTCTGAGTTCCGTTATAATAGCCCGGAATATCGGCGTGCGGCGTTGAAAGTCCTTCAATATCGCCCGTAATTACAACTGTTCGCGTATCACCGTCCCACGAAACATTATAGCCTGTGCATTCCGCTATGGCGCGCACGGGAACCATTGTCCTGCCGCCTATTATCTGCGGCGGCACATCGGCAAAAACGGATCGGTCTTCGTTTTCGTTTCTGTAGCTTATATAATTACTTCCTATTCCAAACGTCATCATGCCGAACTTTGTCGCAACGCTTGCTATTTGACTTGTGCCGTCCCAAAGCACGGTGCAGCCCATAGCCTCAAATATCGCACGCAGAGGAACAAGCGTTCTGCCGTCAACTATAACGGGCGGCTGGTCAAAGGCTACATTGTTTCCGTTTATTGTAACCTTTATGTTGTCTGCCAAAGCCGCATAAGGCACAACAAGCGCCAGTGCAATTAAAGCAGCCAAAGCAATTTTAAGTATCTTTTTATAAATCATAAATAATTCCCCCATACTTTTAGTTTATCAAGTTCTTCTTTAAGCTTTAAAAGCTTTTTCTTCTTTTCGGGATTTTTTTCTGTTTTAATCATACGTTCAATGGACATTACTAAAAGTTTCGGACTAAATAACAGCATTACTCAAACAACCCCTTGAAAAGACCTACTACCGCGCCTGCCGCGCCGCACAAAAGCGAGCCCGCCAAAGCGCCCGGCATACCCAAAAGCGCTCCGCCGTATACTACGCCTTTTTCGGCAAAACTGCTTACGGTATCCATTATTACTTCGCCGAAGCTTTGCGATATTACGCTTATATAGTCCTCATCGCCGTCATCATATTCCCACATATCATTGTCTCCGTTTAGATTTTCCGCTATTGCAATTCTCTTTTCGGCGGGAACGGAAATAACAATATTATACAAAAGCTTTGTAAGGTTATATGCTGGCATCTGATTTCCGTTTTCATCGGTATAACCCGCGCAGTAGTACATTGTTTTAAACTCAACGCCTGTTTCCTCTGAAATTCTGTTACTTATAGAATCGCATTTTTCTTCAAGAAATGCCTTTAAAATATCATCGGGGCGGTTTTCTTCTTTCAGCCAATGATTTCCCTTCATTGCCATATCCGCCTGATTGACAGCGATTAAT
Organism: Clostridia bacterium; assembly: GCA_017620205.1. Classification (GTDB taxonomy): domain Bacteria; phylum Bacillota; class Clostridia; order UMGS1883; family UMGS1540; genus UMGS1540. The sequence continues at coordinate 114,889 of JAFZQX010000037.1, read as the reverse complement.
ATTCTGTCCGCGTTTTCCATAGTAAGCGCCGGAAGCAGAATATCATTAATAAGCCCGCAGGTAGTCTTTAAATCCTTTGTGGAAGCGTCAATCACAACCAAAACAAGGTCAACTACGGGAACGCCTTCATCGTCCGTTTCGGAAAGCTTTTTAAGTATCTGATTTGAATAATTTGCGTCGTTTGCGTTTGAATCACCAAGGCCCGGTGAATCCCATATTGTCAGATTTTCAAGCTCATAGCAGGAAATATCGGTAGTTTCGGGATCAACACCTATCCCAACCTTTGCAACAGAGGTGTCAAAGAGCGAATTGATTGTGGAGCTTTTTCCGCTGCCCGTCGCGCCTACAAGAATGAGATTGATCTTCTGCCCTCTTGCTTTAAGCAGCTTTGAAAGCCGTTTGTTTTTTTCGGATTCGGAAATATTAGCCTCCGAAATCTCTTTTTCCAAAAGTTCATAAATGTTTCGTGACATAAATAAAACCCCTTTCGTATTTGGTAAGCCCATTATACGATAAGGGGTTGGACAGTTTTTGGGTATGCACTCCAAAAACTATAATATTTCTACATTATCTCCCTGCGTTTTAAGCCACATTAAAATTCCATCACCGTAGGCTTCGGCTTTTAGTGTTGTAACGCCGTCTTTACTCTCTATAATCTGTGCTGTCGGTATGCGGTCTAAAATTGCTTCAAGCGAAGGGCCCGAAAACTTAAATCTTATTGTTTTAAGCGGACCCGAATACATAAACTGAACTCTTTTCCGGAACTCGCCTTCTTCAAAACGGCTTGCATACGGTATTTTGAATTTCTTGCCGTTTAGTGTTATATTTGAAATTCTGTCAATGCGGAAAACGGCGGGATAATCCTTTGAATCATCCGCAAACCACGCAATAAGATAAAAATAGTATTCCGAAAACATAATAGACAGCGGTTTTACCGTTCTGTGCGTTATTTTGCCGTCCTGCCGCGTATAATCAAATGTGATAATCTCTTTTCCGAAAATATATTCGCTTAAATCCCATATTTTTCTGAAAACAGGCTTATTGTGCTTTGGCGGAATATAGTGAAACTTTTCATTGAGTATCATTTCTCTTATATTAAGCCTTGCGGCAGGAGTTGCCTGAAGCATCAGCTTATCAATAAGCGCATCAAGCTCCTCCTTTTTAAACGCCCTGCTCTCTAAAAGCACTTTTGATATGGCAAGAATTTCTTCGTTTGTGAGAAATGCTTTTTCTTTCTTTACCAGATAGTAACCGTTTTGAGAAAGGCTGTATTCAACAGACGCCGCGTCTTCTTCCCCGTATGACTCCGAGAGATAAATACGCAAATCCTCAATGTCTCTTTGAACGGATTTTTCGCTGATGCCGAATTCTTCGGCAAAAGCCTTTTTATTTATTACATCTCCTTTGTTTAGCTTTTCATACATATTCAAAAGCCTGAAGCTTTTAAGGTTATCTTTTAGCATAACAAGTTCACGTCCTCATATTCTGTATGTATTCTATTATACAAAAACGCATGGTCACTTTCTGTCTCTTATGTATAATCATAAAGTCCGCGAACGCTTACCTCGCCTGCCATGAGGTTTTCTTTTGTGCCGTCATCATATTCAACCTTCAAAGTATAGTCATCATTTATTTTAACGGCTTTTCCCGCTTTTACTTCATCGCCTTTTATAACTTTTATGTCTTTTCCGATGGTTACGCTCATTTTTCTGTAATCCGAAAGATACGCTTCCATGTCTTTAAAATTGCGCTCCGCCAGAACATCAAGCTCTTTTATAACCTCTGCCGCAAGATGCGCTCTTGACACTTTTTTACCCGTTTCCGAATAGAGCGATGTTGCAATATCTTTTATCTCTGCAGGAAAGCTTCCTTTTTTTTCGTTTACGTTTATTCCTATTCCTACAACAATATTCTGAATACGCCCTGTCTCCGCCTCAACGGACAATTCTGTTAAAATGCCGCAGATTTTCTTTTTGTTAAGCGTCAAATCGTTTACCCATTTTATTCCGCAGTCTGCTCCGCAAACCGTCTTTATCGCGCGTGCAACGGCAACAGCGGCATGTGCCGTTAAAGAAACGCTCTCGGGCGCTTCAACCGACGGGCGCATAAGATACGATATATAAAGCCCGCTTCCTTTAGGTGACAAGAACCGTCTGCCGAGCCGTCCGCGTCCTGCGCTCTGCTCATCCGCCAAAACCACTTGCCCCGCATCGGCGCCCTCCGCTGCAATTTCTTTTAAATATATATTGGTAGAATTCACTTTTTCAAGGCACAAAACGTTTCCCATTCTCTCTTTTGAGAGGTAAGACATAAGCTCGCCCTCATTTAATACGTTTGGTGATTTAATAAGTTTATATCCGCGGTTTGTAACGGATTTTATGTCATATCCTTCAGCTCTGAGCGCTTTAACGGCAAGATTTACGGCCGCGCGCGAAACGCCGAAGTCTTCGCTTATCTTTTCGCCGGAAATAAAATCCGTTTCGTTTTTTAGCCGGGACAGCACATCGTACTTTATCACTAGGCCCACCGTTTCCTTTCATGATGTATTACTTTAGCGCTTTAATTAATAAAATTGTATCATAAAGCTGTTAATTTGTAAAGTAATTTGTTAAATTTTACTATTGTAAATGTAAATATATTTTCACTTGACAATGTGTGCCGGTTGTGATATTATTAATCCATAAACTTCCGGGGGTATCACAATGAACACAAATAAATGCATTAAAACAGCTCTCTTGACTGCGCTTATCGCCATAGGAGCGTTTATAAAAATACCTATGCCGCTTATTCCTTTTACGCTTCAGACTTTTTTTGTAATGCTTGCGGGTATAACGCTCGGCGCGGAATACGGAGCTTTATCGGTTATAATATACATGCTTTTGGGTCTTGTTGGTCTCCCCATATTTACGGGCGGCGGCGGAATTATGTATGTAGTTCATCCTACGTTTGGCTATATGATAGGTTTTATAGCTGCGGCTTTTGTTATAGGCAAGATTCGCGGTAAAAAGCAAATCGACGATTTCAAACGTCTTTTTATGCTTTGTATTTTGGGAACTGTAATTATTTACGCATTTGGTCTTTCGTACCTTTGGGCATTGAAAAGCCTTTACGTTAAAACCGGCATTTCGGCATACACTCTTTTCGTATCAAGCTTTTTGGTGTTTGTTCCTGCTGACATTATAAAATCGGCTCTTGCCGCTTTTGTAGGCTCAAAACTGATTAAAAGCAAAGTTGTATAGACAGCTGTTTTATCTTATTTAAATTAAATTTTGAAAAAAAACAAAAAAAGCATTGACAAACCTTCAGTTTTGTGTTATTCTATTATAGCTGACTGTTTCAGCGCAATAATATGGCTCGTTGGTCAAGCGGTCAAGACATCGCCCTTTCACGGCGGTAACGGGGGTTCGATTCCCCCACGAGTCACCAAAAAAAACACAGGTACCGGAAAGGTATCTGTGTTTTTTGTTTATTGTAAGGGGAATCGAACCCTGAGAGGGCATGAGCCGTGAAAAAACAGTTTGGTAAACTGTTTTTTAGGCGAATGGTGCGAAAGCGGGTACTGAAAACGAAGTTTTCGGTCGCTGAGCAGTCAAGACGCTGTAAGCGGCTGTTTTCCCCCACGAGTCACCAAAAACGCTAAGATTTCTAAATCTTAGCGTTTTTTTAATATATTAAATTGTGTGCAATCAGCTTGTTTCAAAAAAGCGCACCTATCTGCCCCCCAAGATTTGGGGGCTGTTGATGTGTTGAAAACACTTTTTGAATACCGAAAAAAATCTTACAATTTTTTCATTTTATGTTTGCATTTTTTGTTGAATATGGTATAATAGAAATGTATCCTTTTAAATTACAAAGGTCGAATATATAATTTGGAGGTTATGTAAATGAAAAAAAGACTGTTTTCGGTTATAATTACTTTTCTTCTGTGCTTTTTGTTTTTAAACAGCATACCTGTTTTTGCCGCCGATTGGTCGGAAGCATACAGAGATTTTATTCTTTGGGACAGCTTCACCAGCAGTAATCAGTTTTATCCTGATTACCCGATAAAAGCAGCTCTGTATGACATGGACGGAAACAATATTCCGGAACTGTTTATTTTCAGCGGAAAATACGAAGTAACGGGCCCGGCTTATTATATTTACACCTTCTCCGGCGGAAGCATTATACCTTGTACGCCCAACGATTCAAGCGATAATAAGATCATTCTCCCAAACTGTATTTCACACTTTTATGACACATGCGAATTTCGCGGACTTTGCGGATGCAGCGAAAGTGCTTTAGGTGTGGACGGTTTATACTATAATTTGATCGGCAACAAAATATACACCGAAAAAATCTGGCATGCTGCTGATTCTGCAGGTCTTTCCGCAAGCATCCAGCGTTCGTCAACAATAGATGTAGGGATATATAACGCATATTTAAACTCCTGCGACGCTTCATACATGCGTTCATTATACATCACTAACGAAATTGAAACGTCAAAAATCAAATCAGAGGGTTGGAACGCATTTTTAAATAATTACGGATACGTTGCGGCAAGCACGCAGAATTCCGGCTATCAGTATACGGTTCCGGTTGTAACACCTGCAGGCGCGGTAAGTGTTGTTATTGACAAAAAGCCTGTCGTTTTTGACCAACCGCCGATAATTCAAAACGGAAGAACGCTCGTTCCTCTCCGTGCAATCTTTGAAGCGCTCGGCGCAGAGGTTTCATGGAACAACGATACAAAAACCGTTAAGGCGACAAAAGGAAACAAGATTATCAAGATAACCATAGGCTACAACAAACTTTATGTAAGCGGCCGTACTGTTGAGCTTGACGTTCCGGCTCAGATCGAAAGCGGCAGAACGCTGGTTCCCGTACGTGCTATTTCCGAAGCTTTCGGCTGTAATGTATCGTGGAACGGAGATACAAAGACGGTAAACATAGATACTTCTGCTATCGAGTATGTTCCCACTCCGGTCTCCAAAGACACTTCAGAAGCTATCCTCATAGATCCCGGCATATATGTTTTCGCTCCGGCTTGCGCGCCGGAATCACTTTTAAACGTTGTAGGTGCATCCGTTGCAAACGAAGCTAATGTTCAAATCAAGAATTCGAACACGAGTCCGGCACAAAAATTCAGCATAGAGCGTGTTTCCACCAAAACTTACAGGATTGTTGCACAGTCTTCAAATATGGCACTTGAATTAGAAGGCGGTTTCACCGATTCGGGTACAAACGTAATACAATCACCTTTAACAAATGAAGAAAGTCAGCTTTGGATTATTTCAAAAGCTATAGGCGGTTATTATTATATCCGTCCCGCGCTCAACACAAATCTGTGTCTCAGCGTTTGGAACAACGGCGCCGAAGACGGTACAAATGTCTGTGTTAATGAAAACGAAAGCAAAGCAGGTCAAAAATGGAAATTAACGAAATTAGAATAGGCTGAGATATAAAAAAAGGCTGCGGCAAAACGATTCAGTTTTGCCGCAGCTTTTTTTGACGTTTAAAAGATTGCTTTCCCCTATCCCGCCGCTGCGGATTTGAAAAGCTTTCCTTATCAGAGCATACAGCGCTTTAAAACATACCACTCCAAACAACCGCTTAAACAACCGGATGCGTTTGGGGTGTGTATTTTTAAGCTTTCACCTTGAAGAGAAACCCCATGCGCATGGCAGGCGCACAGTTTCGTTGACACAAAAAACCGTTCAGCAAAAGCTGAACGGTTTAAATAATCTTAAACTAGTTTAAAAGCGCAAGTTCTGTATCTTTATCAAAGATATGAATCTTGTTGCCGTCAAGAGCGATCTTAATCTTGTCTCCTGTTTTTGATGTTGTTCTCGGATTTACGCGTGCTGTGAACTTATGACCGTCAATATCAAGATAGAGGTAAGTTTCGGCACCCATCATTTCCGTAATTTCAACATCTGCATTAAGAGTGCAGTTCGGTGCATCTGCAATATGAGCTTCATCGTCATACATATCTTCGGGACGGATACCCAAAACAACTGTTTTGCCGATGTATTCCTGATCGAATTTAGCAGCTTTGCCTTCGGGAAGCACAACTTTCTGTCCGCCGAAGGAAAGTGCAATTGAATTGCCTTCTTTTGAAACGTCAGCTTCAACGAAGTTCATCTGCGGTGAGCCGATAAAGCCTGCAACGAACATGTTAACCGGATCATCATAAAGCGTCTGCGGGCTTGCAACCTGCTGAACGATACCGTCTTTCATAACAACGATACGTGAAGCCATTGTCATAGCTTCCGTCTGGTCATGTGTAACGTATATAAATGTTGTCTGAAGGTTTTTATGAAGTTTACCGATTTCCGTTCTCATCTGAACACGAAGTTTAGCGTCAAGGTTTGAAAGCGGTTCGTCCATAAGGAAAACTTTAGGTTCACGAACGATAGCACGGCCGAGAGCAACTCTCTGGCGCTGACCGCCTGACAAAGCCTTCGGCTTTCTGTCAAGAAGGTGAGCAATATCAAGAATCTCAGCAGCTTCCTGAACTCTTCTCTTAATTTCATCTTTAGGTGTTTTGCGGAGCTTAAGACCGAAAGCCATGTTGTCAAATACCGACATGTGGGGATAGAGAGCGTAGTTCTGGAAAACCATCGCGATATCTCTGTCCTTAGGAGCGATATCGTTCATGAGCTTATCATCAATATAAAGCTCGCCCTGTGTGATTTCTTCAAGGCCGGCAATCATACGGAGTGTTGTTGATTTGCCGCAGCCCGAAGGACCTACGAATATAATAAATTCTTTATCCGCAATTTCAAGGTTGAAATCGCTTACAGCCGTAACGCCGCCGGGATATGTTTTGTAAATACCTCTTAAACTTAAGCTAGACATTCATTTACCTCCTGCTGTCCATTTACGTGTGGACATATTTTTATTACTCTATAATAATAGCACACTTTGTGCAATTTGAAAATACCTTTATTACACAAAAAAAATCATGCTTCTTTGGCACTATTGCATAATCTTAAACAATTTGGTTGTTTCTTCTGACGAAAGTTCCCTGAATTCCCCGTTTTTAAGGCTTTTATCAAGCGAAAGAGAGGCAAATTCAACCCTTTTAAGGTATAGAACCTTTTTGCCGAATTCCGCAAACATTCTCTTGATTTGATGAAATTTTCCTTCGGAAATTGTGACCTCATATATAGCTTCATCTTCGCATGTCTGCACGGGACAAAGCTTTGCGGGAAGCGTTTTATAACCATCATCAAGCACAACGCCGCTTTCAAACCTTTCCGTTTCTTCTTCCGTCATAACACCGTCTATATGCGCTATATACTTTTTCGGCACTTTCCGCTTTGGTGACAGAAGCCTGTGCGCCGCCTGCCCGTCATTTGTCAAAAGCAAAAGGCCCTCCGTGTCAATATCCAGTCTGCCTACGGGAAACGGCTCAAAGCGCTTCATCTCTTTCGGCAAGAGATCAATAACCGTTTTTTGACGCGGATCAAACGTAGCGGATACAACGCCCGCGGGTTTGTTCATCATTATATAAATAAACTCTCTGTATATTACGCGCTCTCCGCGAAACTCTATTATATCGTTGTCCGTTACGGCAAGTCCGGCGTTTTTAACGGTTTTCCCGTTAACGGAAATAAGCCCGTCCGATATTATTTTTCTTATCTCTTTACGGCTGTCCGCCAGATGCGCCGTGAACTTATCAAGTCTCATTTTGACACCGCGCCTTCAAAAACAAATTCCGCTTCATCTGAATTTGCCGCACTGATTTTTATTTTATCACCGTCAAAACCAAAGGTAAGCTTCATGCCGCCGGTGCGGTTTCCTATAAAGTCAATAACAACCGCATAGCAGTCCGGGTTTTCCCAATAGCCTGCCGCGTATCCGTCAGCCGCGGGCTCGGCAAAACTGAACTTGCGGTATTCCCCGCGGCCTATGTAAACTTCTTTCTCACCGCTTTTATCTTTAAATCTCAAAGCGACCGTCTTATCGCCCCAGGAAAGCCTTGCCCATTCAATACCCTGTGCGTTTTGGGATAGAGAATATACTTTCCCGCCGTATGTTTTTTCGCTTTCCTCTTCCCTGTCGCTGCCGGGCAGAGGCGTTTTAAGCTCACTTAAATATAGAAGCAATTTTTCATAGGAGTCCATAACGGCGCAGTCAATTTTATCTTTTTCACTTGAAAGCTCCGAAAGACCGCTTTTTATTTCAGCCATCACACCGTCTTCAACGGGTGCGCCGGACAAAAATATGAATACCGTATTACCGTCCGTGCAGATTGCCTCTGCGCCTTCTGACCGGCCACCCGACAGTATCTTTCCTGCGGCGCCGCGCAGGGTTTCGCCTTTAAATTCTGTTTTGTAATCAAACGGTTTAAAGTAACCCTCCGCCGCAACAATATTATCCCGTATCAGCATAAATGCCCGCATAAGCGGACATTTTTCTGTTACGTGTTTTATAAATTTCTGTGTTTTAAACGACGATATTCCAACGCCTTCGGGAATATCGTTTATAAACTTAAAATCCATATAATTTCCTTTCTTAAGCAACCCCCAAAACCGTCTGCAGGTTTATATAAACCTGCGCAACCTCTGCGCGCGTTGCGGTGCCTTTCGGCTTTATTTCACCGTTGCCGTAGCCGCTTATAACGCCAACCGAAAAAGCCCAGCGCAGAGCAGATTCGGAAAACTCGCCTGCCTCGTCCATATCGGTTATCATATCTGCCATGGACATATCGTAATCGGAAGAATCAAATTTGATAAACTTCGCGTAGTTATACATGCACGTTACCATTTCTTCACGGGTTATGGGTTCATTCGGCTCAAACGCATCTCCGTTTATCCAGTCAAGTATACCGCAGCCTTCCGCCCAGCCTACGGGAGCATAATAATACTCGTCCGCGGGGACATCGGCAAAACTTGTCTCATAGCCTTCCAGATCCGCGTATGCGAAACGTGAGAGAACAGTTATAAACATAGCGCGCGTCATTATGGAATACGGCTCAAAGGTTGTATCCGAAGTTCCCTTGAAAAGACCGTTGTTATATACATAGTTTACCGCGTCATAAAACCACGCGTCACGGTTTACGTCAGTAAATACGATGGTTGAGAAATAATCGTTGCAAACGGTTATTTTGAATTTTGCCGCGTCATACATAACCGTATAAAAATCCTGTATTTCCGTCGCGAAATCGGCTTCGGAAACAGAGGAATGGTCTTTTATAAGGTCGTTTACCCTCTTTGCTTTCGCGCGGATTATATCGCCCGTTTCCGCGTCTATAAGAGAATAATAATTATCGTCGAGGATTCTCGTTGACAGCGCGGCAATAAGATTCAAGGTCTTCTGCGATGTAAGCTGACCGTTTCTCTGAACAATGAGAATAAGCATCGAGAGCGCGTCGTCAAGGCCGTTATAAGCGTTATTCACATCCGCATCCGTATAGTTTTGAGAAAGCAAGGTTTTCTTTGCCGCGAGAACCGGCACGGAGCAAAACTCGTCCTCATCATCGGTTAAAACAACCTGCAAGGTTTTCTCAGCTCTGAAAATATAATTTGCGACTTCGTCATATAATTTCTGCAAGTCCTCATAAGTATGCGCAGCCGCCGATACGCTTGGAACCGCCGTGGCAAAAAGCATAATGGCAAGTATTGCCGTTATTATTCTTTTCATATTCTTTCAGCCTTTCTTTAACTTTAGTGATGATAAAGCGATTTTGTCTGATACATAGGCTCACACGTCAAATTTACGCCGAGCTTTTTAAATACGTTTATATCAACCTGTGACAGAATAACCGTTGAATGCACCTCAAGGCCGCGGAGGTTTTGAAGCTCACGCATCGCCTTTTCGGCGTCCTTGTTTGAAACTGCGCATATGGAGAGCGCAACTAAAAGCTCGTCAAGATGCAGTCTCGGGTTTCTGTTTCCGAGGTGGTTTACTTTAAGATCCTGCACGGGCTCTATAATATACGGCTGAATGAGATGCGTATTATCGTCAATACCCGCAAGATATTTCAGCGCGTTTAAGAGAAGCGCCGCGGAAGCGCCCAAAAGCTGACTTGTTTTGCCGGTTAAAACAGCTCCGTCTTCCATTTCAATAGCGGTAGCGGGCGCGCCCGTTTCTTCCGCTTTTTTAAGAGCCGCCGCTACAACGCGCCTGTCGTCCGTCGAAATTTCGGCCTGGCGCATTAAAAGCTCAATTTTATGTATCTCGTCATCGCCCGTGTTATTTTTGCGCTTATCGCAAAGAGCAGCATAGTATCTTCTTATTATTTCATCATTTGCCGCTTTTTTTACTATTTCATCGTCTATAATGCAGTTGCCCGCCATGTTAACGCCCATATCGGTAGGCGATTTATAGGGACATTCGCCGTATATGTTCATAAACATCTTTTTAAGTACGGGGAAAATCTCAACGTCTCTGTTGTAGTTTACGGTTGTTTTGCCGTACGCTTCAAGATGGAACGGGTCTATCATATTTACGTCGTTTAAATCTGCCGTTGCCGCTTCATACGCTATGTTTACGGGATGCTTAAGCGGAATGTTCCAGATAGGGAACGTTTCAAATTTAGCGTAGCCCGCGCTGACTCCGTGCTTATGCTCATGATAAAGCTGAGAGAGGCACGTTGCCATTTTTCCGCTGCCGGGGCCGGGCGCCGTAACAATTACCAAAGGGCGCTCCGTTTCGATAAAATCGTTTTTGCCGTAGCCCTCGTCGCTTACTATATGCAAAACATCGTATGGATAGCCTTCAATCGGATAATGCCTGTAAACCTTTATGCCGAGCGACTCAAGCCTTTTCTTAAACGCCATCGCCGCGGGCTGACCGTTAAAGCGCGTTAAAACAACGCTGCCGACAAAGAGACCTATGCTCCTGAAAGCGTCTATAAGACGGAGCGTGTCAAGGTCATATGTAATGCCGAGGTCTCCGCGCACCTTGTTTTTCTCAATGTCATCGGAATTTATAGCTATAACTATCTCGGCCTGATCGCGTATCTGCAGAAGCATTTTAACCTTACTGTCGGGCGCGAATCCCGGCAAAACGCGGGAGGCGTGATAATCGTCAAAAAGCTTTCCGCCAAACTCAAGATAAAGCTTTCCGCCGAACTTCGCTATTCTCTCTTTTATGTGCTCCGACTGCATAGTCAGATATTTTTCGTTGTCAAATCCGATTTTCATTTGCATCCTCCGTACTAACCCATTGTATACTTAACTTATATTTTAATACAAAACCACCTTCAAGGTCAAGATGTTTTAACCAAAAAATTCAACAATTATTTTGCCGTTTCATAGTATAAATTATAGAAGGGGGATTTTAAAAAAGCATGAAACACAAATGCGATATTATGAAAAGCCTTGACGAAGCAAACTCCTATCTCGAATGCGTTTCAAGGAAAATAAGGAGAAAAAAGAAGAAAAAATGCGAAAATCATAAAAACGGTATCCCGGAGCTTTTTAAGCTGTTTGAATGCAACTGCGGCAAAAAAGAGCGCTGAAAGAAGATAAAGCCCGCCATGCGGCGGGCTTGTACAACTGACAAACTTGGTCTTCCGAAAACACATTTTTACTGCGCAACGTTTATTATTCTTTTATCTTTTTTTATGGCGTAGTTATACGCGATTTCCGTACCGCTTTTTCCCTGAGCGTTTGAATTTTGTTTATAGTAAAACATGCATACAAAACAACTGTCTATCATATGCCAATTACGTTCAACATAAACGGCACGCCCTGCGTTTAATATTCTTTCAGGATAGTATGTCTCCTCATATTTTTCCAATAAATAATCATAATAATTTTTATTAATATAAGGGTATTCTGCTCTGACATAAATTCTTTTTATGTCTCTGTATTTTCCCTTTAAATCTGTGATGATTTCATAACACAAACTGTCAAAATCGCTTCTGCTGCCAAATAAAAAATTATGTATTCCGCCTTCAATTAGTTTTTCTGTTTCATTGTATATCCTTTCTTCGAGTGCCAAACTTTTTTCTATTTTGCGGTGACCTATAAAACAACAAGAATTGTTTTTCATGTCGTTCATAAACTCAACTCTTTTTCAAACAAATTATTTGCAATTGCAATTTATTTGTTTGTATTATAGCATATTTTATTTGAATTTGCAACAAAATAGGTTGTATTTAACACTATTTTGTTGGTCGATATAGTTTTTAATTCAAATTAAAATATAATCAGAGGTGAGAATAAATGAAGAATAGGAATTTTGACACATGGCTCGGTATAGGCTTAAATATATTACACTACAGAAAAGAACAGGGCTTAACGCAAATGCAGTTAGCCGAAAAAGCAAATATAAGCCGAAATCATATACAGAGAATAGAAACCGCCGCCTGCTCATGTACATTAGATACGCTGATAGATATTGCCGAAGCGTTGAATATACCGCTGATAAAACTGTTTGAGTTCAAAGACTGAAAACGGGAAACCATTTTAAAAAGGTTTCCCGTTTTTTTAAGCGCTTTTTTTACATCCCGTTCGGGATAGGAAAAAAAGATGCAGAACGGGCAAACGGAACCCGAAGCGGTATATAGATACCGTGAGAGGTGACGTTTGTTCGCAGCGAAAGTCAACTATTATAAAAAAGCCTGCAAAAGCAGGCTTTCATTATGTTTTATTCGTTTGTTCTTTTATTTGCCTTTTGCGGTCTGCGCTTTTTTTACATCCCGATTATTTGGTTTTACCGAGGTCGAGCATTGTCTTGCCCTCTCCTACGAGCGAAGCAAAGTCTTTATTAAAGTCATCGATCGCGATAGATGTAATCTGGTGATTGATAAGCTGTTCCAAAACATCGGGAGCAGCGGTTATAGAGCCTATGCCGTATTCGCAGAGTGTTAAAACCTGCTGCGTATTTTTAAAGCTTGCGGCAAGCACCTTGGTGTTTAAATGATGGCGCTCAAGCATATCGTGAATATTTTTGGCAACTTCAACGCCGTCAAAACCGATATTGTCAAGACGGTTTACATAGGGAGCAACGTATTTAGCGCCCGCTTTGCCGGCTATAAAGCCCTGCATAGGCGTATAGATAGCAGTTGCCGTTGTGTTTACGCCTCTTGACGAGAGAATTTTCATAGCTTTGATACCCTGGTCAAAAACGGGTATTTTAATATATGTGTTATCACCGAGTTCGCCCAAAATAAACTCCGCTTCCTTTATGATGTTCTCGGCGGTTTTTGAAATCGTCTGAACATGAAGCTGTGCGCCGTGCGGAATAAACGCACGGATTTTTTTGAGCTGTGAAAGCGGCTCTTTGCCCGCAGCTTTGAGAATTGACGGGTTTGTCGTTACGCCCTCAACGGGAAAAATATCATAAATTTTCTTGATGCCTTCAAGATTTGCGCTATCGATAAGGAGATCCATATAAAAAATCCTTTCCGTCTGCTGAAAATTTTACAACCTGCCTGCAGACTTAACAGGTTATCTGTATAATATCATAAATAAAACTTTAAGTCAATAAGATTGTTAAATAAAAAACAATGTCCTTTTCCGCATTTTTTTATACAATAGAACAAATACAGCGGATAACGCGGCGCACGTTTTCAACCGTTTCTCCGATCACTCCCCCACGTCCGTCAAGATAAAGCGGTTTGTTAACCTCTATCATGAGGGAGCAGATATCGGCGTTTGCGCCGTTTAAAACTATGTTCGGCACAAGGCTTCCCGAAAACGGATAGTTGACGGAAACTTTATAACCGAAATACTCAAACGCGGAAACAGCCGTCTGCATTATTTTCTCGTGAAAGCCGCTGTTGCAGCCGAGGCAGATATCGGGCAGTTCTCTTGTTTTAACGCCCGGCATTAAAAGCTCTTCTTCAAAACTATGCAAATCAAAAAACATTATTTTGCCTTCAAAGCCCGAAACCGCGCGATTTAGCGCCGCGTGGTGGCGGTTATAGTACTTCATCGTTTTCTCTTTTACGATTTCTGTAACGTTTTTTATCTTTGTTCCGTCATAAACGCGCTCATAGCAAAAGCCCATGCCGTATCGCCCATAGTTTCGCTGCCGTCAATAAACCTTTCAACATCGCAGAGTAGTCGGCTTACGGGGAAAGCGAATGTTTCTCCGCCCACATCGCGCGGCGCAAAGCCGCCCGCGCGCGTATCGCTCATCTTTCTGTGATACATCAAAAACTCGTCCTCGGGAACGCTTACGCTTTCCATAAGCTCAGCGGGAAATTCATGTCCGTCGTGCGGAATGTGAAAAATAATCTTTTTGTCCATTTTAATACCTCTTTCTTTTTACTCATAAAGAGGCAAAAAAACCCATCGTTTGATGGAGCAAAAGATGCGCCATCAGTCAAGCTTTAGCACCTTAACATAAAGTCAGGTTGCTGTGTAGTCACAGGGCTTGTCCCTCGTACACTCTTTATGGCAACTTGATATTATCACATATTATTTAATCTGTAAACATAAAAACTATTGCATTTACACCCTTGTTATGATAAAATTTACTAAATAATAATGATTGGAGACTTTAATGATGAACACAAAAAAACTTGTAACTTGCGGACTTTTAATCGCAATTATTGTTATAATGAGTTTAACGCCTCTGGGATACTTAAAGGTAGGAGCGCTTTCAATAACTTTCCTTACGATTCCGGTTATGATAGGAGCAATTCTTTTGGGCCCGGGCGTCGGCGCGCTTTTAGGTCTTACATTCGGTCTTACAAGCTATTTTCAGGCTATGAGTGGAACGAGTCCTTTAGGCGCTTTGATGTTTACGACAAACCCGTTTTTGGCGTTTATAGTCTGCGTTGTATCGCGCGTCCTGGTAGGCTTTTTCTGCGGTCTTATATTTAAGGGCATGAAAAAAGCGTTCGGCACAAAAATACCCTCTTTCGTTGTCGCGGCTTTATCCGCGCCCGTTTTAAACACAATACTTTTTATGTCTACACTGCTTTTGTGCTTTTATAGTCTTGTAGCCGAAAAATACGGCGCAGTACTTGACAAAGCGCATGGCAATCTTATAGTTTTTGTGGCGATTTTCGTTGGCATAAACGCGGTTGTTGAAGCAGTTGTCTGCACTATAGTCGGCTCAGCGGTTTCAAAAGCGGTTTACAAGAGTATAAACAAATGAATATAAACGATATTAAAGATTTTTATATAGGAAACTTTGAAGATACTAAAGGCGCGACGGGCGTAACCGCAATAATTGCGCCGGAGGGCGCCGTGTGCGGCATAGACGTTCGCGGCGGCGGACCCGCATCGCGCGAGACGGAACTTTTATCAGCAAAGGCGAGCGCGCAACAAATTCACGCCGTAGTACTCGGCGGCGGAAGCGCTTTCGGGCTTGACGCGGCGGGCGGCGTTATGAAGTATCTCGAAGAACACGATATAGGCTTTGACACGGGAAT
Organism: Clostridia bacterium; assembly: GCA_017620205.1. GTDB lineage: Bacteria > Bacillota > Clostridia > UMGS1883 > UMGS1540 > UMGS1540. The sequence goes on along the minus strand of JAFZQX010000037.1, from coordinate 99,567 downwards.
TACGCGCGTTCCGCTTGTCTGCCAGTCGGGCATTTTCGATCTTGTAATAGGCGACAAAGATGCGCGCCCCGATTCCCGTATGGGCTATGAAGCCGCAAAAAGTGCCTTTACGAGAAACTATAAAGACGGCAACTACGGCGTAGGTATCGGCGCTACGGCCGGCAAGCTTTGCGGCACAGAGCGCATGATGAAAACGGGCATAGGCTCTGCCGCAAAAAAGCTCGGCAGCATTGAAATTGGCGCCATAGTTGTTGTAAACGCTTTGGGCGATGTTTTTGAAAACGGCAAAATCATAGCGGGGCTGTTGAGTGAAGACAAAAAGAGCTTCGCGGACACGGCGGCTCAGATGGCAAAGTCAATAGAGCCCAAAGAAAACAAGTTCGTATCAAACACCACGATAGGCGCTATAATAACAAACGCCGCGTTTACAAAAAACGAAGCTACAAAGCTTGCATCAATGGCGCAAAACGGAATTGTCCGTTCTATAAATCCCGTAAACCTATCGGTTGACGGCGACACTATCTACGCTATGTCCAGCGGCAAGGAAAAAGCGGATTTAGACGTTTTGGGCACAATAGCCGCAGACCTTATGCGGGAAGCTGTTATATGCGCCGTTAAAAGTGCAAAGAGCATGTTCGGCGTTCTAAGCGCGAATGATTTGGTTAAATAAAAAAGGAGCTTTAAAAGCTCCTTTTTTTTAGAATTTGTAAATATAATTCTCTTTTCTCGGTGCAGCGGGTTTTTCGGGCGCGGCGGCGTAGCCCAAAGCCACATGGCCTATGCCTTCATAGTCGCCTTCTATGCCGAGCTCTTTGAGTATTGCTTTTCCCTCTTCCGTTTCAAATTCTTCCTTTGCTCTGTGTATCCAGCAGCTTGCGACGCCGAGGTCATATGCGGCAAGCATTAAGTTGCCCATAACAAGACTGCCGTCATAAACATAAGTATGAACGGATTTATCCGCTAAAACAATCAGCATTTGCGGCGCGCCGTAGAAAGGATCGCCTTCCTTGCCGCGGATCTCCGCGTTCATTTTAACTATCTTATCGCGAAGCGCTTTATCCGTTACGGAAATAATTATAGGCGACTGACGTCCCATTCCCGTTGCGGCGTATGTGCCCGCCTCAAGTATTTTATTCAGCTTTTCTTCTTCAATAAGCTCGGGTTTAAAAGCTCTGCAGCTTCGTCTTTCCTTTAAAGTTTTAAGTGTTTCTGCCATGATTATTTCTCCTTTCAGGTATCGAGTTTATAATAATAAAGAGTATCATTATCGGCATCGTAAACCGCGAGTGTAAAGTTATAAGAATGTCTGTCCGCCATTTCAGAGCTGTCCGAAGGGTTTGTGCTCTCGCTGTGCCTGTCTTTAAATTTATAATAACCGTGTTTAACCTCCGGTATTTTGTTTTCGCCGTCTTTTTCTTCTTTACACGTGAAACCGGCAAGCTCTTCGGGAAGCGGAAGGCTGTTCCAGTCTTTAACAATATCAAGCGCTTTTTCTCTCTTTTTTGAGCAGTCTAATTTGAGATAATACTCACCGTCGCCTAAAAATCCGCCGTGCGTATCTTTTTCTTCAATAACAGTAAATTTGCTTTTGTTAAATCCGAAATCCTGCCTCAGATCGCTTAAATAATTCCCCGCAGGGACGAGCGAAAAAAGATATATTGCCGCAACAACGCAATGCGCAAGAGGCAGGAATGATTTCGGCGTAATCTTTCCCGCTTTTTTTGTTTTCACAAGCGAACAAACGTATGTCGCAATATATGACGCGCCTATAAAAAAGCCGAGTGACGCCAGTATTATTTCAAGAATATGCGCATGTTCGATAACGGCTGTCACAAGCCAAAGCGCCGTAAAAAAACAACCGAGCAGCGCAACGGGTATGGGCAGCGCAAAAACGACTGCGTATATTATAAATTTTGTTCTCTCTTTCAAAATATCCACTCTTTTCCACAAAAAATCCCACGGTTTATATTTTATACAAACCGCAGGATATTGTCAACCTATTTCTTTTTAAAAACTACTTTTATTTCATGCGTTTTCTTATCGTTTATAAGCTTTATTTCCGTATTCTGCTCCTTTTCGCCTTCCGAGACATCGAAGCGGTATTCCGTTTCAAAATACTTATAACTCATTTTAAAGTTTTTAATATGGGTCGGCAGGCAGGGGTTAAATTTCACCGTATCTCCGCACTTTTTAAAGCCGAAAATATACTCCGCCAAAAGTATATAGTACCACGAGGCAGCGCCCGTATACCACGTCCAACCGCCTCTGCCCTCATGCCCTTTTGCGGAATAAACATCCGCCGCCAAAACATATCCTTCTGTTTTATATTTATTTGCCAAAATATCTGTTTTCGTATGGTTTACGGGGTTTATATATTCGGCAATTTTCCACGCCAGATCCCCGTCGCCCGTTAAGGCGGCCGCTATCGCGAGCCAAACCGCAGCGTGCGTATACTGACCGCCGTTTTCACGCACGCCTTCGGGATACGCTGCAATATAGCCGGGGTTTTTATTATCGCGCGTAAACGGCGGCGTCAAGAGTTTTACTATACCGAGTGAATCGTCGGAGAGAAGATTGGCGGCGCTTTTTAAAGCGGTCTCGGTTCTTTCTCTGTCCGTGCCGTCCGAGATAGCCGCCCATGACTGGCTGATAGAGTCTATTTTGCACTTCGCGCCTTGAGATGCGCCAAGCGGCGTGCCGTCACCAAAAAACGCGCGTAGAAACCACTCTCCGTCCCAGGCGGAGCTGTTTGCGTTTTTCTTTAAATCATCAGCCGTTTTTTCATAAAGCAGAGCGTTCTTACTGTCGCCCATCCTTTTGCAAAGCGGCGCGAATTTCAAAAGCGTACTTCTTAAAAACCAACAAAGCCAAACGCTTTCGCCGCCGTCTTTACCCACCTCGTTCATGCCGTCATTCCAATCGCCGCCGCCCATTAAAGGCAGAGAGTGACTGCCAAACTTCATTGAAACGTCTATTGCTCTTTTTAGGTGGATATAAAGGCTTTCTTTTTCTTTTCCGATGCTTATTTCGGCATACTTTTCGTTCTCGTTTTCCTGCAGCGAAGCGCCTTCAACAAACGGCACTTTTTCGTTTAAAATATCAAAATCGCCTGTTTTTTCAATATACTCCGCCGTCACATACGGAAGCCAAAGCCTGTCATCGGAAATACGCGTGCGAACGCCCTTTTCGGCGTCGCCCTCATGCCACCAATGAAGCACATCGCCTTCGGGAAACTGATGCTCCGCGGCTTTTAAGATATGCTCTCTTGCCAAATCGGCGCGGCTCCATAAAAGCGACAGTATATCCTGAAGCTGGTCGCGGAAACCGAACGCGCCGCCCGACTGATAAAAAGCGCTTCTGCCCCAAAGTCTGCACGACGTAACCTGATACAAAAGCCAGTTGTTAAAAAGAAAATCAACCTGTTTTTCTCCGCATTGGAGTTTAAGCGCGGAAACTCCCCCGCGCCATTTTTTCATATCTTCAAAAGCGGTTTTAAAGTCATCCTTATATTTTAAAACTATATTCTCCGCTTCCGTCTCGCTTCCCGCCGCGCCGAAAAGAAAGCAAACCTCTTTTTCATCTCCGCTTTCAAGGGGAAAACTGTTTTTTGCGTAAAGCAATATGGGTTCCCCGCAGCTTTCCGTTTTCTTCTCACCGCCTTCCGTTATTATTCCGTTTTCGCCTGCCGTATAAAGAAAAACAAAAGGCGAATTATTAAACGCGTTTTTACATATCACGCCGCTTTCTCTGACATAAGCCACATGCTGTCCGCGCGTTTCGTATTTGTTTACGCCGATTACGGGAGAAACCTCATATTTTACGTCAAAAGTTATTTCTTTTTTTGTGTTATTGCGTATTTTTGCCGTGATGATTTTAACGGAATCGCCGGGCGGCACAAAAACCTTCATTTCGCAATCGGTGTCGCCGAAACGTTTATACTCCGTATTCCCAATTCCGTGCACGGTAATAAACCCGCCGTCACCGCCCGCCGCGCCCGCCGCGGGCGACCACTCGCCGCTTTCGTCTTCAACAATCAGCTTTTCCTGCAAAATATCTGTTGCGGCATCGTTTTGCCAATCGGTAAGGCGCATTTCGCGGCTGTTTTTATACCACGTAAAACCGCCGCCGCACTCCGACAAAAGCGTACCGAAATTTCCGTTTGCTATGACGTTGCACCACGGCGCGGGTGTATCACCGTTTTTCCTTTGGTTTATTATATACTCGGCGCCGTCCTCTGAAAATCCGCCGTATGAGTTTTTAAAACACAGCCTGCTTTCATGTTCTGTGTCTTTCCTCGCGGACGGTTTTATTTCTTCCGCATTTTTCTTTTTTAATACAGGCAAGGATTTTTCAAAAGCGGTTTTGCCGCTGAAATAAAGTGATGAAACGGCTATAATCAGATTTCTGTCGTTTTCGTCCGTTTCACCGCCCGCCAGTAAATATATACCCTCTCTGCCGCTTATGAGCTCACGCGCCTTATCCGCCACGGGAGAATTATAATCTGTCATTTCGCTGTTTAGCACTACTACGTCTGTTTTTATTCCTTTGTATCGCCAAAACTCATGCGCCCTTAATACCTGCTCCAAAAGCTTTAAGTCACACTCTTCAAAAAGTTCGACGGTTACAATGGGATTATTTCCGGATATGCCGTATTTCCAAACCTCTCTTAACGGCAGAATATTTTCTCTCATGCACTTTTGTTTTTCCAAAAGCGCCTCTCCTTTATAGTAAAGATACGGCAGCGCGTCAAGACAGACGCGCTCTTCACCCGGCAGAAGCTTTATGGGGCGCATTTCTTCGCTCTTATAAGCTTCCTCAAAATACGTACCTTTGTTTTCTTTAAATTTACGCGCCGCTTTTTTCGCGGCCGTCATATTCTCCGAAAGACCTATCAGAAAATCTGCAGACGCACACTCACCGTTTTCAATTTCAAAGTGCATCTTCATGGCAAAGCAAGGATCCAAAACATTTCCCAAAGTCCCCTGCAGTACGGAGGGAAAGTTTTCTTTAAGCGACTTTAAAACGTCTCCGTGCTTTAAAAGCGCGGCTCTGTCCGTTTCATATTGAATCCCGCCAAAGCCGTCACCATCAGCCGAGGCTGCCATAAACCCTGTAAAAGACAGGTCTTTTCCGTTTTGCGGACGTCTTTTGGCAAAAAGGCATCCGTTATCAAAAAACGTTTCTACAAACATTCCCGCAAAAGCGCTGTGAGATATTTCCGCCTCGTGCGTAGTAAGCGAAATATCCGTAAAAACAAGCAGATCTGCTTTTTGTTTTTTTCCGCTTTTATTAACAAGCGTTATCCTGCGCTCTTCCGCGCTCTCTTCAGGCAGCACGCAGATTGAGAGGTTGCTCTTTAAACCCTCCGAATCCGTATGAAATTCCGCCTTATGCGGCGAAAAAACGCATTTGCCGCCATATGCGCTTATAACGTTTCCGTCCTCCGTTTTAACGAGAATCATTATACCCCTTCCGTTTTCATCGGGGGACGGTCTTTTTCTGCCCAAATTAACATTTCCGTATGAGCTTACGCCGCAGCCTCTGTTGTCTATAAGCACGGAGTATACACCGTTTGAAAGCGCGTGCATGGGCGGCAGACAGTATTCTCCCTCAAATTCTCTGACACATCTCTCCGCTTCATATTTTTGAGCTTTTACATGATATATTTTTTCATGCTGTTTGTTTTTAACCGATACGCCGACCGGAACTTTTTCCTGCAAAAGAGGCAGTGCGGCACGCACCTCGGGCCACTTTTCAAACCTCTTTTGCATAATGTCTCCGCAAAGCGTGTTTACAAGCGACGCCATAGCCATTCCCTGATGATGCGCCATATAGCTTCTGACAACAGCGTATTTTTCGCCCTTCGGCACTCTGCCCGGCGTAAAATCAGCCGCCTCAAAAAATCCGTATTCGCCGTACGCTCCCATGCGCTTTATTCTCCAAAGATTAAAAAGAGCCGCGCGTGTGTCATGTCTCAACGCAAGGAGCGAAGCGTATGGCGCTATAACACTGTCTTCCGCAAGACCCCGTTTTAGTCCGAGTTTTGGAACGCCGAACGCTTTATATTGATAGTTCATTGAAGAGTCAAACGAGAAAAAGCCCGACTCCGAAACGCCCCATGGGATACGGCGTTTTTTTCCGTACTTTTTCTGACAGCGGAGCGCAAATTTTAAGCTCTCGTCAAGCAGAGTGTTTTTATATGTCCTTATAAGCAGCGTAGGCATGAAATATTCAAACATAGTACCCGTCCACGACACAAGACCTTTATATCCGTCCGAAGTGCTCAGCGTTCTTCCGAGTCTGAACCAGGCGGAAGGCTTCACCTCTCCCCTCGCGACGCTTAAAAAAACCGTTTGACGCGCTTCGCTTTCAAGCATATCGTAATAAGATGGCGAAAAGCCGCCTTCTTCTATGTTATAGCCTATATAAAAAAGCTTTTTGTTTTTATCAAAAAGAGGAGTAAATGTGGCTTCATTTATTATTTTTTTCAAGCGTATGGTAATGCTTTCGCTTCGCGCACCGCCGTATTCGGAGACGCCCGCACATACCGCCATAAGACAGCATACGAAATTACCGCTGTCAACGGTTGAAACATAACGCGGATAAAGCGGCGAAAGCGACCTTGTATCGTACCAATTAAGAAGGTGCCCGCGCCATTTTTCGAGTTTTTCTATAGTTTCTATTGTCTCGGACAGTCTTTTCTCCATTTCGTCCGTATCGATAAATCCCAGATCGCACGCTCCCAAAACGGAAAGCATATAAAGACCTATATTTGTAGGACTCGTTCTGTGCGCGGCTCCTTTAAAGGGGCGCAGCTGCAGATTATCGGGCGGCAAAAAGTTTTCCTGTTCCGATACGTAATCTTTAAAAAAGTTCCATGTTTTCTCCGCTGTTTCCATAAGAAATTTACGGCTTCTTTGAGACATGACCGTGCTTTCTTTATTGTCTTCCGCGCTTATAAAGCATGCCGCCATGGGTGATGCCGCCCACAAAATACACAAAATCAGCGCAGGACCCAAATATTCCGTCTGAATAAAAAGCGAGCTTAAAAACGCCGCCGCACCGAGTAATACGCCCGGCATCATAAATATATAATAATCAAATGCCGTTTTTGCTTTACCTCTTTCGGCATCTGCCGCCGTTATCCACTGAAGCGTATTCTTCTTAGTAAAGAGTATTCTCGCGAGCGTTCGTATTACGGCATCCGCCGAAAGATAAGCGTTATATGCCAGAAAAGAAACGTTTAAAACGGTTTGGTAAAAAACGGCGCGAAGGCCCGTGAAAATATCGGCGTATCTTTTTTCTCCCGTGAATTTGAATCCGCCCGAAAAAAGGCTTGAAACACAGTAAAGAAAAAGCGGAAACACAAGCGCGGCAGCGGCGGCAAACGATACTGCCTGTATATTATCTTTCCCAAACAAATACGGAAACGCAAGCAGAATAAAAAGCACTGCCGGCATAATACTGCGCCTTAAATTATCAAAGATTTTCCATCTTGAAAGCTTTGACAAAGGGTTTTTAATTTCAGTGCCGTTTGATAAATAAACATTTTTCGAAAGCCAGGGCAAAAGCTGCCAGTCGCCCCTGAGCCACCTGTGCTGCCTTTTGGCAAAGCTTTGGAAAGCAGACGGGAAGCTGTCATATACTTCCGCGTCAAAGCAAAACGCACAGCGAAGATACGAGCCTTCCAGCAGATCGTGACTTAAAACGGTATTGTCGGGAATGGCTTTTTTTGTGCACATTAAAAACGCGTCTATATCAAAAATGCCTTTGCCGGTAAAAATAGCCTCACCGAATACATCCATATATATATCGGATTGCGCCGAGCTGTATGAATCAACACCGCCCGCACCTGCATAAATTTTAGAAAACACAGTTTTTGTTGCGCTTTCTATATCGATGCTTATTTTAGGCTTTATTATTCCGTAGCCTTCGGTTACAATGTTTTTCTTTTCATCCAAAACGGGACGGTTTAACGGATGCATTGCGGCGCCGATAAGCTTTTCCGCACCGCCTATCGGTAAAACGGTATCGCTGTCAAGCGTTAAAATGTATTTCATGCCGCATAGCTTTTCAGTGTCTCCCAAAAGCACCGGAAAGCCGTCTTTTTTATCTCTTAAAAAGCAGCAGAGATCCGTCAGCGCGCCGCGTTTTCTCTCTTTTCCCATCCACATTCCCTGCGCTTTACAGTACTCTCTGCCGCGAATAAAAAGATAAAATACATCTCCGTATTTTTCGTTTAATCGCTGTATCCTTTCGCGCGCTTCACCTATTATTTTTTCATCGTCTTTATGAAATTCCGCATCCGTGTCTTTTAAATCACCCAAAAGCGCAAAATAAATGTTTTTTTCTCTGTTTGCGTTGCGGCAGACCTCAAGCTTATCGCAAACATCACGGACAGACTCCGCAGATGACAGCAAAACGGGATAAACTATCATTGTTTTTCCCTCTTCGGGAATGATATTTTCAAATTTTAAACGCGGCAGACGTTTGGGCTTTATAATCCTTGAAAACACAAAGTTTGACAGCTCGTTTGCGATTTCGATTGCGGGCAGCACAGACATAAGAGCAGCAGCCGCGGATTTTGTTGCGGCAAGAATAAACATAGTAATAATCAGGGTTACCGCCGTTATACACGAAGGGTATAACACGGGAGCCAAATTACGTTTTGCCCTAAGTCCTGCCGTCGATTGAAGCACTTCTCTGCCGCCGCCGAGAAGATAATACCCAACGTGTTTTTCCCTGTCGTTTTCCCCTTTTGAAGCAAGATTTACGGCAGTTACCGCAATCTCCGTTTCGCTTTTTCCGCTTTTACGGGAAATTTCCGCAACGGCTTTTCTCATCAGCTCTTTCGTATCGTTGCAAAGACTTATATAGTCATCCGTTTTTTTCGCAAACACATTATCTGCGGCGCAAAGCTCTTCAAACTTTTCCGTAAGATCAATTTCATTTGACGCCGTAAGAGATTTTATGAGTTTTCCCATTTTACCTTTTTCGCTCATTTCACCTTTGCAAAGCTTTGCAATCCTTTGTATTACGGCAGATTTTAAAAACGCCGGAAACAGACAAAGCTCGTCAAGGCAAAGCGGCGTTTCTTTCTGAACTTCTTTAAGGTACGCGCAAACGCCGCTTTCATTTACGGAGTCGCCCGATGCGTTTAAATATTCATCGGCAAAAGACATAAGCAAGTTTTTGCGCACCGTTCCCCTCTTTATATCAGAAAAAGTTTTTCTTGTCTCTTTAGCGCTTCTTTCTATAATATAAAAATTATCCAAAAGCCAGTTTTCCGCTTCAGAAAACGCCGCGGCGCGGTTTGAGTTTTTGCAGAGCTCCGTATATTTTGCAGAAATAATCTTAAAGCTGTTTTTCGGCATTTTCATGCCTCCTTATGTTTTTTCTGTATATTTTAACCGTTTTTTCCTATATTATTCGCCGCTTGACGGGCAAAAAAAATCATGATAAAATATATTAAAATTCAAAAAAAGGACAGTCTATATGTTTTTTGAAAGTATTACGGAGATAAAAGGCGTAGGCGCAGCGCGCGCCAAAGCGTTCGAAAAACTTAATATTTTCACGGTTTCCGATATGCTTTATCATTTCCCGCGCCGTTTTGAAGACCGTTCGGAAATGAAAACCGTATTTGAACTGATTGACGGCGAAACCGCCGCATTCTCCGCAGTACCGTATGGCGAAATGAGCGTAAACTATGTGCGCAAAGGCATGACGGTATACAGACAGACATTTACGGATGAAACGGGCACAATTGACGCCGTTTGGTTTAATAACCCCTATGTCAAAAACGCTTTCAAAAAAGGCGTACGCTATAATTTTTACGGCAAAATCTCGGCGAAATACAGAAAAAAAGAAGTTACTGCGCCGATATTTGAAAACTCTGAATCGGCAAGACAAACCGGCAGAATTATTCCTATATATAATCTTACGGCGGGGCTTACGCAAAACGTTTTTATGCAGACTATGGAAAAATGCATAGTTGCGTCAAAGGGATGTGTTCCCGAAACAATACCGCCTTATATAAGAAAAAAATATAACCTCGCCGCAATTGATTTTTCAATGCAGAACATTCATTTTCCGAAGGATAACGAAAGCTTTGCCCTATCGCGCAGACGCTTTGTTTTTGAAGAATTCTTTGAGCTTCGCACGGGGCTTGCGCTCGCGCGAAGGAGCAGAAAGAAAAGCGGCACTGCGCAGATACTCACCACTCCGCTTGCGGACTTTCTAAAGCTTCTTCCGTTTAAACCTACAAACGCACAGCAAAAGGCTATGGAAGAGATATTCTCGGATATTAATAAAACAACGCCCATGAACAGACTCGTTCAGGGCGACGTAGGCTGCGGCAAAACGGTTGTGGCGTGCGCCGCGCTTTACGCCGCCGCAAAAAGCGGATTTCAGGGCGCGTTTATGGCGCCTACGGAAATACTTGCCGCACAGCACTATGAGTCGCTTCAAAAGATGTTTCCCGGTATAAACATTGTTTTGCTCTCGGGTTCACTCACCGCCGCGCAGAAAAAAGCCGTAAAAGCGCAAATCGCGGACGGCACGGCGCAGATCGCGATAGGTACGCACGCGCTTTTTGAAGACACTACCGTATTTAAAAATCTCGCTCTTGTAATAACGGACGAGCAGCACCGCTTCGGCGTTAAACAGCGCAGCGCGCTCTCTGAAAAAGGCAAAACGCCGCACACTTTAGTTATGAGCGCAACGCCCATTCCCCGCACGCTGTCGCAGGTTTTGTACGGCGATCTTGACGTAAGTATTATAGACGAACTGCCGCCCGGCAGACAGAAGGTTGACACCTATTTTATTGACAGCGGCAAACGCGGCAGGGCATTAAATTTTGTAAAAAAAGAACTTGAAAAAGGAAACCGCGCGTATATCGTCTGCCCTCTCGTTGAGGAAGGTGAGCTTGCGGGCTTACAAAACGTTACGGAATACACGGAAAAAATAAAAACGGAATATTTTAAAGACTATAATGTGGCCTGCGTTCACGGTAAAATGAAATCTTCGGAAAAAGACAAGATTATGGAAGGCTTCTACAGCGGCGAAATACAGGTGCTTGTTGCGACTACGGTTATCGAAGTAGGCGTAAACGTGCCCGAGGCTAACATTATGATAATAGAAAACGCGGAACGTTTCGGCCTTTCACAGCTTCATCAGCTTCGCGGCAGAGTCGGGCGCGGCGCGGAAAAATCATACTGTATTATGATTTCCGACAACGATTCCGATATAACGAAAAAGCGTCTTAAAATCATGACGGAGACAAACGACGGATTTAAAATATCGGAAGAAGATTTAAAGCTTCGCGGACCGGGTGACTTTTTCGGCACTAGACAGCACGGCTTACCGGAGCTTAAAATTGCAAACATATTCACGGACGGCGCGCTTTTAAAAGAAGCGGGATGTGCCGCGTCGGAAGTGCTTAAAAAGGACAGAGATCTAAAGCTTCCGGAACACGCAGATCTCCGCCGCAGAATTGCGCTTATGTTTGCAAACAAAAAAAATTGAACAAAGACCTTTATTGTGACATATTTTTTAAAGCACATGCGATATACTTATTTCGGAGTGATTGAATTGAAACCCGTAGTATATATCGATGTGCTTTTTTTTGTTAATTTTTTTATTAACTTTATACTTTTGTGTACAACGTCAAAAATACTGAAATTAAAGACGCACCCTTTGAGGCTCTCTTTTGCGGCTATGCTCGGGGCGCTTTACGCGGTTTTAATCTTCTATCCGCGCCTGGGCGTTTTATATACCTCCGCCGCGAAAATACTGTCGTCCCTCGCCATAACGGCGACGGCATTTAACATAAAAGGCGCGCGTCTTTACATAAAAGCACTTTTTACACTTTTACTCGTAACCGTCATTTTCGGCGGCGGTATTTTCGCCGTGATGTGTTTTACAAATCTCGGCGCCAAAAGCGGAATGTTTATAAAAAACGGAATTTTATATATGAATTTGCCCTGGCAGATTCTCCTTATTTCCGCTTTCATCCTATATTTTATAATAAGCCGTATTAAAAGCGCCGTTTGGGGCAAGAGCGCGTGCCTTTTGGATATAAACGTGTCGCATTCGGGGCGCAGCGCCCATATTAAAGCGCTTCCGGACACGGGAAACTCACTTTGCGATCCTTTAAGCCGCGCGCCCGTTATAGTTGCGGAATACTCGGCTTTAAAAAGCATTTTGCCCGACGAGCTTTTACGCATCTTTGAAAACGGATTTGAGAATAATCTTGCCGAAATAGAAAAAGCCGCGTCGGATTTAAAATGCCGTATACGTCTTATACCGTTTAAAAGCCTGGGCTGTGAACGCGGAATGCTTTTGGGGTTTAAACCCGACAAAACGGAAGTTATTTTAAACGAAAACACAATAGCGCTGGGCGATGTGATTATAGGTCTTTTCGGAGGGCGGCTTTCCTCCGACAACAGCTTCAGCGCTTTGATACATCCTGAAATAATATCTTAGGAAGGAAAACGAAATGACACATATAAACTTCAAAACAATCAAATTTAAAATACTCTTTTTCTTTGTCGGAAAGAAATACTTCGGAAAACAAATTCATTACATATCCGGCAGCGAAACGCTGCCTCCGCCGCTGTCTCCCGAAGAGGAAGAGAGCCTTATTGCGCAGCTGCCTTTAAAGGACAAAAGCGTAAGGCAAACGCTTATAGAGCACAACCTGCGTCTTGTGGTATATATTGCGAAGAAATTTGACAACACCGGCGTTTGCATAGAGGATCTCATATCAATCGGAACAATAGGGCTTATTAAAGCCATAAATACGTTTAATCCCGAAAAAAACATAAAGCTCGCAACATACGCTTCGCGCTGTATAGAAAACGAAATTCTCATGTTTTTAAGGAAGAATCTCTCTTTAAAAACGGAAATATCAATAGACGAGCCGCTAAACATCGATTGGGACGGCAACGAGCTTCTGCTGTCCGATATCATAGGCACGGACGATGACATTGTGCACCGCCGTCTTGAAGACAGAACAGAAAAAGAAATGCTCCTTTGCGCCATGAAAAAACTAAACGCAAGGGAGCAAAATATCATGAATATGAGATTCGGTCTTTTCGGTAATAAAGAAAAAACACAAAAGGAAGTTGCGGATATTCTCGGAATAAGCCAGTCATATATATCAAGGCTTGAAAAGAGAATCATAGGAAAACTCCGCAAGGAAGTATCAAAATTACTTTAAACCAAAGGAGATGCTGCAATTGTCAGACAGTATAAATATTGCCGTTTATATAGCGGCGCTTGTTCTTTTAATAGTTTTTGCACGTTTTTTTAAAAAACCCTTAAAAATAATTTTTAAACTTATTGCAAACTCAGCTCTGGGACTTATGCTTATTGTTATAATAAACACATTCTCGCCGCAGACCTCGCTCTACGTCGGAATAAATCCCGTAACCGCCGCCGTTTGCGGCGTGCTCGGTGTGCCGGGCGTTTTACTGCTTGTGCTTATAAAGCTTTTTATATAACGGTGATATTTATTTTGACGCCGTATTTTTCTTCGAGGTATGCGATATTGCACCGCTTCTGCCCCACCGTTTTTGAAACCATGTTTTTTTTGCACGGCAGCGTCATCTCTTTCGTGGGAAGCATTGATATTACTTTCTCCTCAAGCTCATCGCGGATTATGCGCGACTGTACCATTTCGCCGAACGCGGGATGATAAGGCCCCGCGGCTATACTTCCGCAGAGTGAATCCGTTTCCTGCAGACCCGTTCTTATAACATCCACGCCGCCGCTTCTCAGTATAAGCGTTACTTCCTTTGCCGTTTCAACCGCCTCGGAAAGGCCGAGTGGCTTATACTCTCCGCTTTTATACATATCGTAAAGCTTTGTATCCGTCAAAACGCACGTTGGATATATCCTCGCGCACGCGGCGCCGAGTTTTACTATTTCCTGCGCAGTATACACAGATCTTTCGCGCGTATCGCCGGGCAGACCTATCATCATCTGAAGTCCAAGCTCAAAGCCCGCATTCTTTATCATTTCGCTCGCGCGGCGCGTGTCGTCCGCCGTATGACCCCTTTCAGAAGCTAAGAGAACCTCGTCGCACATAGACTGCGCGCCTAGCTCTATTGTCTTTACGCCGTATTTTTTGAGATTTTCGAGTATCTCTTCGCTTATATAATCGGGACGCGTTGAAAGTCTGATGCCGCTTACCTTGCCGTTTTTCACAAACTCATACGCGACCTTGAGGTATTCGGTTTGTTTTTCAAGATGAAGCCCCGTAAAGCTGCCGCCGAAAAAGGCGATCTGCGCCTCTCTGTCTTTAAGAAACGTAAGGTATTCTTCAATAATTGCGCGCACTTCATCCGCCTCAGGCTCTTTTAAATTGCCCGTAATCTCACGCTGGTTACAGAAAACGCAGGCGTTTTTGCATCCGAGATGCGGTATGAAGATAGGAATATTTGAAACTTTACTCATCTATTTTCCCCATTTTTATAAGAGCCAGTCTTGCCGCCGCCTGTTCGGCGTCTTTTTTTGTTTTGCCCGTTCCGCTTTCGAAACATTCATTGTCTAAAAATACAGCCATCTCAAATTCCTTGTTATGGTCGGGCCCACTCTCGCTTATGAGCCTGTATTCTATCTTTTCGTTTGCGTTTGCCTGAATAATCTCCTGCAAAGCGGTTTTATAATCCGAGATATATTTTTTATCAAGCACTTTTTCCATCGTATCGCCGAGCATCGACAAAACAAATTCCTTTGCAACTTCAAAGCCTCCGTCAAGATAAAGAGCGGCAATCAAAGCCTCCGTCGCATCGGCCAAAACCGAAGCTCGTTCTCTGCCTCCCGTTCTTTCCTCGCCCTTTCCCAGAAACAGTATATCGCCCAAATTCATTTTTTTCGCGCACTCGGCAAGCGATTTCTCACACACAAGATTTGCTCTTGTTTTTGACATTTCGCCTTCCGCAAGTCTTTTTTGAGTATACAAAAACTCGCTTACAACAAGGCTTAAAACGGAGTCTCCCAAAAACTCAAGTCTCTCGTTATAGGTACAGTTCCTGTCTTTTTCGTTTGCGTATGACGAATGAGTCAGCGCTGCGCGGAGAATGCTTTTGTTTTTAAATTCATGCCCCGTTATTTTGGAAATATGTTTTACGTAATTCATCTTTTCACCTCCTTATAAACAAAGTGCGATGCCTAAACATCGCACTTATTATCTATTTGGCTTTTTCGAAGCGGTCTTTTCCGTCCAAAAACAATCAGCCCTCAACATGTGCCGTAATATAGTTTACAGCGTCTCCTACGGTTACGATTTTTTCAGCGTCGTCATCAGGAATTTCACAGTTGAATTCTTCTTCAAAAGCCATGATAAGTTCAACTATATCAAGAGAATCCGCGCCGAGCTTATCGATAAAACCCGATTCCATTGTAATGTCCTTTGCGTCAACGCCAAGCTGCTCTGAAATAATCTCACATACTTTTTCAAATATCATCTTCGTTACCTCCATTATTGCAGTTTATCTGCACTTCCATAAGTTTGAGCGCACCGCTTGCGGCGAAATCGTTTGCCTGCTTTACGGCGCTTGCCACGGAGAGCGCGTCGCTCGTTCCGTGAGCTTTTATAACACAGCTTGAAACGCCTAGAAAAGGCGCGCCGCCGTATTCTTTGTAATCATACTTTTTCTTTAATTCTTTTAAACCGTTTTTCATCATAAGCGCGGCAATTTTGTTTTTCATGCTGCCGAGCATAACCTCTTTTAAACTCTTGAAAAGGACAAGCCCCGCGCCTTCCGTTGCTTTAAGTAAAACGTTTCCCGCAAAGCCGTCGCATACTACTATATCAACGGTTCCCATTATGGGATCGCGTCCTTCAATGTTTCCTATGAAGTTTAAATCGCTTTGAGACAAAATTTCAAATGCTGCTTTCGTAAGCTCATTTCCCTTTTCGTCCTCCGCGCCGATATTTAAAAGACCTACTCTCGGGTTTTCAATTCCCATAACCTTTTCGGCATAAATGCTTCCCATAATCGCAAACTGCAAAAGGTGATCGGGGCGGCTGTTTGTGTTTGCGCCGCCGTCAACTATTAAAAACCCGTTTTTATCGCTCGGTAAAAATGGAGCCAACGCCGGTCTTAAAACTCCGGGCAGTCTTTTGAGAAAATGTATCGAACCCGCCAGAAGCGCGCCCGTACTGCCGGCTGAAACCATCGCGTCCGCTTTGCCCTCGCAAACGAGAGCGAAACATTTTACCAAAGAAGAATCTTTCTTTTGACGGATTGCCTTAGTAGGTTTGTCTGTATTTTCTATAACCTCTGTCGTATGTACAACCTCTATGTTTTCCGCTTTATAATCGCAGTCTTTGAGAATTCTGTTTATTTCTCCGCTGTCACCGACAACAAAGATTTTTCCATCTATTTGTTTTGACGCCAAAGCTGCACCGCGAACTATTTCCTCAGGGGCGTTATCGCCGCCCATAGCATCTAAGGCAATATTCATCAGCATCAACTCCAATCTCGATAATATATTATAGCTCAGAGGTATAAATAATGCAACACTTTTTTATTATTTTTTCTTTTTTAATGATTTTTGTGCCGAAAATGCCGAAAAAACTTATAAGAACCTATGCTTTTTAAGCATTTTTTATTGCCAAAACCATATTTTTATGATACAATATATGGTATAGTTTTTAACGGACACAACTAAGTATGGTTGAGGTGAAGGTTTAGTGTATTTAAAAAAGCTTGAAATGCAAGGCTTTAAATCCTTTGTGGATAGAATATCACTGAATTTCGGCGAAGGCATCACGGCTATTGTCGGCCCTAACGGAAGCGGTAAAAGCAATATTTCGGACGCTATACGCTGGGTTATGGGCGAGATGAGCGCAAAATCGCTGCGCGGCAGTAAGATGGAGGATGTAATCTTTTCCGGAACTGACAAACGCAAGCCCACAGGGTTTGCGGAAGTTTCGCTGCACCTTGATAACAGTTCAAAAGTGTTCCCCATAGAATACGAGGATATCGAAGTTACGCGCCGCGTTTACAGAAGCGGCGAAAGCGAATACTTTATAAACAAGGCATCATGCCGCCTGCGCGACGTTCACGAGCTTTTTATGGATACCGGTCTCGGCCGTGACGGATATTCCATTATCGGGCAGGGCAAAATAGACGAGGTGCTCTCCGGCAAGCCCGAGGACAGACGCCAGATTTTCGAAGAAGCGGCGGGGATTTCAAAATACAAATACAAAAAAGCGGACGCGGAGCGAAAGCTCGCGGCGGCTATGGACAACCTTGCGCGCGTAAGCGATAT
The DNA here is from genome assembly GCA_017620205.1 of Clostridia bacterium. Classification (GTDB taxonomy): domain Bacteria; phylum Bacillota; class Clostridia; order UMGS1883; family UMGS1540; genus UMGS1540. Next base: position 82,284 of record JAFZQX010000037.1, on the reverse strand, counting down.
AGCGTCGGAAATCGAGGGAAGAATAGAACCACTGCGCCGTCAGAGCGAAAAGGCACAAAAGTATCTTACGCTGCGCGATGAGCTGCGTGTTTTGGATATAAACCTTGCCCTTATCACAATTGACGAAACAAAAGACGAGAAAAAGCGTATTGAAGAAATATATAAAAACACTTCGGAGCAAGCGGAAAGCGAAGAAAAGCTTCTCGAAGAATACCGCAAAAACGAAGAGGCGGCTTATCAGAAAGTCAGAGAAGCGGAAGATGAGATTTCAAAGGCAAAAGAGATTCTTCACGAAGCCGAGCTTATTAAAGAAAAGATAAACGGCGAAATTCTCCTGCTTCAAAACACTATAAAGCTTTGCGACGAGGAAGAGGAAAAAGCAAAAGAAGAGTCGGCGCGTTTAAGCGAAGAAATTTCGTTCTCCGCCGCCGATAAGGTGGCGAAAGAAGACGAAATTGCAAAGCTTCATGAGGAAGAAGAAAAAACAAAAAAGGAAATTGAAGACTTAAACGCACGTGTTTTAAACCTTTCCGGCGAGACAGACTCTAAAAACGAAACTCTCTCCGCACTTTCCTCGGAAGCTTTAACACACGCAAGAGAGGCGGATTCTTTCAAGAGCAAAATAGAAACGCTTGACGCTATTGATGCAAATTATGACAGACGCATCGAATCTGTAAACGCTTCCATAGATGAGGCGCAAAAGAGAGTGGAAAACGCGGAAAGAACTTTAAAACAGTGCGCAAGCGACATAAAGGAAAAAGAGTCGGAGCGCCAAAAAGCCGCAAATGAAATCGAAAGCGCCTCCGAAAAAGCCGATAATCTAAAAGCGGAAATCGCATCTCTCAAGGCGGCATATAACGAAAAAAGCGATACATACGGAAAATGCCGCACGCGTCTTGACGTATTGTCCGACATGGAAAAAAACATGGAGGGATACGGACACGGCGTAAAAGCACTGCTGTCATCGGACGTTATTAAAAGCATTAAATATCACGGTCTTATTTCAAAGCTGCTCTCTACAGACGAAAAATATACCACCGCCGTTGAGATAGGTCTTGCGGCGGCAATCCAAAACGTAGTTGTTGAAACGGAAGAGGACGCGAAACGCGCCATACGGTATCTTAAAGAAAACCGTCTCGGCAGAGTAACCTTCCTTCCCATATCTTCTGTTACGGGAAGACGCGGAAAATTCGAGGATGAAATAAAAAGCGAGCGCGGTTATCTCGGAATACTTTCGGATAAGGTACAGTGCGACGCAAAATACAGAGAGATAGCCGAAAACCTTTTGGGGCAGATCGCTCTTTTTGATAACATTGACAACGCGTCTGCCGCGGCAATAAAATACAAGTATAAATTTAAAATTGTTACCCTGCAGGGCGAGATTTTCTTCCCCGGCGGCTCTATTACGGGCGGCAGCGTTTCAAGAAACGCGCGTCTTTTGGGACGTGAAGCCGAAATCAAAAAGCTCTCCTCGGAGTGCTCATTACTTGAACGCGATATGGATAAAACGGAAGACGCGATACACGATAAAGGCGAAGATTTAAAACAAATGCTTTCACATATTGAAGAGCTTAAAGGAAGCATAAATACCATAGATGCCGATATTTTAAAACTTTCCGGCGAAACAGAACTTCAAAAACGCATCGCAGAGCGCGAAACGGAAGAGGCAGAGCGTCTCTCGGGCGAGCTTCAGCTTATTCTTGACGCGGGCAAAAACTCCGAAAAGGAGAAAAAACTGCTTTCCGCAAGCGCAGAAAAGGCTCTTTCGGAGGAGGCGGCGGTACGTGAAAAAATACGCCTCCTTCAGGAAGAAATACGTCTTACAAAAGAGAGCCGCAGCGCGCTTTTTGCCGAAATCACCGAAAAGCGTATGCATCTTTCATCGCTCGGCAGCTCCGCTGAACTTTGCCGTATGCAAATAAATACCATATTATCCGAAGCGGAAGCAAAGCGAAACCGCATAAAAGAACTTGACAATAAGGTTTTGTCGCTTTCCGAAAAGCGCGAGAGCGCAAAGCTTCAGATAAAAAACAAGCAGGCAGATACAGAAGAGACAGAAAGCAAAATTGCGTCTTTGTCCGATGAAATTGTTAAGAAAGCCGAAAACCGCGGCGACGCGGACAAGGGAATCACAGAACTCAAGGCGCTTACAATAAAGCAAAACGATACGGTAAACGCTCTTAAAATGGAGCTTTTAAGGCTTGAAAGCAAAATGGAGAAATTTACAGAAAAATTTGACTCTACCGTTGAAATGCTGTGGAATGAATATGAGCTTTCTTTCTCGGACGCCGCATCTCTCCGTTCGGATATAGGCGACATAGCCGAAGCTAAAAAACGCGCGGCGGAGCTGAAAGGACAGATGAAGCGTCTCGGTCACATCAACATTGACGCGATTGAGGAATACAAGGAAGTTTCACAGCGCTATGAATTCCTGTCAAAACAAATATCAGACCTCAAAAAAGCGAAATCGGAGCTGACAGCTCTTATCGACGAAGTTACGGCGGCTATGAAAGAACAGTTCTCGGAGCAGTTTGATATTATATCCAAAAACTTCTCCGAAGTTTTCAAAGAGCTTTTCGGCGGCGGAAGCGCGGCGCTTTCGCTTTCTGACCCGACGGATATACTCGAAAGCGGCATTGATATTGACGTCCGCCCGCCCGGCAAAAAGCTTCAAAGGCTTTCACTTTTATCGGGCGGCGAAATGGCGTTTACAGCCATCGCATTGCTCTTCGCGATACTAAAAGTGCACCCTACTCCGTTTTGCATTTTGGACGAAATTGAAGCGGCGCTTGATGACAACAATATCGCGAGATTTTGCGAATATATAAAGAGCTTTTCAAAAACAACGCAGTTTATCGTAATAACGCACAGGCGCGGCACAATGGAAGCTGCTGATATTCTGTACGGCGTTACAATGCAGGAAAAGGGAATTTCAAAGCTTCTTACCATGAAGCTTGACGAAGTAAAATTTAATTAAGGAGAATAAAATGGGCGAAAAAGAAGAAAGAAAAGGTATTTTCAGAAAACTAAAAAGCGGCCTTTCAAAAACAAGAACAGTATTTTCAGACGGCATCGAAAGCGTGCTTAAAGCATTTGTAAGAATAGACGAAGACCTCTTTGACGATCTCACAGAAGCACTTATAATGGCTGATATAGGCGCGTCTACCGCCATGAACATAACAGACGAGTTGCGCGACAGAGTAAAATCAGAACGCGTAACGGACGGAAATGAAGTTAAAAGGCTGCTCAGAGAAATAATAACGGAAAAGCTTTCAACGCACGATACATCGCTTGATTTAAGCGGCAAACCTGCCGTTATAATGGTTATAGGCGTAAACGGCGTTGGAAAGACAACAACCATAGGAAAGCTTGCCGCAAACCTTAAGGCGCAGGGCAAAACCGTACTTTTAGCCGCAGCGGACACTTTCCGCGCGGCAGCCGTAAACCAGCTCGTTTTATGGGCTGAGCGCAGCGGCGTTGATATTATAAAAGCCGCCGAAGGCTCCGATCCGTCTTCCGTTATCTTTGATGCATGCACGGCGGCTAAAAACCGCGGCGTTGACGTGCTTATATGCGACACGGCAGGCAGACTTCACAACAAAAAGAACCTTATGGACGAGCTTTCAAAGATGAACAGAATAATAAGCCGCGAGCTCCCCGAAAGCTCACGCGAAACGCTTCTTGTACTTGACGCGTCAACGGGACAAAACGCACAGATTCAGGCGGAGATGTTCTCTCAGACGGCGGATATAACCGGTATCGTTCTAACAAAAATTGACGGAACGGCGAAAGGCGGAATAGTAATATCCATTTCCGAAAGCCTTGATATTCCCGTTAAATTCCTCGGCATCGGCGAAGAAAAAGAAGACCTCCGCGAATTTAACCCCGAAGAATTCGCAAAAGCGCTTTTCGATAACGAAGAAGAATAAACCGAAATTCAAAAAGCCTGCTCCGGGAGCAGGCTTTTTTCATATTGTTTTCCGCGCGGTCTGCGCTATTTTTACATCTCCATGGAGGGAAAGTGGGCCTGCGCTATTTTTACATCTCCATGGAGATAGGAAAAATTGATGCAGATTGGACAAACGGAACCCAAAGGCGTACTAAAGTACGTCGAGAGGTGACGTTTGTTCAAAGCAAAAGGCATAAAATAAAAGCCTGCAAATGCAGGCTTTCATTAAGTCTTTTAATAAGCGAGCGCACCCGCTAAACTTTATATTATATTTCTTCTTTGCCTTTTGCGGTCTGCGCTATTTTTACATCTCCATTAAATGGGCGGAACTTCTGCGGGTCTCTCCTTGTCCCATACCTCGGATACGTCTATACAATCCTCAAGCATTTCGGGATTATAATACATTCTGTATCCGTCAAAGTTTCTTCTTCCCTGTCTGAGATAGTCGCCGCCGAGCTGAACCCAATATCTGCTTGAGTCAACGTTGCAGAAATAGCGGAACCCGAGGCCCTTCAAATACTCATATTTCGGATTTCCGTCATAATCTTCAACGCCCGCTATATCGTTGCCGTTTGCGTAAATAATCGTATCGCACTCGCCTATAATAGGTTCAACTTCTTTTTCCCATTTATCGGCGTCCTCAACCATTTTTTCATATTCTATCGCGCCGTATCTCTGATGTCCCCAGCTGTGGCTTGCAAGCGTCCAGCCGCACTCTTTCAGTCTTTCTGCAACTGCTTTTGCCTTTTCTACTTCTTCTTCGCTGTAATCGTTTGTGCAGGAATCGGAAGAGGGACTTGTTCTGTAACCCAAAACTCCGTCATAGCCTGTAAAAGCAAGAGCCGCCCTTGCGCCTCGGTATGAAAAATCGGGATGCTCGTCTATAAAATGCTCCAGAATCGGAACAAGATCGTAATCACCTGTTACAACCGTGCCATCGGGGTTTTTGTATTCACATGTGGGCATGCCGTCCTCGCCTATAACAATTTTCGTTGCAAATCCCGCGCCGTCCATATAGTAGTAATAGCAAACGTCGTCCTGACTCATAACAAACGGTTTTTTGCCCTCGGGAAGCATGATAGGCGTCGGCACCATTTTTTCATTGCCGTTTTCGTCCGTCTGTATTGAAGCAATCTGATGAAGATCAACAAGGACGTAACCTCTTTCATACATCTGCTCCATCATTTTCTTAAATTCGCTGACGGTTGTCATGTACTGATTGTAGCCAGCCGCTTGATTTTTGTCTTCAACGTTAAACGCAAGCGAGCAGTCAACTATAAGCGTATGGAAGAAAATATGCGTTATACTGTCAATATCGGTAAAAGGCACAAGCGTTTCCTTTTTTGCTTCGTATCTCTCTACCGCATCGTTTAACTTGTTGTTATACTGATAGTTTTCCGAATATGATTTTATTTTTTCGATAGCTGCGTCGCAGTCATAGCCTTCCGCAAGTCTGTCCGCTTCAGCAATTACATCGTCAATAGTCACAACTTCGGCGGATGTGGTTTGCTGCGCCTTATGCCTGTCACGTGTAAAAAGATGTATTATGCCCCTTATGGCAAAAACAATACCCAATATAACGATAAGAAGCGCAAGCGCGAGCGCGCCCAAAACCTTTAAAGTTTCTTTGCGTTTTTTCCGTCTTCTTCTGGCTTTTTGCGCAGGTGTCAGTTCATGATAGGCGGGCATAAATTTCATCTCCTCCAAACATTTATCTTTCAGTAAAACCCTACAATATCCTTATTTTACTTATATTATAAAATGTGAATATTAAATAATTGTTAAAAAAAACCTAAAAAACCGCATTTGTAACATAAATGACATATAAAAATCCCGAACGGCATGCCGTCCGGGATTTAAATTAACAATTAATACTGAGTAATGAATAATTGCGGTGCAAAATGCAGGGCATTTTGTTTTTACTCAAAAGTTTGTTGTTCTGCGCCTATATATCCCAAATCCTCTTTAAGGTTTTCACCGCCCGAAGCCGAGACCGCAAGCTCGTCGCACCTCTCGTTTTCGGGGTTGCCCGCATGGCCTTTGACCCATACGTATTCCATCTCGTGTTTATCTGTTTCGTTTAAGAGAATCTCCCACAAATCCGGGTTTAAAGCTTTTTCTTTATTGCTCTTCCTCCACCCTTTTTCCCTCCAGCTTTTTGCCCAGCCGAGAGAAAGCGCGTCAATTACATATTTTGAGTCGCTGTAAAGCGTCACGTGACAGGGCTCTTTTAAAGCTTTGAGCGCGGTTATAGCTCCTAAAAGCTCCATTCTGTTATTTGTAGTAAGCAAAAAGCCTTCAGACAGCTCTTTTCTAAACTCTCCGTATTTTAAAACCGCGCCGTATCCGCCCTTTCCGGGGTTGCCGCTGCACGCTCCGTCGGTATATATTTCAACATGTTTCATTTATTAAATATACTCCCTTATTTTTTCCGTCATTTCGTCCGTTGTGCAAAGAGTTTTGCCCTCCGTCATAATATCCGCCGTGGCAAAGCCGTCTTCAAGCGTTTTTTCTACAGCGTCGAAAATGCTTCGGCTTTCCTCGAAAAGCTCAAATGAATACTGAAGCATCATAGCGGCTGAAAGAATGGACGCTATAGGGTTTGCCTTATTCATACCCGCTATATCCGGCGCGGAGCCGTGCACGGGCTCATACATTCCGAAATTGCCGTCTCCGAGCGACGCCGACGGCAGCATACCTATAGAACCCGTAAGCTGTGACGCCTCGTCGCTTAAAATATCGCCAAACATATTTGAGGTGACAATAGTATTAAACGATGTCGGATTCATTATAAGCTGCATGGCGGCGTTATCAACATAGAGAAATTCAAGCTCCGGATCTTTAACCGTTTCTTTTGCTACTTTACGCCAAAGGCGGGAGCTTTCCAAAACGTTTGCCTTATCAACCACTGTTAATTTCTTTGCGCCGCGGCTTTTTGCTATCTTTTCGCCGGTTTTTAAAATGCGCTCGATTTCAAAAACGGAGTATTTTTCCGTGTCATAGGCAAAGTCCTCGCCCGTACCGCTTTCACCGAAATAAATGCCGCCGCAAAGCTCTCTTACTATCATAATATCCAAGCCGTTCGGAAGCTTTTCGGGTTTTAAAGGCGACGCGTCCTTTAAAGATTCAAACAAAAACGCGGGGCGCAGATTCGCATACAGATTTAAGCCTTTGCGAAGTCCCAAAAGCGCCTGCTCCGGTCTTATGCCGGGTATGCCTTCCCACTTCGGTCCGCCGACGGCTCCGAGCAATACGCTGTCTGCACATTTCGCTTTCCGGAGCGTTTCCTCCGGCAGCGGTTTGCCGTATTTATCTATTGCAATTCCGCCCGCGTCAAGATATTCAAAATCAAAACTGTGGGAAAACCTTTCGCCTGTTTTCTCTAATATTCTTACAGCGGACGCCATACATTCGGGACCTATCCCGTCACCGCATATAACGGAAATATTATATTTCACTTAAATCACCGCCATGATTATTTGTTTTTGATGTAATTGATTAAACCGCCGCTGTTTATTATTTCTGTAATGAAATCGGGGAACGGATTGGCTCTGTAAGTTTCGCCGCTGACGGTGTTTTCTATAATGCCGCTTTCGGTGTCTACTATAAGCATATCACCGTCCTGTACTTTCTCCGCCGCCTCAGGGCATTCCATAATCGCAAGCCCTGTGTTAATTGCGTTTCTGTAAAAGATACGCGCGAAGCTTTCCGCAATTACAAGCGCTATACCCGTACCGGAGATTGCGATAGGGGCATGCTCGCGCGATGAACCGCAGCCAAAGTTTTTTCCCGCAACTATTATATCTCCCTCTTTTACTCTTTTGATAAAAGCGGAATCTATATCCTCCATGCAGTGCTTAGAGAGTTCTTTTTTATCCGATACATTCAGATATCTTGCCGGAATAATAACGTCCGTATCAACGTTATCTCCGTATTTATGAACATTTCCGAAAACCATATTTATACCCCCACTATACCAGAAATTGCAGCTTTTGCCGCCGTGTACGGTGACGCAAGATATACCTCACTTCCCGTATCGCCCATTCTGCCTACAAAGTTTCTGTTTGTTGTCGCAACAGCCCTCTCGCCTTTTGCCAAAACGCCCATGTGACCGCCGAGACAAGGTCCGCACGTGGGCGGAGAAACAAGAGCTCCCGCGTCCGTAAAAATTTTTAAAAGACCTTCCTCAATACACTGCGAATAAACCTTCGGCGTCGCGGGAATTATTATACAGCGCACACCGTCTTTAACTGTTTTGCCTTTCATAACCGAAGCCGCAATACGCAGGTCTGAAATTCTGCCGTTTGTACAGGAGCCTATTACAACCTGGTCTATTTTTATTTCTTTTTCGGCCGCCTCTTCCGCCGTAAATACGTTTGACGGCAAATTCGGAAAGGCTATCTGTTCTTTAACTTCCGCCAAATCTATTTTTACAACGCTTTTATAATCCGCATCGTCAGGCTCAGCGAACTCAAATCTGTGTGAGTTTCCGCTTTCTTTTAAGTATTCTTCGGTCAATTCATCAAAAATGAATATTCCGTTCTTGGCACCTGCTTCAACCGCCATATTGGCGATTGTGAATCTGTCGTCCATTGAAAGCGACTTTATTCCTTCGCCGCAAAATTCAAGCGACATATATCTTGCGCCGTCAACGCCAATCATTCCGAGCAGGTAAAGTATTACATCCTTGCCCGAAACACTTTCGCGCATTTCGCCCGTAATTTCAACCTTTATGGCGTCCGGCACCCTCAGCCACGTTTCGCCCTGCTTCATTGCGGCAGCCAAATCGGTTGAACCCATGCCGGTTGAAAACGACGAAACTGCTCCGTATGTACACGTATGAGAGTCCGCACCTATCACGATATCTCCGGCACCGACAAGACCGATTTCCGGCAAAAGCGCATGCTCAATCCCTGCTTTTCCGCCCTCAAATAAATTCACTATTCCGTGCTTTTTTGAAAACTCACGCACTCTTCTGCACTGTTCGGCGCTTTTTATATCTTTGTTCGGAGTAAAATGGTCTAAAACAAAAACAATTTTCTCTTTATCGTATACTTCATCAAATCCCGCTTTTTCAAAAACGTTTATCGACACGGGTGCCGTTATGTCATTGGCAAGGCATATATCAACGGGAACCGTTACAAGCTCGCCTCCCGAGACCTTATCTTTTCCGGCTTTTTTTGCCAGAATCTGCTGCGTAAGTGTCAAAGCTTACTCCCCCTTATTAAGTTTATATTCTATTGAATCGACAAGCGCCGCAAGTGACGCTTCAATAATGTTTACAGAAACGCCTATGGTTGTCCATGTCTGTCCGCCGTCGGTTGTTTCTATCAAAACTCTTATTTTCGAACCCGTCGCCTGTTCATTATTTAAAACGCGCACTTTATAGTCCGAAAGGCGCATACTTCGGAGTGAAGGATAAAACTTGTGGAGCGCGCTTCGGAGTGCTATATCCATAGCGTGCACCGGGCCGTCCGAATCCGCAGCGGTCGTCTCTTCTCTGCCCTTTACCAAAACTTTAAAAAGAACCGATGAATATGCCTGGTTTTTTTCGCTGTCATGCTCGTCTATAAGTCTGCATAAGTTGATGTCAAAATGCTTTTTAAATATACCGAGCGCCTTTTTAATAACGAGTTCGAGCGACGCGTCCGCCGCATCATACTGAAACCCCTGCGATTCAAGTTCTTTAACCTCTTCAAGTATACCCTGAATTTCGGGCGAGTCCTTGTCAAGGCTCGGCTTAAACTGATTTATTTTTTCAACAAGCGCACTCCTGCCCGCCATGCCGGATACAAGAAAGTTTCTCTCGTTGCCGACAGCGCCGGGGGAAATGTGTTCAAAACTTTCGTGGTTTTTCAAAACGCCGTCAATATGCGTGCCTGCCTTATGCAAAAACGCCTGACGGCTTATATAAGGCAGATTTCTCGTTGTTATATTCGCGGTTTCCGCAACGGCACGCGCGGTATGCGTTAAGTTTTTCATTTTGTCTGCGGGTATTATTTCAAACCCGCGTTTAAGCTGCAGATTAGCCATTACGGTCGCAAGGTTTGCGTTGCCGCACCTCTCTCCTATTCCGTTTAAGGTTCCCTGAACATGACGGGCACCGCCGCTTACGGCAAAAACAGAATTTGACACCGCCATACCGCCGTCATTGTGCGCATGTATGCCAACTTTTATCCCGACGTTTTCCGTTGCCTCTTTTGTTATATCAAAAACCTCATCGGGAAAGCAGCCGCCGTTTGTATCGCACAAAACGCATACGGACGCGCCTGCGCGCTCCGCCGTTTGTATAACCTCAACGGCATATGAGGGATTGCTTTTATAACCGTCATAAAAATGCTCGGCGTCAAAAATAACCTTTTTACCGTTTTGAACCAAAAACCGTATGCTTTCGGAAATCATACGGAGATTCTCTTCAAAAGTTGTACGGAGCACATCTGTTACATGCAAATCCCATGCTTTTCCGAATACGGTACACCACTCCGTATTACAGTCTAAAAGGTTTTGAAGGCCTGTGCTTTCCTCTGCTTTTTCCTCAGCGCGGCATGTGCTTCCGAACGCAGTGAGCTTTGCATGACAAAGCTTTAATCCTTTTGCCTGGGCAAAAAAATCCACATCGGCCGTATCCGACGCGCCTATCTCAACAAAGTCTATTCCAAGCTCATCCAAAAGACCTATTATTCTTATCTTATCCGCACATGAAAACGATATCCTTGCGGATTGCGCACCGTCACGCAATGTTGTGTCCAAAGTCTCCAATTTTACTGCCATTTTCCGCTTTCCAATCTGTATTATTTTGCATATTATCAATATACCATAACGGGCGTTTAATGTCAAGGAAAAGGGGACGTTTGTGCGATATATCGAAAAAGTTTTTATCTTAAAAAAAAAATGTCATATAAAGTGTAGAAATTACGCAGTTTCTGTTGCACTTAGACACCACTTTGTGATATACTATTAGAAAAATAAAAAAAAGGTGGAAAATCATCATGATAAAAAGAGTATTATCCCTCGTTTTTGCGCTTCTGCTTTTGGCTGTTCCGGCACTTGCCGCACCGAGCCCATGGGCAGAGGTTGAAGTTGCAAATGCTATTAAGGCCGGACTTGTACCCGAACGCATTCAGGACAATTATCAGCAGGCTATTACAAGAGAAGAATTTTGTGAAGCAGTTATGCTTCTTTACGAAAGCTTCGGCGGCAAAGTTTCGGTAACGGAAAATCCTTTTGCCGACACTCAAAACCCCAAGGTTGCAGCTGCATACGGCGCTAAAATCGTTGAGGGTATGGGCGAAGGTCTTTTTGCTCCCGAAAACAATATCACAAGACAGGAAATATGCACAATGCTTAAAAGATGCGTTGTATCCGCAAAGCCTGAAACCTTTATTGCGGACAGTTTTCCGAACTCTTTCCCTGACGAAGCAGATATAGCAGATTGGGCTATAGACGGAGTTAAATATATAAATATGCTCGAGGTTATGCTCGGCGATGACGCGGCGAGAATAAACCCCCTGCAGAACACAACGCGCGAACAGGCAATTTTGCTTATATACAGACTTTATAATGATTTTACTGAAACATTTGACTGGATAAGCGCATATTATGGATTTGTGACATCCGGCAACACATCCTCAAACATGCTCGGCGGAAGCTTTGCTGTGGTTGCACTTGACAACGCTCTTTATATATCGGACGCAAACGGCATCACCGTTGTTTCCGAAAGCGGTGAATCGAAGCTTGTGACAAGCAGCCGTGCGCTCGCCATCTATCCCGATACGAACAACAAAGTTTTCTATATAAGCGCAGATGACGGCAAAATATACGTTTCCGAAAACGGAACCGAAAAAGCGATAACAAACGAAAAGGCAGACAAATTCCTTATTTCCGGAAACAAGCTTTACTTCCGCGGCACGGATGACAAAGCACTGTATTGCGTAAGCACCGACGGCGGTCAGTCTGAAAAAACGGCAGAAGGCCCCTGCAGCATGCCTATTCCCTCCGGCAGCACGCTTTATTACTCCGACAAAAGCGGTATCGTTTCAAAAGATAATAAAACGGGTGATACGACTTACGTATACGAAGGCACGGTAAACGATCTGGTTTACGAAAACTCAACTTTCTTCTTTACAGACGGAAACGGTGTGCTTTATACGCTCACTAACACACAGGGCAACAGCCCGAAGGTTCTTGTTTCCGGCTCCGTTGAAAAATACTGCGTCTACGAAAACGCCGTTATATATGTATCGGGCGGCAGTATTTACAAACGTGATTTAAACAAGAGATTCAATATAAAGCTCGGCGAATATCAGGGTGAATCATTTAATTCATATAAAGACACTGTTTATATGAAAGATTTAAACGGCAAAATATTTAAATTCAATCCGAAAACTCTTGAAAAAACACCTTTAAATTAGTTGACAATCAGCGTGATTAATGATAAAATAATTGTTTAGTAATATATCTAATAAGAGATTGGAGTTTTTAACATGTCTAAAAAATACAAAATAGCAGTTGTCGGTGCTACCGGCATGGTTGGCAGAACTTTTCTTAAGGTTCTCGAAGAATATAAGCTTCCCGCTGAAAGCTACACGCTTTTCGCTTCAGCAAAATCCGCGGGCAGCAAAATAAACTTTATGGGTGAAGAATACACGGTTCAGGAACTCACTGAGCATTCCTTTGACGAAGGCTTCGATATCGCTCTCTTCTCCGCAGGCGGTGCAACAAGCGAAAAGTTTGCACCCATCGCGGCTGAGCACGGATGTCTCGTTATAGACAATTCAAGCACATGGAGAATGAACAAAGAAGTTCCTCTCGTAGTTCCCGAAGTTAACCCCGAAGACATAAAGAAAAACAAGGGTATTATCGCAAACCCGAACTGCTCAACAATTCAGGCTATGGTTGCGATAAAACCTCTTCACGATAAATACAAAATAAAGAGAATAGTTTATTCTACATATCAGGCAGTATCGGGCGCAGGCCGTGCCGGCTGGGAAGACCTTGAAAACGGACTCAAAGGCGAAGCCCCGAAGAAATTCCCGCACCAGATAGCAGGCAACTGCCTCCCCCATATCGACGTTTTCCTTCCCAACGGTTACACAAAGGAAGAAATGAAGATGATAAACGAAACTCATAAAATTTTAGGTGACGATTCCATTCGCGTTACCGCAACTACAGTTCGTGTACCTGTGTTTAACAGCCACAGCGAATCGATAAATATTGAATTTGAAAAACAGTTCGATCTTGAAGAGCTTAAAGACGTTTTAAGAAACGCTCCCGGCGTTATCGTTCAGGACGACACAGAACACGACGTTTATCCCATAGCTACGGAAGCTACGGGTCATGACGAAACGTTTGTCGGCAGAATCCGTCGCGACGAAAGCGTTGAATCGGGCGTAAACATTTGGGTTGTTGCAGACAACATCAGAAAAGGCGCCGCTTCAAACGCAGTTCAGATCGCTCAGAAATTTATCGAATACGATATATAATTTAGAAAGAGGGTTAAAAAATGACAAATTTACCTTTTACCGGTTCGGGCGTTGCTCTTGTAACACCTTTTAAGGACGGCAAAGTAAATTTTGACAAGCTCGGTGAGCTTATTGAATTTCACATAGAAAACTCAACCGACGCGCTTATTATCTGCGGTACCACAGGTGAAGCCGCAACAATGCCGGATGAAGAGCATTTAAGCGTTGTCGAATATGCCGTTAAAAAATCAAACGGCAGAGTTCCGATTATAGCGGGCGCAGGCTCAAACGATACGGTGCACGGTGTAAACCTTTGCAAGCGTGCAGAAGCCGTAGGCGCAGACGCACTCTTACTCGTTACGCCTTACTACAACAAGGCGACCCAGAAAGGTCTTATTAAGCATTATACGCTTATGGCAGAAGCAGTAAAGATACCTGTTATCCTTTATAACGTTCCGTCCAGAACGGGCGTTAACATTCTTCCGGAAACGCTCTTAAAGCTTTCGGAAGTTCCGAATATAGTAGGCGTTAAGGAAGCAAGCGGCAATATAGGTCAGGTAGCAAAAATCGCAGCTCTCTGCGGTGACAAGATAGCTATCTATTCCGGTGACGATAACATGACTCTCCCGATTATGTCACTCGGCGGCGTCGGCGTTATCTCAGTTATTGCCAACATTTTGCCGAAAGAAACACACGATCTTACACAAAAATTCTTCGACGGCGACATAGAAGGCTCAAGAGAGCTTCAGCTTCGTATGCTTGACCTTATAAACGCCATGTTTATTGAAGTTAACCCGATTCCTGTTAAAACAGCCATGAACCTTTTGGGTTATGAACTCGGTGATCTCCGTTTGCCCATGTGCGAAATGGAAGAGAGTAACCTTGAAAAACTTAAAAAAGTAATGAAAGACTACGGACTTAAGTTTTAATTTTGGAAAGGTTGTGCATGCAAATGACAAACGTATTACTCAGCGGCGCAAACGGGTTTATGGGGCGCGCCATAGCGTCTCTTGCCAAAAGCGATCCCGATATTAAAATTTGCGCGGGTATTGATATAAACACAGTAGAATATGACGATTTTCCGATATACAAAACCCCGGAAGAATTCGGCGGTACATGCGACGCGATTATTGACTTTTCGCACGTTTCCGCTTTCGACGGAATTTTAAATTACGCGGTTAAAAACAAAATCCCCGTGATTTTCGCAACTACGGGTCTTTCGGAAGAACAGAAAAAGGCGATGTTCGAAGCTTCAAAGGTATCACCAATATTCTATTCCGCCAACATGTCCGTAGGCGTAAATCTTTTAATAGACCTTGTTAAAAGAGCTACGGAAGTGCTTCAGTATAACTATGATATTGAGATAGTTGAAAAACACCACAACCGCAAGCTTGACGCGCCAAGCGGCACAGCTCTGGCAATCGCAGACGCAATAGCCGAAACACGCGAAAACGAAACGGAATATATGTTTGACAGACACAGCGTTCGCCGCAAAAGAGGCGAAAACGAAGTGGGTATTCAGGCTGTTCGCGGCGGCACGATAGTAGGCGAGCACGACGTTATTTTCGCGGGTCATGACGAGATTATCGAAATCAAGCATGAGGCTTTAAGCCGCGAGATCTTCGCAGCAGGCGCACTTCGCGCGGCGAAGTTTATGAAGGGCAAACCCGCCGGCATGTATAACATGAACGATACTCTTAAATAATTCAGAATATAAAAATACAGAAATATAAAACGGCTGCGGCAATTTTATTGCCGCAGCCGTTTTTTTTAACACTTTTAGTTTCCGTTATTTATAAGCAATCGTTTCAAGTATATCTCTTACGTCTTTACGTGCTTTTTCTGAGAAAACATATTCGGGGTACTGGATGCTGAAAACATAAGCGCGTTTGTTTGCGTCCAGCAAAATAAAATAGTTTTCGATATACTCGCTGTATCCTTTATCCGGCTGATTGGAACGCACAGCATACTCATATGCATAATTGCCGTTAATTCTGTCCTCTGTCAGCCCGTAAACCGGAATCATACCTTCGTTTGCAGTTTGTCTTGCCTCAACGGTTGACGCAAGCGTTTTGATGTCATCTGCAGAATACCCGTCTTCTTGCTTTTCGTACCAAGCAGTTATTACAACACCGTTTAACGTATTTGTATACTGCACAACACCCTTATTTGCTCTTTCTATATAATAGCTCGGGAAAATGAGCGAACAATGCCTTAAAGTTTCTGAAGCAGATCTCGAGTAAGCGCTTCTGCCCGGTCTGTATATTGTACCGAACACTGCGGGATTTATTTCGCCTAAAGATACAGAGCCGAGTATGGTATCTATAATGTTTGCGACATTATCATCCGGAAGCTTAAAGCAGAATGTTATATTATAGAGATAGTTGCCGTTTTCAAAGAAAACATCTGTATTTATTTCGCTGTGATATGTGCAGTTTATTATATAATTATACTTATACGTAACAAGCGTGCCGTATATTCTTCTTTTCAGTTCGCCGTCAAACTGCGTTATACTTTCGTTTAACTCCTGTTTGTTCGCGGCAAAATCTTCGTTTGCAACAGCATAAGCGCCGTTGTCACCGCTTTTGGTATATACAACCAGACTGATTGCGGAGATGCTGTCATCCGATAATGTTTTGGAAAAGCTGTATGAGTTTTGTGTTATTTCTTCTGTATCAACATCCATATTATCGGGAATCAAAAACGAGATACCGAGTTTTTTGGAGGTAAAGCGTTTGAAGCCTTCCGCGGGCTCACCGACATAGTAATCCGCGCCGTAGTCTGCATACGGTGTGCCTTTTATTATAGTTATCTTTCTTGTCGCGTCGTCATACGAAACAGACGCGCCGAAGGTTTCTGAAATAAAGCGAAGCGGAACCATAGTATATCCGCCTGCGGAGAGCTCGGGCGCGGCAAGCAGCTCGCTTGACACTCCGTTTACGCTGACGTTTATGTTTCCTATCTGCAATACTATGTTTGAGCCGGGATAATCTATTGTGATCGTTTTTGTTTCACCTTCCCAGCCCACCTCAGCTCCAAAAGCTTCCGTAATAACACGGACGGGAACGAGCGTTACGCCCGCGCCTACTACATACGGCGTTTCAACCATAACGGGCGTACCGTTTATAGTTAAAACGCTGTCACCTACACAAAACTGGATTTCGGCGTCGCCGCCTGCCGCGAAAGCTGTGACTCCCACAGAAAATGTTGTAATCAATAATAACGCTATCGAAACCGCGAGTATTCTTCTCATGCTTTTTCTCCTTAATAATCATAATCATATTCTACCCGGTACGGTATATCTGCCTGATATACAACCGCGCATATTGGCTCATCATCATAATATCTTACATACGCCCAGCTGCCAAGCCTGCCTTCATTTGTATAAGCTGTGATATCTCCGTAAGAAGCAACCGAAATGACAGGTCTCAATCTGTTTACATTTACCGTGTAAATCTTAAGCTTATCTCCGGTCAGGGAATACTGCCTCTCATCATCATATTCAAGCATCAAACGGTTTCCCGTATTCTTTTTTGTAACCATACCAAAGTCTTCCTCTACACAATCATCACGTGAAAGCGCCGGGGCATCTCCGCAATCAAATATGTAATTGACAGCATCGTCTGCATAGAAAAGAACCTTGATATCATCTATTTTGTCCATAAGATCAAGCTTGTATATGATAACGTCGCCGGCTCCAAGCTCACCGCAGTTAAAATTACATCCTGCAGCGGTTTCCGCCGAAAACTCTTCGCCGTCACGGTAACCGTAAAGCAAATATACATCATTTCCGTCATCGTTTTCATATGGCACAACTCTGTCTATTACAAATACAGGGTCATCTATGAAAAAGTCCGGTGCCGCATCATATGCAACCAAAACGGAAGGATAACCGTCATCATCGTAATCATAGGCGTCTATACTGTAATTTAAACCGTCTTTAAATAATCTGTCGGATGTTGTTACGCAGTATCCGTCTTCTTCATCCGCTTCTGAGGTATCAACACAAAATACCTTTGTATTGTTTTTAAGATAAACCCTGCCGAGTTTATTATATTTTTGGCTGTAAGTTACACCGGATGATGAATAATCCTTTGAAAAACACAGCTTGTCTTGCATATCTTTTGCAGCATAAAGCTTGTTTATCTCGCCGCTGCTGTTTGTTTTAAACGTAATTAGCTGCGGTTTGGCATCGCGAATCTCATTGTAGCGTATGTCAAACAGCCAACCGAGCGCTTCAATCTGATAGCCGTCGTCTATATATTCCTGCGGTCTGATGCCGGATACCGCCTCGTTTCCCTTATATACGGTAATGCGGTCTGCCAAATCCTTTATTTCCCATGTGCCGTCATCTTTAAGATATTTTATCTGAACTTTATCTCCTGTGACCGTGCCGCTTTTTATTCCCGCTTTAAAAAGATATACATAATTCACATTTGTTTCAAGCTTTGCATATACGACTGCGTTATCAATGTTTATATAAAAAGTTCCTTTATCGCCAACACTTACTGTATCATTATCATTGCACTTATAATAGTTGCCGTCTATATAACAAAAAGTGACGTTGCCTTCATATCCCTTCTCCGTAACGGTTCCCGTAACTTTTTTGTTGCTGATATATACGGAGCAGCAACATGTCCAGTCTTCACTTTCGGCAAAAGAGACAACAGAGCCCTTTTCTATATCGTCAAACGAACCTATGGAGCCGTCTTCTTTATAAAACGCTATCGTATCATAATAATCAAATTCAATTAAATTACCGTATGTGTCAATTACTCTGCCGTTTTCGTCTATTTTATCGACTACACAACTATAATTGTATTCAGTAATATATACGTTGCTGAATGCGTTATCTCCGCCGTCGCGGACAAATTTGATTTTACCGCTTCTTAGACCGCCCAAGCCGTTATAGTTATACTCGCCGTCCAGTATAGCCCAAATAAACTCCGCCGCAGCTTCTGCGTCCGCTTCAACGCCGTTATAATAATACTTCGCGCCGGGTGCAAACAAAAGCTCTACGGCAGCATTGCCGGTAGCGTCTAAATATGAAATGCCGGTAATTTCTCCGTCCTGTTCGGAAACATCATTAAGCTGCGAAGCGCTTATTTCAATAATATCATCTTCTGCCGCTTTAACGCTCTTCTGATATATAACCGCGCCTATAGCCTCACCGTCACAGAAGCGCAGATATGCCCAGCTGCCGTATCCGCTGTCGCTTGAAACCGCTGTTATATCGTCATAAGAAGCCACTGAAACAGTTGCGCTTTTGCTGATAAGGTTTACCTTGTAAATCTTAAGCTTATCGCCGGTTAAGGCATAATCCTCTCCCGAATCAAGCGTCACGGTATTACCCGGCTTCTTAGCCGTAACCTTTCCGAATACCTCCTCCGCTTCGCCCAAAGAGATTTCGGGCACGGTACCTTCATATATATAATCCGATGCCATATATTTGGTAAACAGCACTTCTATGTCATTTACTTTACCAAAGAAGTCAGGGGAATATAATATAACGTCGCCCGCTTCAAGGTCATAATCCATATAAAAATCCGCAGAGCTTTCAAGCGATACACGCTCTCCGTTTTGGAAACCGTAAAACTTATATACATCAAATCCTTCCGCGCTTGTTGCATACGCTACCCTATCAACAACAAATATGGGGTCAGCTTCGGAAATAGCGGCTGCCGCGTCATACGCAACGATAATTGCAGGGTAACCGAACGTATTCATATCATAAACATCTACCATGTATTCTTGGTTATCCCTGAATACCATATCCGATGTTGATACAAAAAATCCGTCTTCATCATAGTCATGCGCGGTATTTATACATAATACCTTTGTATTTTTCTTTAGCGGAATATCGCCGAGCTTATTGTCTTTTTTGCTGTAAACCATACCGGAGCCCGAATAATCCATTGAAAAACAATTACGGTCGGCACTATCCGACGCAACATAGAGTTTATTTATCTCGCCGCCGGCATTTGTTTTAAACGTAATGAGCTGAGGTTTGGCGCCGCAAATTTCACCGCTACCATCCATTTCAAACAGCTCGCTGAGAGCTTCTAGCTTCTGATAGTCATTTTGATAACTTCCCGGCTTGATGCCTGACACGGTTTCATATCCCTTACATATAGTAATGCTGCTTGCCAAATCTTTAACTTCCCACGTTCCGTCAGTTTTAAGATACTTTATTTGAACCGTACCGTCGGAAAACGCGCTGCTTGCCGTTCCCGCTTTGAAAAGATAAGCATACTTTTCGTTAGTTTCGCGTTCTGCATATACGACTGTATTATCAAAGTTTATATAAAACGTTCCCTTATCTCCCGGCTCAACGGATTCGTATTCTTCATTAATCTTATATGTGTCATCTCCTATACGGCAACCATAACCGAAGTCTATATATCCTTTCTCAGTAACAATTCCCGTTACTTTTTTGTTGCTGATATAAACGGCGCACAGCTTACCGTCTTTACTTTCTGCAAAAGTTAAAACGGAATTTTTTTCTATATCGTCAAACGAGCCCATAGAGCCATCTTCTTTATAGAAAACATACTCTGTTTCGCTCGAAATGAAGCTGATATTCCCGCCATATATTGTTGTCACTTTTTTATTTTCTTTATCAACTTCAGAAACTATCTCGTTGTAGTTATACTCCGTTATATATACAATACTGAAATCATCTTCATAACCGACTCTGACCAATTGGAGCTTACCATATGGCGTTTCGCCGCCTTCATACACATCTCTTAAACAGCTTATCGCGTCATCCGGGCTTATTCTTTTGCCGTTATAATAGTATACTGCATCGCTGTCAATCCTTAGTTTGTTCGCCGTATAGTCGTCGGGATCTGCAAAATATAGAATTCCATATATCTTTCCGTTTTCAGTAATAATTCTGCTCAAAGAAGCAATGTCTATTACAATAGAGTCATCATCGCCGTAAACTATCTGCGAATAGTCAAGTTCTTCCGAAAACGGTTCCATTCCGTTTTCAGACCAAACAAAAGCCTTTATTTGGTCGTACGCCTCATAACTTCTAAACGAAACCGCGTTGCCATCATACTTTTTAATTATGATGTCGGCAAGCGCGTTTCCATTATAGAGAGCCAGAATAATTTTCGCTCCGGGCTCGGCGTTTTCTACGGGGACGGTAAACGTTCTTTGCGGCGGCGGCACAATAATGCCTCCTCCTCCGCCTCCCCCGGCGCTTCCCGCCGACACGGGAACAGCTGCAAAGCACATTGCAATAAGGCAAAAGGTCAAAAACAAGGCAGCTGCTTTTTTCATAATTACATCCCTCCGTTTTTTATTCAACAATTATAAAACTTTTTTCATTGTAATTATATCACTTTCAAAGATACTTTTCAATGCTTTTTGTCAAAAATACAAAAAGCAGACTGCTTTTACAGCCCGCTTTTTGTTTATTCCCTGCAAAACCCGTTTGCGATTTTCGCAAATTCTTCTATAGAAAGGCGCTCGCCGCGAATCATTTTATCTATACCCGCCGCCGCCAAAACGTTTTCAATGTTTTGGGCCGTGCCGAAGTTGCCCGAATTTTTAAGTGCATTAAAAAGCGTTTTACGTCTCTGTGAAAACGAAGCTTTTACAACCGAGAAAAACGTTTTCTCGGATATAACCTCCACAGGCGGTTTTTCTCTTAATTTGAGCTTTAACACAGCGGAATCAACGTTTGGCGCGGGCACAAACAGGTGCCTTCCGACATTGCATATAAGCGACGGCTCGCAGTAATAGTTTACGGCTACCGTCACGGCGCCGTAGTCCTTACCGCCCGGGGCCGCGCACATGCGCTCCGCCACTTCCTTTTGAACCATTACGACTATGTTTTTAAGCGGCAGCTGATCCTCTAAAAGTTTCATTATAATAGGCGTTGTTATATAGTACGGCAAATTTGCCGCAACGCTTATTTTCTCATCGCCGAAATGCTCCTCTATAAGCTCTTTTACATCGCACTTTAAAATGTCTTTATTAACTATTTCTATATTATCAAAGCCCGCCAGGGTTTCCGATAAAACGGGCATTACCTTTTCGTCTATTTCAACCGCCAAAACTTTTTTTGCCCTCTGCGCAAGCACTGCCGTTAAAACGCCGAAGCCGGGGCCTATCTCAAGAACGCCGCCGTTTTCTGTATCCGCCGCTTCCGCTACGTTTACAAGTACGCTCTCATCCGTTAAAAAGTTTTGACCGAGACCTTTTTTAAACTTAAAATCATATTTTTTGCAAAGGTATTCAATTGTCTTTCTGTCTGTCAGAGAATACATTTAAACCTCCGGTGTGTGTCTTTCTACTGCAGTTTTGCAACCAACCTTTTAATAGGCACTCCTTGAGACACAAAATTCTGTTCATACTCCGTAACTATATTCCACGGCGCCACCTCCGCGTGAAGATCGCGCGTAACTTCCGATAATTCAAAGCCGTTTGCGGGAAATGTTTCAAGCGAAAAATCAAAAAGCTCCGTGTTGTCCGTTTTCATTTGAATTTCGCCGTCACTTGACAACAGCTTTTTATAAAGCTCTAAAAACCCGTCCGCCGTGAGCCGTCTTTTCGCGTGGCGCGTGCGCGGCCAGGGGTCGCTGAAGTTTAAAAATATTTTGTCGCAAAAGTTTGAATTTTTAAGGTCTCGGAGATTTTCCGCGTCTCCCAAATAAAAGCGCACGTTTTTAAGGTTTTCCCTTGCAGCTTTCTCCGCCGCAAGAAGTATAACGCTGCTGACCTTTTCAATAGCAACATACTGCCTTTTTGGATTTCTTTTTGCGCTCTCCGTTATAAAAGTGCCTTTGCCGCACCCTATCTCAAGATAGATATTTGAAAAATCCTCAAATTCAGATATATCTTTAATAAAAAAATCACTTACCGCCTCAAGACGCGGCAGGAGATTTTTCTTTTTTCTCATTCTCACGCGATTGTTCTCTTCTTTCATAAAATAAATATTGCTGTGCAATGCCGGCGTATTCGCCGAACATTTCGCAGCCTTTTTTGCATGCGTCCTTTTCGGCGCATGAGAAAAGCTCCGCCATAACGCGCTTTACCCAAACGTCCGTCGGGAAAACGTCAAACCTGCCGAGCGAAAACAAAAGTATGCAGTCCGCAACCTTCGGCCCTACGCCGCAAAGGCTCATAAGTGCGCGTCTTGCCTTATCTGTCGGCATTTCGCAAAGCTCTTCATAAACTATATCGCCGCGAAGATAGCTTTTAACTGTTTTTTCAAGATATGCCGCCCTGTAGCCTGCGCGAAGCGGTGCCAGATCGCCCGCAGTAATTCCCGAAAGCGCCGAGGGCTCAGGAAAAGCATAATACTCTTTATTTTCAAAAACTGTTTTCTCGCCCCAAAGGCGGGACATATTTTCAATTATCCCCTGAATACGCGGAATATTGTTATTGGCCGAGATTATAAACGACAGGAGCGTTTCAAAAAACTCCTGTCGAAGTATCCTTATACCGCCGCCGTATTTTACTGCAGACTTAAGCTTTGGATTTTTGGAAAGAGTGCGTTTTATTGTTTTGTAGTCTCTGTCAAGGTCAAAATATCTGTGCCAGAGAGAATCAAACTCATCTTTTGTACAGCCGGAAAGCAATACCTCGTTGCCCTTTTTGGAAACGTTTAAAACTCTTCCCAGCGCGACGCCCGTAAAGCTGCCGTCCGGCTGCTCTCTCCATCTGAAGCACTGACCGCATGTGAATATTGCCGCAGGGTCAAAACTTTCAGCTTCAAAGCTAAATGATTTATTCATTTGTTTCATCTTCTTTAATTTCCAGTTCAACAGTTACTTTTGTATTATCTCCGAGAACCTTTATCCCCTCCGGAATATTCAAAGATACGTTAAACTCTCTTTTTCCCGCTAAACCTTCGATGTATATTTTTTCCGTGCCGATACTGCCGCCGAGTTTTGATATATCCTTATAACTGCCTTTAATTTCTATTTCGCCCGGATTAACTTTCACATCACCGACCGTAAGCGCATCAGGGTTTTCTATCGTTGGCTGTACCGTGATTTTTACGGTTTTATCCATCTCGATAAATACTGTTACCGCTTCGCCCGGGAAGGTTACCTTCGGATTATCTTTAATTACGGTGCCGTCATCAAGCTTCAGCGAAAGCTCCGCGCCTAATTTCTTCTCTTCCGAAAGACCGTCTATATTTACGGAAGCCATACAGCTTTTTGCGTTTTCAATAATTGATTCGGGTCCGCGTACTTTAACCGTTTCCGCAGACAGCGTCTTTTTAGTTATCTTGCAGGAAGAATCAGCCTCTCCCGAAACCTCCAATGAAACCGGCAATTCTTTTACTATGGCTCTTTCTGTTTTTACCGGTACCGTATACGGCTTTTTATCAACCGCCGTAAATCCGTCCGCAAGGAAAGTGACCGTGATCGGCAGGGTATATGTTGAGGCATAGCTTATGCCTGACAGGTCAACCTTTGCCGTTATGTCATGATTTGACAGAGAGAATATTTTACTTCTTTTTCCCCTGACCTTTACCGTAACGTTTTGTACTTCACCGTCGGTATCGCGTATAAGCTGCGCCGCCTCAAGAGAATCCTCGTTTACGTATGTAATAGGTATATTATAATACTTAACTTCTATTTCGGGAATTTCAACATACGAAACATAAACCCAAAGACCGATAGATACAAGGAGCGCCAAAGCTTTTAAAAGGATGTCGCGTTTTCTTATTTTTTTATCCATTTAAGCTTATCCCTCCAGTCGTTTAAGTCTTTGTCCGATTCATGAAGCAATAGTTTGCGGAGAAGATCTTTAAGATTATCTTTGCTTAAATTTCTCGTCATATTCCCGTCAACTGCCACGGAAATCTTACCCGTTTCCTCACTAACGACAACAACAACGCAGTCAGAGTTTTCCGTAACGCCGAGCGCTGCTCTGTGGCGCGTTCCGAGTTCGCGGCTTAAGCTGTCGTTATGCGTCAGAGGCAATATGCATGCCGCAGCGGCAATCGTTGTACCCCTGACTATTACGGCGCCGTCATGAAGCGGCGTATTCGGTATAAAAATATTGATAAGCAGCGGAGCTGAGCAAGCGGCGTTTAAAGTTGTTCCTGAATTTATCACATCGCCGAGCCTTGTTTCACGCTCCAAAACTATCAGCGCGCCTATTTTCTCTTTTGACATAAAGTCCGCAGCTTCGGCTATTTCGTTTGTAAGATTTATAACATCGTCTTGAGAAGACACGAAGAAATTTGAAATATTACTTCTTCTGCCCACCTTTTCAAGGGCGCGGCGAAGCTCAGGCTGGAACACAACCAATAGCGCAACTACGCCAACCTGCATGGTGTTGCGCAGGATATAGCTTATGGTATTTAAATTCAGCCAGTGGCTCAGCTGCATCACAACAACGAGGATAAAAAGACCTTTTACGAGCTGCTGTGCGCGCGTTTCGCGGACTATTCCGGCTGCTTTGTAAAGAAGATATGCAACTATGAGAATGTCTATAATATCGGCAGGGCGAACTATCCTCAAAAAGCTGCTTACCGTATCCACTATACCGTTCCAAAAACCCACAAGCTCCATAACCTTTCTTCCCGCAGAATAAACGTTTGCATTTTGCCTGCGGGAAGGCAAAACACAAGTATATAGATATACTATTTTAATTATACACCATAACCTGCATAAATGTAAGGGGGTTTGTGAAAAAAAATATTAAAATTTCATTACAAGGGCAATTCTTTGCATATTGTTTCATAATCCTCATATAAATGTAATGATAACACTTGTACAATTTTTATTAGGAGGAGTTATTTTGGAAGAGTATAACATATACAACGATATCGGTGAAAGGTGCGGCGGGGATATTTATATAGGCGTTGTAGGGCCGGTCAGAACAGGGAAATCAACGTTTATCAAAAAATTCATGGAGCTCCTTGTTCTGCCCAACATCACACAGGAACACTCGCGCCTTCGCGCGCAGGATGAGCTGCCGCAAAGTGCGGCGGGAAGAACGATTATGACAACGGAGCCCAAGTTTATCCCAAACGAAGCTGTTGAAATAAGCCTTGCGGACAACGCGAAAATGAACGTTCGCATGATAGACTGCGTCGGCTACATAGTTGACGGCGCTATGGGCGACACGGAAGACGGTCAGGTAAGAATGGTTCAAACCCCTTGGTCTGTAGCGGAAATGCCTTTCCCGAAAGCTGCGGAGATAGGCACGCAAAAAGTAATACGCGAGCACTCAACAATAGGTCTTGTAATAACTACCGACGGCACCGTTACCGACATAGAAAGAGAAGGATATATCGAAGCGGAAGAGCGCGTTATACGAGAGCTCCGCGAGATAAACAAGCCGTTTATAGTTTTATTAAACAGCACAAATCCTTACGGTGAAAAGTGTTCGGCGCTTAAAGAAGAGCTTCAGGCTAAATACGGCGTGAGCGTTATGAGCGTAGACTGCGCAAATCTCGGCGCCAATGACATAAACGCAATAATTGAAAGCGTTTTGTTTGAATTTCCCGTTTCGGAAATATCAATTGATATTCCCAAATGGGTTACCGCGCTTGACGATGAAAACTGTATCAAAAAAGGTCTTTATGAGAAAATCCGCGACAGTCTCGGCAGCGTAAATAAAATAAAAGACATTTCGGATTTTGCAGGCTCCATCGGCGGATTTGAGTATGCACAGCGCGCCGCAACAGACTCTATAAATCTCGGAAACGGCACGGTAAAAATGAGCATCACCGCGCCCGCCGGTCTTTTCTACAAGGTTTTAAGCGATGAAACCGGGTTTGACATTTCGGACGAAGGAAACCTAATGAGCCTTATGAAAGAGCTTTCCACAGCAAAGAAAAACTATGACAAACTCGAATACGCTTTGCACGAGGTAACGGAAACGGGATACGGTATCGTTTCGCCTTCTATAGACGAACTGCGCCTTGAAGAGCCGGAAATAGTTAAGCAGGGCGGAAAATACGGCGTAAGGCTGCGCGCTTCCGCACCGTCAATACATATGATACGCGCAGATATAGAAACCGAGGTAAGCCCCATAGTCGGCACGGAAAAGCAGTCTGAGGAGCTTATACATTATCTGCTCTCCGAATTTGAAGTTGATCCGAAAAAAATATGGGAGTCAAATCTTTTCGGAAAATCGCTCCACGAACTTGTAAACGAAGGGCTTCACAACAAGCTCTCGCTTATGCCGAAAGACGCGCAGAACAAGCTGCGCGACACACTGGAAAAGATAATAAACGAAGGCAGCGGCGGACTTATTTGTATAATCCTTTGAAAAAGGGCTGCGGCAAAATGATTCCATTTTGCCGCAGCCCTTTTCTGTTTTGTTAAGGTGTCCGTTTTTCTGTACACCTGTTGTGATAAAATATATACAGAAAAGAAAAAAGACCGTGACAGCTCCGCCACAGTCTATGTCTTCTTTTAGATAATTATTTAAGCATTTTGTTAAGCTTGTGGGACTTGATTCCGAAATAGATAAGGCTTGCAACAAGATATACCGCAAGACCGATATAAACTATAATATAAGCCGCGTTAGTGTTGTTGAATCTTTCCAAATGAAGCTTCTGTAAAACCACACTGTAGTGCCCAATAAACGTCATTACAAGCGCCGTTACAGCTAAATAAGGAATTGCCAGCAAGAAGTTTTTATTCTTTTTGCCAACAAAATACAAAACCACACATGCTACTATGCCAATGCTGAAAATCACCGAAAAAACATCAAGGAACTTAATGGTTTTAACCGGGAAATTTACATGGAATGTTTTCAAATACATGAGAGCAAAAGCACCAACCAGCGCAACCGCAAAAGTAAGAACCACCATATTATCGATATGTTCTTTCTCTGTTTTAACTTCTTTTGCTATCTTTGCCTTTTCGCTTTTCTCCTGTGCCTTTTTGTACGCTTTTTCACTGTTCATCTTATTCTTTTTCTTCATCATCCGGACCTCCTATTTTTGTCTCCTATATAATATACATTTTTTTCGCGAAAAAGTCAAGGTTTTTTCTTTATTTTATATTACTTTGGTGTCTGCAGTGATTGTTGACGGCTTTTAATATTCATGCTATACTTTATATATATACATTTTTAGGGGGTTTTTTTATGTCCCTGCGTTTTATTTACGGCAAGCCGGGCAGCGGCAAAACCGAATACTGCATGAGAGACGCCGCAAAAAGCGGCAAAAGAGCGCGTATTTTGGTGCCGGAACAGTATTCTCATACCGCAGAGAGACGTCTTGCGGGAATTATCGGCGTTTTCGGCGCTGACGGCGCAGATGTGAAAAGCTTCGGTCAGCTCTCGCGCGAGCTTTTAAAAACAAAAACCGGCATCTCCCTGCGTCATATAGACAAGGGCGGCAAAACGATGCTTGTTTATAAAATTCTTTATTCAAATCAAAAGGATTTAAAGCTTTTAAGCGGTAAAGAGATTAATAAAGCTTCGGAAATCCAAAGACTTTTAGCCGAGTTTAAAAGATACGGCGTGTCTTGGGAGTTTTTAAAAGAAACGGCAGATAAAGCCGTAAGCCCACGCATAAGTGCTAAGCTTTCCGACCTTGCGCTTGTATATAAAAAATATGAAGAACACCTTTCCGGCAAGTTTATTGACGGTGACGACAATCTCTCACGCGCGGCGGCGGAGCTTCAAAACGGAGAATTTCTCAAAGACTCCGAAATATACATTACTGATTTTTCAAGATTCACCCCTTCCGAGCTTATGTGCATCAAACTTTTCTTACAGCATGCGGACAGGGTCAGCGTTGCGCTTTCAATGCCTGAAAACGCCTCGGATGAGACGCAGTATATGCCGCTTGTTAAAACGCGGCAAACGCTTCTTAATATGGCAAAAGAGCTTGCCGTTGCGGTTGAACCGCCGGTTACGGCTTCTTATGAACGCGAAAAAAGCGGTGAACTTTCTTTTTTGTGCGACAATTATTTTAAATATGACAGCAAACCCTATGAGAAAGCGCCTCAGGATATATCGATATTCGAAGCGCAGAACCCGCGCACGGAAGTTATGCGCGCGGCAGCGGAAATACGCAGACTTTGCTGTGAAAAAAAATACAAGTTCCGTGATATAGCCCTTCTGTGCGGTGACACGGACACATATTTAAGTTACGCCAAAATAGTTTTTCCGAAATACGGAATACCGTTTTTCCCTGACAGCAAGGTTAAAGTATTATCACACCCCGTTATCGCATTTGTGCTTTCGGCGCTTGAAACAGTCGCTAAAGATTTCTCCAAAGACGCTTTTTTAAGATACGCAAAATCCGAATTTTCAGGGGTGTCCTTTGAGAAAACAGATATTCTCGAAAACTATATTTTAGCCGCAGGAATACGCCCGGACGCATTAAAAAGCGACGCGCCTTGGGAAATACGATGCGACTTTTATTCCGACAGTGACGGGCTTTCCGAAAGAGAAAAGCAGGAGCTGCAACAAATAAACGAAATACGTTTTGAACTTACAAAGCCTTTGTTGGAGCTTGACAAAAACCTCAAAGCGGGCAAAACGGTTGAGGAAAAATGCAAAGCGCTGTTCGCGTTTACCGAAAAAAACGGTTTGTGCCAAAAAGCTTTCGACGCCGCTGAACGTTTAGACAAAGCGGGTGACAAATATGCCGCCGCAGAGTACCGCGCTGTTTACAATAAATATACGGAAGCGCTCGATGAAGCGTGCGGCGCGCTCGGTGAAAGCGTTCTCAGCGCAAAACATTTTTACGAAATACTCTCCGTGGGATTTGAGGAATTTGAAATTGGCCTTATTCCCGTTCTGGCTGACGGAGTGCGCTTCGGGAATATTGCAAGACTTCCCGGACGCGACACAAAGGTTCTCTTTATTTTAGGCGCGAATGACGGATCCTTCCCCATAGCGCCGGTAAGCGGCGGCTTTTTAACGGACGGTGACAGAACTATACTGGCGGAAGGCGGTCTTACTTTAGCGCCCGATGCAATAACGCAAAGCCTTGAAGGCGACAACCTCCTCTCCGAAGCGCTGGCATCTCCCGCAAAGCGGCTCTTTTTAAGCTTTTCGGGCAGCGATTTTGAAGGTCGCGCAAAGCGCCCCTCTATATTCATAAACAGAGTAAAAGAGCTTTTTCCAAAAATTTTGCACGAGGACGAAATACTCGACAGGGATAAAAACACGGGTATTCTCCCCTACGATGTACTAAGGCTTCGCGCCATGTCCGCGCCGCGGCAGTCGCTTACGGAAAACGTAACTGCTGAAATAGACAGCGGCATAATGCAGACAATTTTAGGCGAAAATCTCATAACAAGCGTATCGCGTCTTGAAAGATACGCCGCCTGTCCCTTCTCTTATTTTATGCAGTACACGCTCGGTGCAAAAGAAAGGAGAATCGCGGAGCTTTCACCTATGGACGCAGGCAGCTTTATGCACAGTTTTCTTGAAATTTTCTCGCGCCGTCTCTCCGAAAACGGAATGAGTTGGAAAAATATAGAGGATAATTATATAGACTCGGAAGCCGATATAATTATGGATATAATAAACCCCAGACTCAACAAATATATTTTGGGCGCGTCATCGCGCACAGCACACCTTTTTGTGCGGCTTAAAAACTGTCTTAAATCGTCTGTCCGCTTTATTTCGAACCAGATCAAGTGCGGACTCTTCATTCCTTCGGAATATGAAGTAACCTTTGGCGCAAACGGGAAAATAAAGCCTCTTAAAATACCGCTTTCGGACGGGAAAACGGTGTCGCTCACGGGTAAAATAGACAGAGTTGATACGTATTCTGATGGAAAAGACAAGTTTGTAAGAATTACCGATTACAAATCGGGAAACAAATCGTTTAACCTTCTTGAAGTTTTTTACGGCATATCTCTTCAGCTCGGCGTGTATCTCCAGGCCTACTGCGAAAACGACGAAAATGCCAAACCCGCAGGAATGCTGTATTTTAAACTTGACGACTCTCCCGTTGAGGGAAATAAACTTGATGAAGATGCAATAAATAAGCAGAAGATTAAAAACCTCAGCATTTCCGGTCTGCTTGTGGATGATTTAGATGTTGTTTCAAACATGGACCTTTCGGGGAAATTTGAATATCTGCCCGTAAAAATCAAAAAAGACGGAAACTTTGATGCTTATTCAAAGGTTGCGAGCGCCAAGAATTTCAAAAATCTGTTTGAGCACATCAAAAAAACCGTAGCTTCTTTGACAGAAGAGATATACTCCGGCAAAACGGACATAATGCCTTACAAAGGCAAGTGCGACTACTGCGCGTACACGACCGTCTGCCGTTTTGACAAAAACGGCTGCAGAGTAATGGAAAAACTCGAAAAAGAAGAAATATGGAAGGAGATGGCGCGTGAAAATGGCAATTAAATGGACCGAGCAGCAAAAAGCTGCAGTTGAAGCGCCCGTTGCCGATATTTTGATAACAGCCGCCGCAGGCTCAGGCAAAACGCAGGTTTTAACGGGAAGAATCCTCCGGCGCATACTTGACAGGCAGGATATAACACGCCTTCTTATAGTAACTTTTACCGAAGCCGCGGCAGCAGAGATACGAGGCAGAATAGCAAAAGTTATAACTGACGAGCTTCAGAAAAACCCGAAAGGAACAAACAGCGCGCATCTGCGCCGCCAGCTCGCCCTTTTGCCCTGCGCGAAAATATCTACCATACATTCTTACTGTATGGGCGTTATCCGCGAAAACTTTTTTGAAGCGGAGCTTCCGCCCTCTTTCCGCGTTGCGGACAAAAGCGAAGCGGAGCTTATGCAGCTTGAAGCGGCAGACTCCGTATTTGAAAAGCTTTATGACGAAGGTAATGAAGATTTTCTTTATTTTGCGGACAGCCTGTCAACTCCGCGAAGCGACAAGGCTGCGCTTGACGCGATGCTGCAGGTATATAAATATGCGCAAAGTATGCCGCACCCCGAAAAATGGCTTGACGAATCCGTTTTGAAATACGATATAAATACTGCGGAGGAATATGATAATTCCGAATGCGAAAGAATTCTTCTTGAGAATGCGCACCGCCGCTTAAAGCGCGACGCCCAAAAACTTGCCTCGGTTATCTCCATTTTCAACATGAACGAAACCGACGCTGAAGCGCAAAATCTAAGAACCGAAATAAATAATATTCTCGCTTTAACGGCCGATAACGCAGGCAGGGATACTCTCCGCGCCGCCCTTTCGGAACAGATATTTGTAAGCAGGTTCTCTTTTTCCGAATACTCCGGAAGTGCAAAAGACTATATAAGCAAAGTTAGAAAATCCGTGAAAGATTCGGTCAACGCCGTTCTCTCAGCGTTTGAAAAAGCAAGTGAAGAATGCACGGAGGATATTAAAACCGCATATAAAACGGCAAAAGGTCTTGCGTATGCAGTACGGTGCTTTACCGAAGAATACACAGCTTTAAAGCGTGAACGCGGCGTTATAGATTTCGGAGATATGGAGCATATCTGCATTTCGCTCCTCGAAGACGAAAACGGAAACCCTTCCGAGATTGCGGATATTCAGCAAGGTATGTTTGACGAGATTTATGTTGACGAATACCAGGACAGCAATGAAACCCAGGAGTATATTTTCAGTCTTATAGGCGGAGCCAGAAGCGGAAGGCCGAATACTTTTACGGTAGGCGACATGAAACAGGGTATTTACGGGTTCCGTCAGGCAAATCCCGCTTTGATTGCCTCAAAAAAAGAGCTTTTCCGTGAGGGAGAATCGGAAAAGCAAAGAAAAATAATTCTTTCCAAAAATTTCAGAAGCTGCAAAGGCGTTATAGATTTTGTAAACTTTATTTTTGAGAATATAATGACCAAGAAAACGGGCGGCACGGAATATGACGAAAGTGAAGCGCTGTGTTTTGCGGCCTCATACCCCAAAGATCTCACGCCCGAAGCGGAATTACACATAATTGAAACAACAAAAACCGAGGAAAATCAGGACACCGGCGAGGAAGATCCCTCGGATATCGAAGCCGAAGCGCGTGTTATCGCGTCAAGAATAAAAGAGCTTATAGAAAACGAGCAGATTTTCGATAATTCCATAGGAGAATTCAGAAAAATAAACTATTCCGATATTGCTATTCTCCTGCGCAGTAATAACGGTCAGCCGACCATGCTGCGTGCTCTGCTTGACGCAGGTATTCCGGCTTAC
Source organism: Clostridia bacterium (assembly GCA_017620205.1). GTDB lineage: Bacteria > Bacillota > Clostridia > UMGS1883 > UMGS1540 > UMGS1540. Next base: position 49,784 of record JAFZQX010000037.1, on the reverse strand, counting down.
AGCGAAGCCGGGGAAAGCTATTTTGAAACGGTTGAGATAAAGCTTTTAATGTCGCTTTTGGAAATAGTTGATAACCCAATAAATGACATTCCGCTTATTGCAGTTATGCGCTCGCCCATGTTCTCTTTTTTTGAAAACGAACTCGCCGAAATACGTACGTATGACAGATACAGCGAATACTTTTTTGCCGTATGCAAGTGCGCGGAAGGCGAAGGCGATTTAAGCCTTAAATGCAAAAGCTTTTTGAAAAAGCTTCAGACATGGCGCGAAGCCGTTTCACGTTTCGCGTGCAGCGAACTTATAGATTTTCTCTTAACCGACAGCGGTTATATTGATATTGTATCAGGCGGCATAAACGCCGACGAAAAGACGGCCAACCTGCGCCTTATGGTAGAAAAGGCGAGAATGTATGAAAAGTCGTCGTTTAAGGGTTTGTACAGCTTTTTAAACTATATGCGCAACCTCAAAAGCCGCGGCAGTGACAGCGGTGAAGCTCACGCGATAACATCTTCAAACAGTATTGTCCGCATTATGACGATACACAAAAGCAAAGGTCTTGAGTTTCCCATTGTATTTCTGGCGGGCGCGGGACATAGGCTTTCTGTTAATTCCAAAGGCCTGCCGCTTCATAAAAAACTCGGTTTGGGGCTTTATGCAACCGATTTAAAGTTTAGAACAAAATACGAAACACCCATACGGCGCGCCGTTAAAATCATGTGCAGAGAAGACGAGGCGTCGGAAGAGATACGAGTTTTATATGTTGCATTAACGCGCGCAAAAGAACGGCTTATCATAACAGGCGCGGTCTCAAGTCTGGGAGCGACGCTCAACGCCGCAAAAGAAGGCGCGGCGCTTATCTCAATAAACGAGTTTGAGCCGGTAACATATTTGCAGTGCATACTCTCCTGCCTTAATCCTCTCGACGAAAGCGGACTCTCTTCAAAGGCAGTAATAAAAACATATAATATTTCAACTCTTCCCGAGCTTTGCAAAGCGGAAGATGGGCCGGGAAACAAAGGCCTGACAGTTGAACCCGCAGAATTCAAGTACGGATATGAAAGGCTCCTTACCCTGCCTTCAAAAGTTACGGTTACAGAGCTTAAGCGCATTTCAAATATCGCAGAGGATGACTCGCTTGAACTGTTCCGTTCACCCGAGCCTAAAACGCCCGTATTTCTGCAAAAAGAAGGCAAAATGTCGGCGGCGGAAATCGGAACGCTTATTCACTTTGTTATGCAGACCATACCTTTAAACGTAAATTCCGAAGACGATGTAAAAAACCATATTGAAGGCCTTAAAGCGGACGGTATAATAACGGAGGAAGCCGCAAAATATATACCCGCCCAAAAAATACTTGCGTTTTTTGAGTCCCCTTTGGGACAAAGGCTTAAAAACGCCGATAAAGTTTACAGAGAAGAAGCTTTCACATCACTTTGCAGCGCGTCTGTTCTCACTAAAAATCCCGATGACGCCGGCGAGAGCATATTGCTTCAAGGCATTATTGACTGCTACTTCTTCGAAGGAGACAACATTGTTCTTATCGATTTTAAAACGGATAAAGTGCGCGACAAAGAAGAAATTAAAAACCGCTACAAAACGCAGATTGACGCATATGCAGACGTTCTTCACAAGAAGTATTTTTCAAAAATTTCCGAAAAATTCATTTACTTATTTGACATTGGTGATATAATAGTATATAATTAGTGAAATTGTTTAGGAAAGGACAGAGATACTATGGAACAGAGAAGACGTACCATATCAACATCCAGAAGAAGAAATAAAAAGAAAAAAGACGCTTGGAAGAAGTTTGGTATAATATTAGGTCTTGTATTATTATTTATCATTTCGTTTAAAATAGCAGGTCATTTTGCGGACCGTGCAAAGAAGGATCAGAATACCGAAAAAGACTATTCTACCATGACGCGCGAAGAGCTTATCGACCAGTGCAAGGATTATGAAAAACGTGTAGAAGACCTTGAAGCAAAAATAGAGGTGCTTGAAAAACGCGACAAGAGCGAAGCGAAGCCCGCAGAAACCAAAAAGCCCAAAGACGACGATGATGACGATGACGAAAGCTATGAAAGCCAGAGCGATTCGCACACATCCGACGCTTCCGACGAAAAGCCGAGCAAAACACCCTCGCCCGCGCAGGAAACATCCAAGCCTTCATCAACTCAGGAAACTCAAACACAGCATGCGCAGCAGGAAGTAACGACGACACAGTCGGCAGCGCAGTCTTCCTCCTCATCATCACAGCAGGTAGAAAGCTCCGCAAGCGTATCGCACAGTCCCGAAGAGCTGGGCTCGGGCAGCATTACACAAATGCCCGGCGCGGACGGAAACTGAGATTTAATTAATAATGAATACTGAAAAATGAATAATTAATGTAAAAACGCGGATGTGAAAATCACATCCGCGTCAGATTGATGACAAAGTCATCAATCTGTTAGGACGCTGAGAAACGACGGTATATTTCGCGAATTCAAATTCGTCGGCGTACGTGGGTACGGTAGAGTTTGAATTCGCGGAAAGCAAGTAGCCCCAAGGGATTTCGATAATCTCTTGGGGCTGGATTTTAAGAATAAAAAGACTGTGCATATTCTTTTTAATCACTGACAAAATACGTTCCCTTGCGGTAGAACGAGTTTGTCAGCGGTCTGACGCGGATGTGAAAATCACATCCGCATTTTTTTAAATTCCTATAACCATCTTTGCTATTGAAAAATATACGGTCAAAGCAAAAGCGTCTACTATCGTAGTAATTATAGGCGCCGCCGCAACGGCCGGGTCAAGTCCGAGCTTTTTCGCGCCTATCGGCAGCAGACAGCCTATCGACTGTGCGATAATTACTGTTGCGTAAAGGCTGAACGATACGGTGCAGGCAAGCTTTATATTATGACCGTTAAACAGATATATTCTCGCGATATTAAAAGCCGCGAGCACCGCGCCTATTATTACGGCAACGGAAACTTCATGCCACCATACTTTAAAAACGTCTCTGCCTCTGATCTGCCCCAAAGCCATACCACGGATAATAAGCGTTGACGACTGGCTGCCGCAGTTGCCGCCCGTGTCCATTAGCATCGGAATAAACGCAACAAGCGCGGGCACAACTGTAAACGCATTCTCAAAGCCCGTAATAATAGCGCCTGTAAACGTTGCGGAAACCATGAGCAATAAAAGCCACAGCACGCGGTGCTTTGCGTGATCTATTACCCTTGTTTTAAGATACGGCTCATCGGACGGCGTGATAGCAGCCATCTTTTCAAAGTCTTCCGTGTTCTCTTCCTGGATAACGTCAATAGCATCGTCAAACGTTATAATTCCGACAAGTCTGCGTTCTTTGTCAACAACGGGAAGCGACATAAGGTCATATCTGTGAAACTTTTTGGCAACGTCTTCTTTATCATCGTCGGTATAGGCAAATATTATGTTTGTATCCATAATATCGCCAACTTTCTGACCTTCCTCAGCCAAAAGCAGATCCTTAACCGTTACAACGCCCTCAAGCACACGGTTCGCGTCTGTTGCGTAACACGTGTAAATTGTTTCTTTGTCAACGCCCGTTTTCCTGATATGCGCGAAAGCTTCGGGAACCGTCATTTCCTTTTTTAGGTCCACAAACTCTATTGTCATAATGCTTCCCGCGGAGTCTTCCTCATACTGCAGGAAACGGTTTATAAGCTTTCTTTTTTCCTGGCTTGTGTTTTTCAAAAGCCTTTTAACGACATTCGCGGGCATTTCTTCGATAAGGTCGACAGTATCATCGAGGAAAAGCTCGTCAATAATGCCTGAAAGCTCACGGTCGGTTATAGCTTCAACAATGCTTTGCTGTTTGTCTTTCGGCATGTAACTGAATACTTCCGAAGCTTCTTCTTTAGGCAGGAGTCTGAAAACGCGCAAAGCGTCATCTTCGTCAAATTCTTCGAGCAGCGTTGCAACGTCGACCATGTTCATATCGCAAAGCTGCTGTCTTATGCTTAAAAACTTGCGGTTTTCAAGCATTTCTTTTATTTTTTCATACAAAAAAAAGACCTCCTTCTTAAAAGGCGGTCTCTGTGTGCAAAAAAATCAGCGCACAAAAAACGTATAAACGGAAATTTCCCATGACCGCCCAAATATAGTATTGATTTTTTTAATACTTCGCCCGGGATGAGCGTCCATGCAAATTCACTTCCTTTTTTAAAATATAATAATATTATACTCTTTTTTTATATGTTTGTAAACAGTTATTTTTAAAATATATCAAATTTTTCTTCTCCGTATACCTCTTCAAAAAAGCCCGATCTTGAAGGCTTTATTCCGGCGGCTTCAAGGTGTGCGGTATCGCCGAGCTTCTGGCATCTGAAACACGCTCTGCCTTCTTCCCTCTCCTGCGTTTCAACTACTGTTACGGACGTAGGCGCTACAAAAAAGTTTTGCCAAAGGCACGGTGCCGATATTCCGAACAGATGTGAAAGTATTAAAAGCTGAACGCCGAGATGGCAGAAGAAAACCAGGGTTTTATTATTCCCCTTTTCCGTTTTATATACTCTTCCGTCTCTTATATACCCGCGCTGCGCCAAAAGCTTATCAAACTCTTCGTAAACCCATTCAGCCTGCTCCTCAACATCTCCCGTTTGCATAACGGGCGCTTTGTACCAAAAATCTTTATCGTACAGCTCAGGGACGTTTGTCCAGAAGTCCGGCATAAAGTCCCAGGGGAGCGCCTGTTTGCCGGTATGAGGTCTTATCGCGTGACCGTTAAATTCACGCAGCCACGGAAGCGTCTCGGCATGTCTGCCGCTTTTTTCGAGATATGGCTTTGCGGTGTCCTGCGCACGGCCCAGCGGTGACAGGAATATTTCGTCTACATCCCATTTTAAAACCCTCTCTGTCAAAGCCTCAACCTCAATTTTTCCTCTCTCGGTTATCGTATCGTTTACGTAATCGGGATCTCCGTGACGTATAAATATCAGTTTCATTTTATTATTCCTTTCGTATGTTACTGCAAATCGCCGCGCTTATTTGAATGAAATACCATAGTTGCCGCGAGCATTGCTATAATCATACACACAATCGCTCCCGCGAAAACAACAAACGCACGGCCCTTTTCCAGAATTCCCAAAACCGCAAAAATACTGAGCATCATGGATATAAGAGCCACGAGCGCGTCCGCAAAACAGATGCTGTAAACCGTTCTTATAATAGGCGATGACAAGTGTTTTATCCTTACAAAGTTTGTAAGCGCTATGGTTATTTTGAAAACCGTATAAATCATAAGGACAATCATAGCGACTTTTCCGTGCGTTCTTACGATATTGAAATTTATAGAAAGCGAAATAATACCCGTCAGCGCTATCATCAAAACGACGAGCAAAATCCCGTCAACACGCATTATTACCGCATCGTTTTTTCTGTTGCGGCTTCTGCTTTGCACAACAACAAAACAGCGCATGATAAACAGCGCGGCATAGTAAACACACATTGTTATAAACCATACCGAACCGTTTTTAAAGCCGAGATATCCGTTATAAACAGTAAAGCCTAAATTTATGGCGGTTGACCAGATTGCAGACAGGATCGCCCTGAAATTAATATCCGTAATAAACCTTTGCGTTGCGGGATGATTCCCCGTTTTATTTAAAAAACTGTCTTTAAACATAAATTCTTACCATAAGTTTTTTCTTATAATTTTATCATATTTTATTAAATTGTCAAGCTTTTACAATAGTTTGCTTTTTGCTATTGACTGAAAAAGCAAATATTGTTATAATTAAATTAAATATAAAAATATACGCACAGAGTGTCTTATGCGCCGTAAAGAGCACGGCTCAGGCGCATGGGGTGAAAAGGGAAAGAGGTGCGAATCCTCTGCGATAACGGTCGCTGTATGTGTTTCTGTGTTTTACGCCGTCGGTGAAAGCCGGTCATTGGGAAACTGAGAAGGCATGGTGTAAAACGGTTAAAGGCACGAGCCAAAAGACCTGCTCTGATGTTATTCCGTACGTGTTTTTACACAGGAATAGCAGATTTAAAGGAAGTATATCTTTTGGGTATGCTTATTTGTGTTGCATTTAAATTGCGTATTTTGCAGGAAAACTCCGCTGCATTGATTTTAATCAGTGCATTTTTTTATGCGCAAAGAAAGGAAGTAATACAAATGAAAACAAGGAAACTACTATCACTGGTACTTGCACTTACTATGATGTTAGGCATGTGCAGTATAAACGTTTTTGCGGAACCTGCTAAAGCCGTTACCGCAGATGTTTATACTGTTGCACAGCTCAGTGGCGGCTTTCTGGCGCCTCCTCAGACATTAGAGGTATCAAGTGATTTATCCGAAAAATACGGCTTTGCGGACGAAGTTAACGGCGTTTCCGTTCTTGACGCGCTTATAAAAGAGCACGAGATTATTTACGGTAATGACTTTACAAAAGACACAGTAAGCGATTATCTTGAAGTTTCAAACGGCAGCGCAACAAAAGTATTCGGCATATCGTCAAGCACTTACTACGGCGGTTTTCTTGTAAACGAAGGCTATCCCAATGACGGTACCGCAAGCCCTTACGGCAGCGGCTACAACGGCACTACTTATACAACGCATAAACTCGTTTCAGGCGATAAGGTTGACTTCTTCTTTTATGAAGATTCATACTGGGCCGACACTTACACATGGATAGACGGAGACCTTTCCGCTTTCCCCGGAGAGGACTTGGAAGTAACCGTTACAGGCTCTATGGTAATGGGCGGCTATTTGTATAAAACACCGGAAGAATTTAAAGAATCCGGCGAAGAAATAGAAGACGCAGTATTTGCATGGGTAAGCGAGGACGGCGGTTTAACCGAAATAGAGGACGTTTATACGGACGAGGACGGAGAAGCTGCTATCCCGATACCCGATGATATGGAGCCCGGTATATATTATCTTACGGTAATGGCAAACGGGGAAGATTACATTTCCGTTTGCATAATGAACCCCACTCCGGTTAATATCGGAAACGTTATGACGGCGTATGTAACAATAAGCCAAAACGCAGATTTTGTTACGGCAAAAGACGGCAAAAGCTTTAACCGTCTGCCCGTAACTGTATCGGGCAAGCGCGAATATACAATAGACGATGTGCTCTCCGCTGCGCACGACACCTACGCAGATGACGCTCACGGATATGAAACGGCCGACAACGGTTACGGATTATCATTATCAAAGCTTTGGGGCGATACAAGCTACGCTTACGGGTATTATCAGAATCACACCTCAGCATGGTCTCTTACCGATAAAGTGACAGCCGGCGACTTTATATATGCTTTTGTATATAAAGACACCGCTTCCTGGGCTGACACTTATACTAAATTTGAATATGACGAATATTCAACACCTGCAGCCACGGAGACGGAATTTACGCTTTCAAAAGCGATTTGGACCTCAGATAACGGTGTCGCTTTTGTTCCATGCGAAGGCGCCGCAGTCAGTGTTTTGGAACTGGACGGTATTGAAGCCGTAACAGATGCAGAAGGCAAAGCTACGCTTACTTTCCCCGAAGAGGGCACATACACGGTTGTTGCCAAAAACGCAAACGCTCCCATAGTTCCCGCTTCGTGCACCGTATCTGTCGGCACGCCCATAGCGGTTACAGGTATAACTCTTGACAGCGAATTATCCGTTTATGTAAACGAAAGCAAAGCTATAGGCTACGAAATAGCACCTGCAGACGCCGCCGACAAGAGCGTTACATGGGAATCGTCAGACGATGAAACGGCAAGCGTTTCATCAGGCGGCGTTGTAACGGGCGTTAAAGCGGGCACGGCTACAATAACTGCCAAAACAAACGACGGCGGTTTTTCGGACAGCTGTGAAGTAACCGTAACAGAAGCTCCGTCAGCGCTTGAAATTATGCATAACATTGCCGCAAAATACGCCGAAAGCGGTATAGCGGACGATATGAACGCGCCCTGGCTCGCGGCAGATTTGGCGGCATACAAAAAAGCCTTCCCCGACACGGAAAACGTTTTGTCCGATGAACAGGTACAGGAATATCTCGATAAACTGATACCCGCGGCGGACGAAGCAACAAAAGCGGGCGACATTGCAAAATATATAATCGCGCTCCGCGCCTTGGGTTTTGACCCCGAAAACATAAAAACATCTGATTTCCGCACAGTAAACTTAGTTAAAAAGCTTCAGGCTCTGATTGACGAAGAAAACGCCGCGGTCACAAATATATATACTCTCCCCTACGTTATTTTGGCTATGAACGAGGATGAGGATTACTTAGATAAAAGCGGCACGGACTACCTTATAAACTCCGCCGTAGAACAAAAAAAAGCTTGGCAGGATAACACATGGGGCGTTGATACGGCGGCTGCTATGCTCCTCGCCCTGTCACCGTTTTATAACGAAAACGAAGACGTAAAAGCAGCAGTTGATGAAACGATAGAACAGCTTCGCGGCGCGCAGGCAGCGGACGGCTCTTTCGGAAACGCTTCCTCAACAGGCCTTGCACTTACGGCTCTCGCAGCTTACGGCATTGACGGCGCGGAGCTTAAAACAGACAACAACAGCGTTTTGGACGGTCTCGTAAATTATGCTTCCGATACGCTTGACGGATTTACGCCGACTAATAACAGCTTCGGCACGGAGCAGGGCTTCCGCGGTCTTGTTGCAAACGAGCTTTTAGGCTCAAACATCTATGATTTTTCGGATAACCCCAAAAACACGGCTCAGGCTTCATGGGCCGAGAGATGTCCCGTTACATTTAATTTAATTCCTGACAGCGCAAAACTAACTATTGAAGGACAGGAAGCCGTTTCAAAGGGCAAATACGATTTGCCCGCGGGCACATATAACTACACCGCAGAAAAAAGCGGCTACAAAACGGCAGAAGGTACTGTTACGGTAACAGATGAAGAAGAAACAAACCATACAGCGAAAACAGTTAACGTATCGCTCCCGAGCAGCAAGTCTTCATCAGATTCCAGCAGCGATATAAGCGTTAAAATTAAAGTTTTAACTCATGACAAATCCAAATGCGGAGGCGCTTACACATATAAGAAAAACGCTTCCGAATATACCTCTCTCGCAAGCGGAACCGTTACTCTTTCCAAAGGTCAGACTGTATTTGACGCGCTTCATCTTATTTTAACGGAAAACAATATAGACTATATAGAAAAAACATACGGATATATATCATCTATCGGCAACGACGCTGAATTTGATCACGGTCCGAATTCAGGCTGGCTCTTCCAGGTTGACGGCAAGGCCGGTACAAAGAGCTGCCGCGATACTTCTCTTTCCAAAAACTGCACGGTAACATGGTTCTATACGGACGACTATTCCGAAGAGGCGGGCTCCGAAGCCTGGAAAAGGTCATCTTCGTCCGGCGGAACAACACTTTCAAACACGTGCAAAGTAACGTTTGAAACAAACGGCGGCGAAAAATATCCCGTTCTGGAGGTTGACAAAGGCGGCAAAATGTCTTTCGTTGCAGACCCCGAACGCAAGGGGTATACATTTGAAGGCTGGTTTACCGACAAAGAGTTTACAAAAGAATTTGACATAAACGAGCCGATCGTAAATAATATAACTCTGTATGCAAAGTGGGAAAAAGGCCCCGACGCTACGGCTGCCGTATATAAGATTTATGATGACGTATCAAAAGGCGACTGGTTCCATGACGCTGTAGTATACTGCTATGAGCACGGTCTTATGATAGGCACGGGCGACAACTTTGAGCCCGATACCGAAATGACGCGCGCTATGCTCGTTACCGTTTTATACCGTCTTGACGGAAAATATGAAAAGGCAACGGATTGCAAATTCAGCGACGTTTCCGCAGACGATTGGTATTTTGACTCCGTCGCATGGGGCGAAGCAAACGGCATAATCCTCGGCATAAGCGACACGGAATTTGCACCGGGTGAAAAAGTAACGCGCGAGCAGACGGCACTTATTCTTTCGCGCTATGCAAAATTCAAAGATTGCTTTGAGGAAAACTACGCTGATTTAAGTGATTTTGAAGATAAAAACGACATAAGCAGCTGGGCGGAAGACGGCATAAAATGGGCCGTTGGCGAAGGCATTATTACGGGTATGACCGATACTCTCATCTCACCCAAAACAACACTTACGCGCGCACAGGCTGCAACACTACTCATGCGTTTCTTTAATCTTTTAAATAAATAAGGTGAAATAATGAAAAAAGCGTTATCACTTTTTCTCTCATTACTAATAATTCTCGGCGGCTTCTCTGCGGAAGCCGCCGCAGATATTTCCGCTTTAACAGACGGTGCGGCAGCATATGTATCGTCAAATGTTCAAGCTCCCTCTTTCGGCTCTGTAGGCGGAGAATGGGCTATATTCTCTCTCGCACGGTGCGGAAGGGAAATGCCCGAAGAATACTTTAAAGGCTATATAGATCGGCTGACGGGCACGGTTAAAGACGCAAACGGCGTTTTGCATGACAAGAAATATACGGAATATTCACGCGCCGTTATTGCGCTTTCATCTATCGGAGCAGACCCCAAAAACATAGGCGGTTACGATTTGACCGCACCGCTTCTCGATTTTGACAAAACCGTATGGCAGGGCATAAACGGCCCCGTATGGGCGCTTATCGCAATGCAGTGTGCGGGTTTCGGAGACGACCAAATAAAAAGCACCTATGTAGATTACATTCTTTCTTTGGAACTTCCAGACGGCGGTTTTGCGCTTACAAAAGATAATGATACTCCAGATGTTGATGTAACCGCCATGGTTTTAACCGCTTTTGCTCCCTATAAAAACAACGAAAATGTAAGCTCCGCTATACAGCGCGGCATCTCCTTCCTTTCCGCAGTGCAAACATCAAGCGGCGGATACGAAAGCTTCGGCACGGAAAATGCCGAGAGCGCGGCGCAGGTGCTTTTATGCATCTCCCAACTCGGCATTCCGTATACCGACAGCCGCTTTATAAAAAACGGCAGCACCATTCCCGATTTTCTCACAAAATTCCAAAAAGACGGCGGCTTTTCGCATACGGCGGACGAGGACGCGCCAAGCCTTATGACAACAGAGCAGTGCCTTTATTCTCTGGCGGCGGCTGAAAGGCTCTCTCAAAACAAGCCGTCGATATTCGACATGAGTGACGCGCCCAAACCTAAAAAAAGCGAAGGCCTTTCGGGAAAGCTTGACGATGTGTCAATTTCCGTGATAAAATATGAAGGTAAGACGTTTGAAGATATTAAAGGCTTAGATTGTCAAACAGCAGTTGAAACGCTCGCATCGCGCGGCATAATAAACGGCATGACGGATTTGGCATTTGAGCCCTCCGGCACCATGACGCGCGCGCAGTTTGCGACAATTACCGTTTCGGCGCTTTCACTTCCCCAAAAGCAGACAAACGCGTTTGCGGACGTAAATACAGCCGACTGGTTTTATCCTTATGTCGGCACGGCGTATTCATACGGAATAGTAAAAGGCGTGTCGGAAACGGAGTTTAACCCCTCAGGCACCATAACGCGCGAAGAAGCGGCGGTTATGCTTTGCCGCGCCGCAGCGCTTTGCGGACTGGACACCGATATGTCTATGTATAACACTTTGGATTATTTATCTGAGTTTCCCGATTATACCGATATTTCCGATTGGGCGCAAAACGATATGGCGTTTTGCTGCCGCGAAAAGATACTTGATACAAGCGTAGTTTACATAAACCCGCGCGAAGCCGTAACAAGGGCTGAAATCGCGGAAATGGTTTATAAAATGCTCGGAAAGGCAAATCTTTTATGAAAAACAGAAAAGTTTTAATTCGCAATTCGGTTTTTGCCTTACTTGCGGTTATAGTGCTTTTGGCAGCGTATAATCTCCCCCGGACCGCAAATAAAGAAAATTTCACCGTCAGCGAAACAAAAACAGAATTAAACACCGGCGAAGCAGATGTTTCAGAGCCTGCGGCAGAGTATCCTTCGGCAGCGGAAGACGCCGAAGTCCCCTCGCCCGAACCGCAGGAGGAAACGCAAGAGCCTCCGTCTGAAGATAACCCAATTGCGGAAGCGGAAGAAAATGCGCCCGACGTACTCCAAAGCGCAGAAGTTCCGCAAACGCCCGCAGTTTCCGCCCCGCCCGAAGAAGCTGCGCCCGAACCGCAAACCGAGCCTTACTGCACGCTTTCGGTGCGCTGTGATACTATTTTAAACAATATGCCCTCACTTCGTGACGGAAAAGCTGATTTAGTTCCGCAAAACGGCATAATTTATGAGGAACGACGTGTGAAATTCAATCCGGGCGAAAGCGTTTTTAACGTTTTACAGCGTGAAATGAAACTTAACAAAATACACATGGAATTTGTAAACGCTCCCATGTACGGAAGCGCATATATAGAAGGTATAGGAAACCTATACGAATTTGACTGCGGCGATCTTTCCGGCTGGATGTATAAAGTAAACGGCGTGTTTCCAAACTACGGCTGCTCACAGTATAAAGTATCGTCCGGCGACAAAATAGAATGGGTTTACACCTGCGATTTAGGTAAAGATGTTGGCGGCGAAGAACAGCCAAAAAACGGTAGAAAAAATGAAACAGAATGAGTTTAAAACATTTCACCCTATAGTTAATTTCATATATTTTTTATTTGTAATTTGCTTTTCAGTAACGTTTATGCACCCCGTGTGCCTCGGCTTTTCGCTTATAGGAAGTATGCTTTACACCTACTTCCTCGGCAGCGGTAAAAAGCTTTTGTTTGTGCTGCCCGTTTTTTTGGCAACGGCGCTTATAAATCCCGCGTTTAACCACGCGGGCATTACTGTTTTAGGCTATCTTCCGAGTGGAAACCCGTTGACGCTTGAATCAATAATATACGGTCTCGCAACGGGCATTATGATAGCTTCCGTTATACTTTGGTTTTCGTGCTATACGGAGATTATGACAAGCGATAAGTTTATTTATCTTTTCGGGAGAATACTGCCCTCCCTATCTCTCCTCCTTTCAATGACGCTCAGATTTGTGCCGAGGTTTATATCTCAAATCCGCATGATTTCCGCGGCGCAAAAAGGCATAGGCCGCGGCAGTAAAAACGGCGGTATTTTTGCACGCGCCAAAAACGGTCTTTCCGTTTTGTCCGCCGCCACAACATGGGCACTTGAAAACTCTATCGAAACTGCGGACAGCATGAAAGGCCGCGGCTACGGACTGCGCGGCAGAACCGCTTTTTCCATTTATAAATTTGACAAAAGAGACACAAAAGCTCTTGCTGTTATTTTGCTTTTGGGGCTGTATGTTCTGGCAGGCAGAATAGCGGGCTTTATGTCTTTCAGATATATACCCTCGCTTTACGGCGCGGGCTTTTCGTATTTGAATCTTAGTTTTTTTGCAGCATATTTTCTGCTTTGCATATACCCCCTCGGGGTTGAGATTTTGGAGGCACAAAGATGGAAACGTACAGCATAAAAGATTTAAGCTTTACATACCCCGCAAGGGACAATACGGCGCTCTCATCTGTGACTCTAAATGTAAACGCAGGTGAGTTTATAGCGTTGTGCGGAAAATCGGGCTGCGGCAAGACAACGCTTTTGCGGCTATTAAAGCCGAGCATTTCTCCGCACGGCAGTAAAGAAGGCAGTATTTTATTTCAAAATAAAGATATATCTTTACTTGAAGCGCGCGATGAAGCTGCTAAAATAGGCTTTGTATCGCAAAGCCCAGAAAACCAAATAGTTACGGACAAGGTTTGGCATGAGCTGGCTTTCGGTCTTGAAAGCCTCGGCTTTCCCACAAGCGAAATACGCCTGAGGGTTTCCGAAACGGCTTCATTTTTCGGCATATCGGATTGGTTTCACAAAAAAACAGCAGACCTTTCGGGCGGTCAGAAACAGATACTTAATTTAGCGTCCGTTATGGTTATGCAGCCTGAGGTTTTACTGCTCGACGAGCCGACTTCCCAGCTTGACCCCATAGCCGCTTCCGAGTTTTTAAAAACTCTTAAAAGAATTAACGAAGAGATAGGCACAACAGTTATATTATCCGAACACCGCCTTGAAGAAGCTCTGCCGCTTTCAGACAGAGTATGGGTTTTGGATGATGGTAAGGTTTTGGCGGATACTGCGCCGCAGAATATCGGCAAACTGCTTTTTGACCACGAAATGTTTTGGGCACTGCCGGCGCCGATAAAAGTACACGCATCACTTGATAAGCAGACATTATCCCCCATAACTGTCAGGGACGGTAAAGCATGGCTTTCCGAATACGCAAAAACGCATGAAAAAGACGAAAGTAAAATCGTGCATACAGAAGGACAATCCGGCGAAACGGTGATAGAGCTTCGCGATATACATTTCAGATACGAAAAAAACGGTAAAGACATAATAAAAGGTCTTTCCGCTAAAATTAAAAAAGGCGAAATTTTTGCTCTCCTCGGCGGCAACGGCGTAGGTAAAACGACGGCGCTCGGGGTGATTGGCGGCGTTTTAAAACCGTACCGCGGAAAGGTTATAAACGAAAACAATTTAAAGATTAATATTTTGCCGCAGGACCCGCAGGTGCTTTTTACCAAAGCCTCTGTTTATCTTGATCTTATGGATATGCTCCGCGACGAAAAAATAACGGAAGAAGAGAAAAAGGAGCGCGTTTTAAGCGTTTGTGCTCTTTGCGGCATAGAAGACCTTTTAGCCTTCCACCCGTACGATTTGTCGGGCGGCGAGCAGCAAAGGGCGGCTTTTGCGAAGCTGCTTTTATTGTCGCCTGACGTATTACTTTTAGACGAGCCTACAAAAGGGCTTGACGCAAGCTTTAAAAAGACATTCGCGGAGATTCTCTGTAGGCTTAAAGGTGACGGAAAAACAATTGTTATAGTTTCGCACGATATTGATTTCTGCGCGGAATACGCAGACAGGTGCGCCATGTTTTTTGACGGCGCGATAGTGTCTTCCGACGCGCCGCAACTGTTTTTCGCGGGCAAAAGCTTTTACACAACCGCGGCAAACAGAATGGCAAGAGACATTTTGCCCTCTGCCCTTTTGGCGGACGATATTATAAAAGCTTTCGGCGGAGAAATAAAGGAAAATAAAACACAAAAAAAAGATTATTCAAAGAATATTACTTTTGAAAAAGAGGAAATAACAAGCCGCAAAAAACGCGCGCCTTTAAAAACCGCGCTTGGACTTATAAGCTTTTTTTCTTTTGTTTTTTTGCTGATACTTCAGGCAAAAGAAATGCTTTCAATAGACATAAACTTAGTTCAGCTTTTTGCGGCAATACTGCTTAGCATAACATTTATTTGTTTTATTCCAAAAAAGGAATTTAAGGTTTCTAAAAGTCAGTTTCAAAAAACGCAGAAGCTTAAAAAAAGCACAATAGTTGCCGCGCTTTTGTTTTTGCTTGCCGTGCCTTTTACAATATATATAGGCGTATATCATTTAGGCGACAGAAAGTATCTTTTTATAAGCTTTTTAATAATAATTGAAACACTTATTCCATTTTCTCTGTTTTTTGAAAACAGAAATCCGGGCGCGCGTGAAATAGTTTTAATCAGCGTTTTATGCGCCCTCGGCGCGACGGGCAGAACGGCTTTTTTCATGCTGCCGCAGTTTAAACCCGTTTTGGCGCTTATTATAATTTCGGGCGTGTGCCTCGGCTCAGAAATCGGTTTTTTGGTAGGCGCTGTAACCGCGTTTGCCTCAAACATGGTTTTCGGGCAGGGACCCTGGACGCCGTGGCAGATGTTTGTTTTCGGCATTATAGGCTTTCTTTCAGGCGTGCTTTGCAAAAAGGGTATAATAAAAAAAACAAAGCTTTCGCTTTGCCTGTTCGGGATTTTCGCGGCAATTATATACGGTGCCATAATGAACCCCGCGGCAATTATTATGTTTCAGCCAAACCCTAATAAGGACATGATTTTGGCGTCTTATATATCGGGCTTTCCGTTTGACATGATTCACGCCGCCTCAACTGCGTTTTTCCTGTGGTTTATAGCGGAACCGATGATAGAGAAGATTGAGAGAATTAAGCTTAAATACGGTTTGATTAATGGATAAATTATAATGCAGAATGCAGAAATAATGAAAAAGCGGAGCAAAAGCTCCGCATTTTTTTGTTATTTAATTTCGCCGGAGATCGGCTTTTGTAATAACGTCTGCATGTCATTGTTCCAAAGCATAAGCTTATATGAAGCAGTATTTAAAGGCGCGATAAGCTTTAAGCTTTCCGCCCTGCCAAACACTTTGAGAGGCACATCTTTGCAGTAAACACAGATAAGCTTTCCGTTTTCGTCATACGCCGCAAAAAAGCAAAGCGCGTTCTCCGCGTTTTCTAAAAAGCTTTCAATTTCCGCCGTTACAATAAGGCTTTCATCTTCCTCTTGAATCTCTTTGATTTCAGCCGAAATACCTTCGTTCCAATTAGATGTTTCCGCAGAAACCGTGTAAGGGTTTTCCTCCGTTCCCCCGCCGTTTGTGAAAACCGCTGTTTCAGGATTTAAATAAAACGCGGGGCGGACGCCTCTGCTTCCGTCATCTGCAATGGTACTGTAGACCCAGCCGAAATAGTCGACAAAGCAGACGTTAAAACAGTAGTCTGCGTCAGCGGAGCGAAGCCATGTTTCCCATTTTCCCCCGGCCGCAAAGGATATGTTTGTATATATCGAATTTGCAACGCACTGAGCCGTTGGCTCGCCTAAGTAATAATCATCTCCCAAAACACTTCTGTTGTTATAAACAGCGTTTATCTGCTTTACATCCGGCAGAAACATAATATCCGTTACCTGCTCCGAGAAAGCCGTGTCATAATTTTGTACTACATTATCTATTTCATGTTCCAATCTATAATAGTCCGGATTTATTGTATTTGAAGAATCCGAATATTCATAGCCGTCAACCAGAGATTTCTGCGTTACCTGCTTTATTGAATTTAACTCGCCTTTTGAAAAGTTTGTCAGAAAGCCCGCTTCGTTATCATAAGCTTTGTACGATACATGTTCTCTGTCCGGCGGGTTGCCGCAAGCCCAGTTTACGTTTCCTGCGGAAGACAGAGAATTCAGCCAGCAGCGCATATTGCTGTCCGCCCAGTAGTTAGAGCCGTGTTTCTGCCTGAAAAAGCCTTGCACATCATATATGTAATATCCTCTCCCATGACTGCCGCTTGTGTTAGTACCCGAAGCGTCAAAAACTTTAAGGCATATTATTTTATCGGAGAGCATTAAAGGTCCGTTCTCGTCAATATCAACGCAGCGCCAAAGTATCGGCTCGCCGTAATATGTGCCCATTTGCAGATATTCTCCTACGTTTATCACACTCTGCTTCCAGTTTGCAAAAACAGCATTGACAACATAGGGATCGTCTTCCGTTCCCGAACCGCTTATAACACTTGCTGTTTCAATGTTTAAATAAAAAGCGGGACGGATACCGTTGCAGCCGATCCAGTCGGTACTGTAATAACCATGGCTTATGACTGTGCCGTTATAATCCACATAGCGGCCGGCAGTCCCTGCGCCTTCCGTGCCCGGGGTGCGAAGCCATGAACACCATTTATTTCCGTTTCCGAGACTCGAATCTGTATATTCGGAGTTGGCAACGCATTGAGCCGTTGGCTCGCCTATATAATAACCGTCTCCAAGTATTTCGCTGTTATTATATACAGCGTTTATCTGCTTTACATCCGGCAGGAACATCATATCCGTTACCTTCTCGGAAAAAGCCGTGTCATAGTTTTGAAGCACATCGTTTATATCGCTGTTATATATATGATGATCAGGATTGGCAGTTTCCGAATACTCATAGTCATCAAGGATAGATTTTTGAGTTACCTGCTTT
The DNA here is from genome assembly GCA_017620205.1 of Clostridia bacterium. Taxonomy (GTDB): domain Bacteria; phylum Bacillota; class Clostridia; order UMGS1883; family UMGS1540; genus UMGS1540. The sequence continues at coordinate 32,030 of JAFZQX010000037.1, read as the reverse complement.
ATGGCATATAATTCGCCTCTTGTAAAGTTTGTTAAAAAGCCGGCCTCGGAAGCATAGTCATTATATCCTTTCCAGACATGGTCGTCATCCGGAGGATTGCCGCAAGCCCAGTTTACGTTTCCTTCAGAATCGGTTGAATTAAGCCAACTGCGTATATTACTGTCTGCCCAGTAGTTTGAGCCATACTCCCGTCTGTAAAAACCTTCATTATAGCTTCTGCTGTGAGATCCGCTTGTGTTGTCCCCCGAAGCGTCAAACGCTTTTAAGCAAATTATTTTATCGGAGAGCATTAAAGGGCCGTTTTTGTCAATATCAACGCAGCGCCATAGTATGGGCTCACCGTAATACGTGCCCATCTGCACATATTTGCCTATGTTTACGACATCCACCTCAGAGTATTTCTCGTCAATATAATACGGTTTGCTTACCGTTCCTTGTCCACCCTTAAAACCTACGGTTTTAAGATTTAAATAAAAAGCGGGACGGATGCCTCTGGCTCCGTCATCTGCAATGAGGTTGAAAACGTCACCGTGAGGGTCGACACCGCGTACAGGATCACCGGATTGACAGGCGTCGGGAGTGCGAAGCCACGAATACCATTTTTTCCCGGCTTCAAACCAACCTTCAGTTTCATATTGGTATTCCGAATTTTCCACGCACTGAACCGTAGGTTCGCCAATATAATATTTATCTCCCAAAATGCCGCTGTTATTGTATACCGCATTTATCTGTTTTGCGTCTGGCAGAAAGATTTTGTCCGTTACCGGTTCCGAAAAGGCTGTGTCATAGTTTTGTACTATTTTATCTATATGATGGTCGTATTGGTGATAGTCAGGATTTCTTGTGTTAGATGAATCGGAATACTCATAGCCGTCAAGGAGAGATTTTTGCGTTACCTGTTTTATGGCGTTTAATTCTTCTTTAGAAAAATTAGTAAGAAAGCCGGCTTCGTCGGCATAATCATTATACCCGTTCCATACATGGCTGTTATCCGGCGGATTGCCGCAAGCCCAGTCTACGTTTCCGGCGGAAGCTAAAGAATTAAGCCAACATCTTATATTGCTGTCCGCCCAATAGTTGGAACCGCTATCCTGTCTCCAGTAGCCCTGTGTGTCCTTATGGTAATATCCCCTGCCGTGACTGCCGCTTGTGTTTGCGCCCGAAGCGTCAAAGGGCTTTATGCATATTATTTTATCGGAAAGCATTAAAGGTCCGTTTTCGTCAATATCAACACAGCGCCAAAGTATGGGCACGCCGTAATATGTGCCCATCTGCACGTAGTCGCCTATGTTTATACCGTCCGCCGCATTTACAGATACCGTTTGCAGCAGCGATATTGCCATTAAAGCAGTTAACAAAATACATAAAATTTTTCTTTTCATTTTAAACGCCCCTTTTAAGTAAATAGTTTTAAAATTGTATCAAATATTGGGGATTTGTAATTCGCAACAAATGATTCAATTATAAATAACAATGCATAAAACGCGGAAAGTCGCGATTATCTGTAAATAAAGATTGCGGTTGTTTCGCTGTCAAAGTCCACCCTAAAGCCCATGCTCTCACTTATGGCGCGCAGAGGCACCAGCGTTCTCCCGTCCTCTATACGCGGTATTCCGTCAGTTTTAATTTCGCGGCGCACCTTTTCTTCCGTATCAAAGAGCACAAGCGTATCAGAGCCTATTGTAATTTCAAGCACCCTGTCACCAAAGAAAACAGCCGCAACGCCGTCTTCGTAATATAAATCAGCGCCCATCGCTTCAAAAATCGCCCGTATCGGAACGTAAGTTCTGCCGTCCGTTATCTGCGGTCTGACATCGGCAAAATCCACCTTATCGCCGTCAATATAAACCGGAAACGGTTCATTTTCAAGTTCAATGTCTTCATATTCGAGCGAAATCTCAAACGGGAAAAAGCTCATTCCGCTTCCTACAAAATAGTATGAATAGTCGTTGTCTTTATCATAGAGGGGCACGTTCTCATCAAACGTCATATAAACGCCTTCATCCGCTTTTGTGACAATGTTATCAGCCTTTGGATCTATTCCCGAAGCCGTCTGCAAAATAAGGGTTTCGCCGTCAGCAAAATCTAAAACACCGTTTTTCGTACGCCATACCGCAACGTTTAATCCGACGCCGGTTAAGTATGTCTCCGCCGCTGCGGCCAAAGACGGAGTTGAGCGCGAGGAAAGCTTAATTTTTCCTACAACCCTTTTGCCGTCTTTTAGTCCTTTGTCTTCAACTATATTTTTCAAATCCAGCTTATAGACCGTGCCGAAATTGCAGTTGTAGGTATTCAGCTGTGCCGTTTCCGCGTCCGTCAGCTGCGGCAGCGTGCCGCCCGGTCCGCATTCAATGCGCCGCATGTTATTTTTGTTGTCGAGCGTAAAGTATTTTCCGTTTTCAAGGCGCGTTAAAAGAATTCTTTCACCGCTTGACAGCATATTTTCACCAGCGAGTATTGTTTGAAACGGCACGGAAAACTTTCCTTTCATCTGGAGTATTGCGCCGTCGCCGCTTCCGCGCATCGAGGTTGCTTCCGCCGCAGCTTCAACCTCCCAATCGGCGAAATTCTGCGGTATAAAATCAGATAAAGCCTTGTCCGCAAATGCGTATGTTGTGCAAATAAGCCCGTAACCAGTATAATTTCCGCCGTCTATTGAAACGCTCGAAATGCCTGTCGTTTCACCCGCGATTGCGCAGTTCATCCGGTATGTGCAGAGCCATTTGCTCTCCCCCGGCGAAAGCGTTATTTTTTCACCGCCGCCATGTCCGCCCGCATAGCCGGCGGAAAGCTTTCCGTGCTTTACAAAAATCTCATGGTAAATACTCGACCAGGCATATTCTTCCAAATCGGCGTTTAAGTAATTTAAAGAGTTTATTTTTATTTCAATATCTTTACTGTCCGTGTTTGTAAGAAGAACGCCGAAATATGCGTTCTTTCCCGTTTTGTCCATGTGCGACCAGTAGATATTCGCATTTCCGTTTATCGGCGCGCGGCATAAGTACTGCCGGTAAGATTTTGTATATAAATTAGTCTCAAAAATCCCCTCGGGGCCCGAAGAAATAAAAAAGTTTTTGTCACCCGAAATACCGCCCAAAGCATCGCGGGGTACAAAATCCGGAGAATCGAAAATTTTAACGCTCAGCTCATATTTCCATTCAAAAGGCGGCACACTCACTCCCGCCGTTTTCTTTTGCAGACCCGCGACAACCGTAAACCTGCCGTGCTGTTTTTTCGTCGTTTTAAAATATCTCATACGCGACGGTTCGCTGTCGCCGCCGGTCCAATTTTGGCAGTTTTCTCCGTTTTCATCTCTCAGTCCGAGATATGTTGTAGAGTAATTTGGGCTCTTTTCATAACCTTTGTTATATGCGAGTACAACTATTTTATCCGCAGGTATCTCAAAATCAAGTTCCGTAACATCCAGCTTCATTTGATCATTGTCAACAGAGATTACACCGCTTACCGTGTATGTATCATTTTCAAACAAGGAAGGCTCTGCCTTTCCGTCTGCCAGCGCTGCTGTTTGCAAAAACAGACAAATAAGTAAAAACATAAAAATTTTTTTCATAATTTACCACCTGCTTCCAGAATAACATATTTCAGGAAAAAATGAAACCGCTTAACCCAAAGTGTAATTTCATCTTTTTACAGATGTAACCTTTTTGAAATACTAAAGGCGTTAGTATATTAAAAAAAGCGGAGCTTTGCTCCGCTTTTTTTCGAATCCTATTGTAGTTTTTCCACTTCGAGTGCCAGCGCACATTCTACTCTCTTGCGCTCAAGCTCGCATGCTATCTTATACGGCTTATCTATGCCGCCGGCGTAGTTTGCGCTTGACGCGAGGCAGCCGCCACTGCAGTAAAATTTTGCAAAGCAGTCTTTGCAAGCTTCTTTTGTATAAACATTTATTTTCGCGTATTCTTCGCTTTTTTCTCTGTCGAAAGAGCCGTCCCAAACGCTGCCCATTTTATATTCTTTTTTACCCACGAACTGGTGGCAGGGATAAATATCGCCCTCGGGCGTTACGGCTACGTATTCGCAGCCCGCGCCGCATCCCGAAACGCGCTTTAGTGCGCAGGGACCGCCTGTTAAATCTATCATAAAGTGGAAAAAGTTAAAGCCGTGCCCCTCTTTGTTTCTCTTTCGCATCTCCTCCGCGAGCTTATCGTATTCCTCGAAAAGCTTAGGCAAATCTTCTTCTTTTAAAGAATAATCAACCTCAGGCGCCGCTACAACCGGCTCTATTGATATCTGCTTAAAACCGAGATCGGCAAGGTGCAAAACATCCGCCGCGAAGTCTTTGTTATAGCCTGTGTATGTGCCGCGTACGTAGTAATTATCCTGATTACGGCTATCGGCTACCTTTTTGAATTTATCCACGATTGAATCATAGCTTCCCGTGCCGTCCGCGCGAACTCTTACTCTGTCGTTTACTTCTTTTCTGCCGTCAATACTTAAAACTATGTTTGACATATTCTTATTAATATAGTCAAGCTTTTTGTCGTCCAAAAGAAGTCCGTTTGTTGTTATCGTAAAACGGAAGTTTTTGCCGTGCTTTTCGCCCTCTGCCTTTGCGTATTCCAAAATAGAGCAGGTTGTGTCAAAATTCATAAGCGGCTCGCCGCCGAAGAAATCTATTTCAATATTCTTGCGTTTGCCCGAAGATTTTATAACGAAATCTATTGCCTTTTTGCCGGTTTCAAGGCTCATAAGACCTGTTTCACCCTCATATGCGCCCTTATCCGCAAAGCAGTATTTGCACCTCAAATTGCAGTCGTGCGCAACGTGCAGACACATAGCCTTAACAACGGGATCGCGTCTTTCCTTCTTTGCAATTTCGTCATGCCAATCCTCTGAAAAAAGCGTACCCGCTTTAATAAGCTCTTTTATCTCGCCGCACGTTTCAAGTATTTCTTCTTTTGTGAATTTTTCCGTAAGCACTTCGGCGGCGTCAAGGTCTATATCGCCGTCTTTGAAGAAGTCTAAAAGCTTAAATGTAAGCTCGTCAACAACATGAACGCTGCCGCTGTTTACGTCCAGAACAATGTAATTTCCGAATTTTTCAAATTTATGTATCATATTTTACTCTTCCTTAATAAAAGGCTGTGATATAAATCACAGCCCGCGTTTTAGCATTTTATCAAGCCCTTGGCACAGATAAAATAGTGCAGAACGGACAAACGGAACCCGAAGGCGTACGAGGGTACGTCAAGAGGTGACGTTTGTTCGCAGCAAAAGGCATTAAGTTCCATAATTCGCGTCAGCGAATTTTCATTAATAAAACAAATTAATAGTTTTATTATAACTAAAAAATTACTTATTCATGCCTTTTGCGGTCTGTGCATTTTATCAAGCCAATTATTTATTTTCGCATTTCTGGTTTGCTACCGTGCATGATGTCTTGCATGCCGACTGGCATGATGTCTGGCATTCGCCGCAGCCGCCTTTGCAGATTGTTTCCTTTAAAGTAGATTTTGTAACTGTTTTAATGTGTTTCATTATAATTTCCTCCTGAATTTTTAAAAGTATTTTTTCTTTCTCTTAATATTAACTCCCGTTATACCGCCCAAAACGCCGGCTAAAACGGAAATAATAAGCATTTTAAATGTATTTGCGTCCGGTCTGAAGCTGCCGAGTATGAAAAAGCTGATGAGTGCCATTGCCAATACGTAAATCACTCCGCTTACAAGACCCGAAAGCCAACCGCTTTTGCCCATTTTTCTCGACGTAAAAAGTCCTGCCGTGAAAACGCATAAAAACGTTGCCGCCTTTATACAAACCATCGCGGCACTTTCAGGCATTCCTTTATAGGCAATAAATACCGTCAGCAGCAAGAGCGCCGCGGCGGTAAACGCCATAGCCTTTATAACCGAGACGAGAGCAACCGTAATAACGCCGCCCCTGCGTATGTTTTCGACCTTCTTCATAAGATCCCCTCCCAAACATTTGTAAATACATATTCGGGATTGGGGCAAGTTATTACTTTATCAGTCTTTTATTGTTAAAACTTTGCCTATTGCAGTTCTTGCAATCTTTATTGTGCTTGTGTTGCCGGTTGCACCTGTTTCAATAATAACAGTATCCTCTTTCAGCTGAACTATTTTTCCGTAAATGCCGCCGTGCGTCATTACTTTATCGCCCATCTGGAGAGCTTCAAGCATCATTTTTGTCTCTTTATCTCTTTTTCTCTGCGGACGGATAAGCATGAAATAGAAAATAGCAAACATAGCTACTATCATAAGCACTTCCATGGGCAAAGCAAATCCTGCAGGAGCCGCAGCATCAGCCGCCTGGCCTTCGCCTTCAGCAAACACCGTCATAAAAAACGTTAACAAACTCATGTTACTGATCCTCCTTTTAAACATTTCTTATATTATATCTTTTTTTTAATGATTAATCAAGCTATTTTTTAAATATTTTCAGTCGCGGCAAATCATAACCAAAAGGAGACCGCTTTTAAACGATATATATGCCTCTCTGTCCGTCACCTCATTGCTTACGCAAAGAGATGAGCCCTGCGGGAGTTTATAGTCATCAAGCGGATATTTCATGCCGCGGATTGTAAGCCCCTCTATATCCGAAAAAAGCGGAAACAGCGATACATATACGCCGTGCTCCGAAACGGTAAAATCTTTATCGGTAAGAAAAACGCGGTTTTTACCGTCAAAAAGCTCGCCCTTTGCGTTTTTTTCGAGGATGTGCTTTAAAAGGAAAACGTTTGCGAGCGAATGATCTGCTCTGCCGCCTAAAGCGCCTAAAACTAAGATTTCGTCATAACCTTTTGAAATTGCATAATCTACCGCAAGGCTTGTGTCCGTTTCGTCTTTTTCGGGCGGAAACTCTATTCTCTTTATGCCCTCCGGATAGTCTTTTAACGTATCAAAATCGCCGATTAAAACATCCGGCGTTATATTAAGACTTTTCAAGTGGCGCGCACCCGCGTCCGCGCATATTACAAAATCGTCTTCTTTTATGTTAATTGCGGCGGCGTCATAAACTTCGCCGCCGCATATTATGATAGCTCTCATTGATTCTGAAGGTTTTTGATTGCCGCCGCGGGATCATCGGCATAGAAAACGGCGGCGCCCGCAACCAAAACGTTTGCGCCTGCTTTTGTTACTGCGGCCGCATTGTCGGCATTTATTCCGCCGTCTACCTCAAGCATAACGCCCTCGGGGAGCATTGCTTTTACTTCCGCTATTTTCGGAAGTACTTCGGGAATAAATTTCTGCGCGGTAAAACCGGGGTTTACCGTCATAACAAGCGCCAGATCAATAAAGGGCACGAGCTCTTTAATCATAACAGCCGGTGTGCCGGGGTTTATTGAAACGCCCGCTTTGAGACCTTTACTTTTTATGTACTGAAGGCATCTTACAACGTGCTTTGTAGCCTCAGCGTGAACAGTTATAAGATCCGCGCCCGCGTCTGCAAACGCGTCTATATACTTTTCGGGATTTTCAATCATAAGATGAACGTCGAAAAAGAGCTTTGAATCTTCGCGAAGCTTTTTAACGATGCCCGGTCCGAATGACATATTGGGTACGAAATGACCGTCCATAATGTCTATATGGAGCATGTCCGCGCCGCCCTCTTCAACTTTTTTTATTTCATTTCTTAAATCTCCGAAATCTGCCGCCAATATCGACGGTGATACTTTATTCATTGGTCTTTCTTCCTTTCAAACTTTTATTTTAATTGCCATTTTTTATACTCTTTAAGTTTATTATAAAAATCAATATAGCTTTCCATACGGCTCTGTGCTATCTCGCCGCGCTCTGCGGCTTCAAGAACCGCACAGCCGCGCTCGCTTGTATGAGAGCAGCCCGTGAATTTGCAGTTTTCTCTGTACGGCGCAAATTCGGGAAAATACTTTTCGGCTTCGTCCGCCGTCATGGGCGGCAAATCCAGTTTACCGAAGCCGGGCGTGTCTAAAACATAACCGCCGCACGGCAGAGGCAAAAGCTCCGTATGCCGCGTTGTATGGCGGCCCTTTTCCGTTTTCTCGCTTAAAGTACCCGTTTTAAGGTTTAAATCGTCTCCGATTAAATTCAAAAGACTTGATTTCCCCACGCCTGAGTTTCCCGCAAACGCAGTTATCCTGTCTTTTAAAAGCGCGTAAAGCTCTTCTTTTCCGCGTCCCTCTTTTGCGCTCGTTATAATGGTTTTATAACCCGCCTTAGTATAAATATCAAAGACTTCCGAAATACTTCCGTCTTCGTCCAAATCGCTTTTGTTTATACAAACGGCGGCGTCTATCCCGCGCGTTTCGATACCGAAAAGAAGCGTATCTATAAAATGCAGGTCTACTTTCGGGTAAACAGTAGAGATGACAACAATCATCTGATTTATATTGGCAACGGCAGGCCTTACGAAGGAACAGCTTCTCGGATAAATCTCCGTAATGCTGTCACACTCTGCCGAAAGCTCAACTCTGTCGCCCACTAAAGGCGTTTTGCCTTCCTTGCGGAATCTTCCGCAAGCATGGGTTTCATAAGTTGTGCCGTCGTCTGCCTTAACATAGTAAAATCCGCCAATGCCTTTAATTATAAGTCCCTGCGTAACATCATCTCCTAATCTGCGAGCTCTACCGTGCTTTGTGAAGTGCTCTGCTGTGTTTCACTGTTCTTCGGCTCCGATGTCTCTGTATTGGTTTGCTCATTCGTATCTGTATCGTCCGGTTCGGGCGCCGGCGTAGCCGTTGGTGTAGGAGTAGGCGTAGGCGTCGGTTCCGGTTCTTTGCCTTTGCTTACGTATATATCAACAGACGAGCCTTCAAGTGCTTTACTGCCGCTTGCGGGCTGCTGACGGACGATTCTGTCTTTTTCAACGTCGCTTTCAATAGGTATTACATTGCCGACAACAAGTTTATTATCCTTTAATACTTTATGAGCGCCTTCAATGGTCAGATTTGTAAGCGTGGGAACAGATACTTCTTCTTTATCTTTTTCCTTGCTTACATAAACCTTAATTTTTTTGTCAAGCGTTATTTCGCTTCCCGCTTCGGGGTCTGTTTTTATTACGTAACCTTCTTTGTAGTCATCATTTTCTTCGTATACGGTTTCGTATTTAATTTTTAAATCCTTCAGTTCTTCTTCGTAGTCTTCAAATTTAACGCCGTTATAATCCGGAATCTTCACTTCTCCCTCGTCGCCGGGAAGCTTGCTTATAACAAGAGTAACTTTTGATCCTTCTTTTACTCTTTTAATCTTATCTGCGTCGTATTCCGGTTTTTGTTCAAGAACTATGCCTTCTATCTCGTCTTCTGTATCGCGGTACTCATACTCAAGCTCAAGATTCAGCTTCTCGGCTTTTTCTTCCGCTTCTTCAACCGTCATTCCGACAAAGTTTGGCAAATCCACTTTCGGTTTTCCGAAAGGAAGATTAATATCGCCGAACGGTCCGTAAAAGTTCCAAAGTATTATACCTATTACAGATGCAATTAAAAGCGTTGTGGCAATAGCCGCAATCGTTGCAACAATATCTTCTTTTTTCCTTTTCTTTTTATTTCCCGTATCGTCTTCATCGCCCGGTTCGGGAATAGGTTCCTGCTCCTGCTGTTTAGCCGGCTTGCCTGAGGCGCGTTTCTCTTCTTCCCTTTTGATTTCTTCGGGAGTAGGCATGCGTCTTGTTGAAAACTTTTCCTCGTCGCCTTCGTTTTTATGAACAACTCCGTCGTTATTCAAAACGCCTTTAAGGTCTTCTATTATTTCACCTGCGCTTTGGTAACGCTTTGCAGGTTCTTTTTCAATACACTTGAGGATAATCTTTTCAAGGCTCTGCGGAATATCCGGAGCTATATCCGAAGGAGGCGTAGGCTCTTTCTGCAGATGTTTTAATGCAATAGATACGGGCGTGTCACCGTCAAAAGGAACGCGGCCCGTTGTCATTTCATACATGGTTATACCGAGTGAATATATATCGCTCTTCGCGTCCGTAAAGCCGCCGCGCGACTGTTCGGGCGACGCATAGTGAACGGAGCCTATCGCGCCTGCAGACGCAATTGTTGTAGAAGCGGAAACAGCTCTTGCCAAACCGAAATCCGTTACTTTTAAAAGGCCCGATTCCGTTATTATTATATTGTGCGGCTTTATATCGTGATGTATTATCTTCTTGTCATGCGCGTGCTCCAGCGCGCTCGCTATCTGTGTGGAAAAATCTACTATTTTTTCAATGGGCAATGGCCCTGTTTCGCTTAAAAACTCTTTAAGCGTTTGTCCTTCCACATATTCCATAACAATATAATGAATTTTATCATGAGTTCCGACATCGTAAACCGAAACAATGTTCGGGTGCGAAAGCGCCGCTGCTGCCTGCGCCTCCGTTTCAAAACGTTTCAGGAACTCAACGTCATCGTTAAACTCGGGTCTGAGCATTTTGACCGCAACAAATCTGTTTAAAAGTCTGCAACGTGCCTTATAAACTATTGCCATGCCGCCTGAACCTATTTTTTCCATAAGCTCATATCTGTTGCCAATAATGACTCCTGCCACGCTTATTCCTCCTTATCCTTACTGTATTTAATAAGTATCGCGGTTATGTTATCCAAACCGCCGTTTTCGTTTGCTCTGTCTACAAGCATTTTAACTGTTTTTTTGAGGTCGCCGCCGACGAGGCAGGCATCCTTTATCTGAACATCCGTAAGCATATTTGAAAGGCCGTCCGAGCACATCAAAAACATATCACCGTCTTGCATTTCATGAACAAGAAAGTCACATTTTATAGTTTTTTCCGTGCCTACCGCCCTTGTAATCATATGTTTATTCGGGTGATTCTCCGCTTCTTCTCTTGTTATTGTTCCGTTATCGATAAGCTCTTCTATAAGAGTATGGTCGCGCGTTATGGGTTTAATCTCGGTATCTCTCAAAAGATACACCCTGCTGTCTCCCACATGGCAGATATACATAATATCAAAATCCGCCATACACACATCGCACGTTGTTCCCATTCCGTCGAATGCCATATCCGTTTTTGACCGTGCGAAAACAAGCTTGTTTGCAAATTTCACAGCGCCTTCCAAAAGGCTTTTTGCCTTTTTATCGTCAAGGTCAAACGGCACATGCATGTTAATATACCGGCTTACGCTCTCAACCGTGCTCCGGCTTGCGATATCGCCCGCGGCGTGACCGCCCATACCGTCACATAATATGAAAAGAGGCTTTACGTCGGTTGACGCATAGTAACAGTCCTGATTCATATCTCTGACTTTACCTTTGTTTGTTAATGCTGCATATTCTATCAACCAATCGCCTCCTACCTTTCTAAATTTTCGTTTCTGAGCTGTCCGCACGCCGCATTTATATCCGAACCCATCTCGCGGCGCACAGTTGCGTTTATTCCGTTCTTTTCCAGAACGTTTTTAAATTTTAAAACCGAATTACTTCTTTTTATCCCACGCTCTTTTACATAATTTACGGGGATCAGATTTATATGCGAGCCGTCGTTTTTCAAACGGTCCGAAAGCTCTTTCGCGTTTTCCTCGCTGTCATTTACGCCTTCTGCCAAAGCGTATTCGTAAGTTACTCTTCTGCCTGTTTTTTTGAAAAAGGCTCTGCACCCGTCAATCAGTTTATCTATGGAAACCGATTTTGCAATCGGCATAAGCTTTTTTCTTATTTCATCATTCGGCGCGTGAAGCGATACCGAAAGATTTATGGGATAACCCAAATCCGAAAGCGCGCGTATTCCTTCCAAAATACCGCACGTAGACACGGTTATATGTCTTGCTCCGATGCCGAGTCCATGCGGATTTACGGCGTTTTCCAAAAAAGCGAAAACATTTTCCGTATTTTGGAAAGGCTCACCGCTGCCCATCATAACAATATTCGATATCCGTTGCCCCAAATCCTTCTTTGCGGCAATAATTTGACCCGAAATTTCTCCGGGCGTAAGATTTCTTTTCAGTCCGTGCAGCGTAGACGCGCAAAAAGCGCATCCCATAGCACAGCCGACCTGCGACGAAACGCATATCGAAAGTCCGTGCTTATACTTCATAACAACGCTTTCGGCGTATTCACCGTCACGCATTTTAAAGAGGTATTTTACGGTTCCGTCAATTTTTGATATGAGCTTCTTCTCTATCTGCGGAAGAAAAACATAAAAATCATCCGAAAGCTTCCCCCTGAGCGTTTTGGATATATCCGTCATATCCTCAATCGCAACGTCTTCATAAATGTGCCTGTAAAGCTGCTCTGCTCTGTACTTAGGCTCTCCCGCATCTTTCATATATTCTTTTAAATCATCAAGAGTTAAATCATATATATTTATCATTTTTCCCTTTTCATAAGGCTTATAAAAAAGCCGTCTGTATTATCCTTATGCGGACAGAGCAAGATTTTTTCCTGCATCTCAAAATCCGCATGTTTTTTCAAAAATTCCGAGACCATATCTTCGTTTTCTTCTTTATTTAATGTGCATGTGCTGTACAACAGGCAGCCGCCGCGCTTTACATAGTTTGCGGCAATATCAAGAAGCGTTTCCTGCTCTTTTACTATTTCCGCTATGTCTTCCTCTTTGCGCGACCACTTAATATCCGGTTTTCTGCGGATAATACCGAGACCCGAACAGGGTGCGTCAAGCAAAACCTTGTCGAAATAACCGAAAAACTCCTCTTTGGGTTCTTTCCCGTTATGAACATACGCTTTTATGTTTGAAAGAGAAAGCCTTTTTGCCGCGTCTTCTATAAGCTTTATTTTATGAGCGTATATATCCCACGCACAAACTTCGCCTTCATTCCCTATAAGCTCGGCAATATGCGTCGTCTTGCCGCCGGGCGCCGCGCACATATCAAGAACTTTGTCGCCTTTTTGGGGTGCTAAAGTAAGTACGGCTCTCTGAGCCGCCGCGTCCTGAACGGTAAACAGTCCCTCTTTAAACTCTTCCATATCGGAAACGCTGCCGCGCTTTGTAAGATTCAGCGCACTCTCTGCCGCGCCGTCTTCTGCTGAAAGCCTTTTTTTCAGCTCTTCCTTTGTAATTTTGCTTTCATTTACTCTCACCGTCAGCGGAGGCGTCATATTTCCCGCTTCAAGCAGTTTTTCGCATTCGTCTTCCCCGAAATACGAAATCCACTTTTCTACTATCCATTCGGGGTATGAATACAGAAGGCTTAAATATTTAACCGCGTCGTCCTTCGGCGGAAGCTTTTTACCTTCTCTTATAAACGCGCGAAGTACCGCGTTTACAAAACCGGACGATTTAAAGGCCTGCTTTTTAGTAAGCTTTACGCCTTCGTTTACAGCTGCGCTCCCCGGAACTTTATCCATAAAAATCATCTGATAAAGCGAAATACGGAGAATTGTTTTTACTTTTTCGGAAAGCTTTTTTAAAGGAATTTTCGAATAGCTTTTTATCTGATAATCAAGATAAGAAAGGTTTGTCAAAACGCCGTATACTATATTTGTTGCAAACGCTTTGTCAAGTGCGGATAAATCGCTTTCGCGAAGCGCCTTATCGAGTGCGATATTTGAATATGACGCATTTTCAAATACGTTTAACAGTACGGAAAATGCCACACCTCTCGCACTTTTCATCAGTCTCTCCTGCCGCTGTTTGCAATCATTATGAAACGGAGAAGCTGCAAAGCGGAGGTTGCAGCAGCAGCAACGTATGTCATAGCTGCCGCGCGGAGCATTTTCTTTGCACCTTTAAGCTCTTCGCCGTCTAAAATATCCATTTCGTTTATTGTTTTAAGCGCTCTTGAACTTGCATTAAACTCAACGGGGAGCGTTACAACCTGGAAAAGCAAAACAGCCGCATACATGATAATACCGAGTCTTACAAGCCACAAAAGTCCCAGTACAAAGCCAATGAGCAAAAGCGGCATTGAAGCCATTGACGCTATCTGTGTAACCGGCAGAATCGCGTTTCTCGCCTTTATCGCAGCATAGCCTACGGCGTGCTGGATTGCGTGACCTGTTTCATGAGCCGCAACGCTTACCGCCGCTATTGAGCTTTGGTCATAAACACCCTGCGACAAGCTTATTACATTTGTTTTCGGATTATAATTATCCGTGAGTTCGCCCGCTATAGGCGCTATCTGAACATTCGAAATACCGTTTGCGTTTAAAATCCTCTGTGATGTTTCTCTGCCCGTGATGCCTCTCGCGTTTCTTATCGCGCCGTATTTTTTATACGCCGACTGAACGGAAAACTGCGCCCATAAGCTGAGTATTAATGCGGGAATTAAAATCAAATATGAAAAATCCATCTTTTTTCTCCTTTACTTATCAAGTATTTTTCCTTTTTGGAACGTATCTTTATTGCCTCTTAAAAAGTCTGAAACTTTCATTCGCTTTTTATTGTCAAAACCGACTTCGCGTATGCGCAGCGCGCCTTCTCCCGTTCCGACAAGAAGCGTTTCACCAACTTCGAGTATCTCGCCGGGAGCGCCCCCCTTGTCTTCAACGGACACGCCGAAAACCTTAAACCTCTTGCCGTCTATATATGAATATGCGCTCGGCCACGGGTCAAGACCGCGGACTAAATTAAATATTTCTCTCGCGCTTTTTTCCCAATCTATTTTGCCCATTTCTTTAGTAAGCATTGAAGCGTATGTTGCTTCCGCGTCGTTTTGAGGTACGCGCGGCGCTCTGCCGTGCTCAATTTCCGATACGGTCTCAAGCAAAACCTCCGCGCCGAGAACTGCAAGCTTGTCGTGAAGCGTTTCGGCGGTGTCGTCATCCTCTATGGGAATTGCGCTTTTTATTATCATATCGCCCGTGTCCATGCCTTTTGCCATGTACATAGATGTTACGCCCGTTTCCTCTTCGCCCTTTATAATGCTGTACTGTATAGGCGCCGCGCCTCTGTATTTCGGAAGGAGCGAACCGTGAATATTAATACATCCGTATTTAGGGTAGTTTAAAACATACTCGGGCAAAAGCTTACCGTATGCGACAACTACTATCAAATCGGGCTTTACTTCCTCCAAAAGCGGCAAAATAGCGTTGTCACGCAGCGTTTCGGGCTGGCAAAGTCTTATTCCGTTTTGCTCCGCAACCGAACCGACGGGCGTTTCCAGCAGCTTCATACCGCGGTTTTTAGGCTTTTTCGGCTGTGATATAACGCACACAACCTCATAACCTTCATCTATCAGCGCCTCAAGTGAAACCGCCGCAAAATCGGGAGTTCCCATAAACATTATTCTCATATCATTCACCCATTTTTATTGAACTTCTTTCGGTCTTATATTTTCCGCCTTGTCAACGAAAATTGTGCCGTCAAGATGGTCAACCTCATGACAGATAGCCCTCGCGAAATAGTCATGCGCTTCGAGTTCGAACTCTTCACCTTTACGGTTAAACGCTCTGACCTTTACATATGTGGGTCTTTTAACCTCGCCTATACTGCCGGGAACGCTTAAACATCCTTCTGTCATTACGTCTTCGCCGCTTTGCTCTACGATTTCGGGGTTTATAAACTCATGCAAACCGTTCTCATCGCCTATATCGACAACAACCGCCCTTCGCAAAACGCCCACCTGCGGTGCGGCAAGACCTACGCCGTCGAGAGAATACATTGTCTCCGCCATGTCGTCAAGTAACTCTAAAATCCTGTCATCGATTACTTCTATTTTTCTTGATTTTTTCCTGAGCAGTTCATCGCCCAGCTTTCTTACATTTCTAAGTGACATATTTTTTGCCTTCCTCTATACGGAATTTATATTGTATTTGGGTTTAGCCGCGCCGAAACGCCCACTCCCTTTGCTTTCAGCATTATCTCTTCCAGAATATCGTGAATTTCTTTGTTCAAATGACATTTAAGCCAGAAATGCCATCTGTATTTATTTTCTATTTTATCTATAAAACAAGGCGCCGCGCGATAAATGCTTATACCGTCAAAATCCTTAAATTTAAGGGACACCTCATTTTGCATTGACACTGCGGTGTTTTTAACTTTTTCTTCGCTGCTGCCCGTAACCGTAATGTCAATTATATTACAAAACGGCGGATAACAAAGCGCGCGCCTTAAAACAATTTCCTCTTCATAAAAGCCGAGATAGTCATGACGGCTTGCAAGCTCTATAACTTTATTCTCGGGCTGATACGTCTGAATAACCGCCCTGCCGCGCTTATCGCCTCTGCCGCTTCTGCCGCAGACCTGGGTTATCAAATCAAAAGTGCGCTCCGCCGCGCGGTAATCGCCCATATTAAGCGCCTGATCCGCCGCGAGAACGCCGACAAGACTTACGTTTTTAAAATCAAGCCCTTTTGAAATCATCTGCGTTCCGAGCAGTATATCCAAATTGTCGTTTTCAAAGCTGTCAAGAATCTTCTCGCGTGCGTCCTTTTTTGCCGTTGTGTCAACATCCATACGGATTACGCCGGCAGCGGGAAACTCCTCAAAAAGCTTCTCTTCTATTTTCTGCGTGCCCGTTCCGAATCCCCTCAGCGTGCCTTTTTCGCATTCGGGACATTTTTCGGGCACATTCTTTTTATATCCGCAGTAGTGGCACATTAAAAATGAACCGTGGCTGTGATATGTAAGAGAAATATTGCAGTGCGGGCATACTTCAACATGACCGCAGCTTCTGCACGATACAAAGGTTGAATAACCGCGTCTGTTTAAAAGCAGTATTGTCTGCTCGCCGTTTGACAGATTATTTAAAATTTCATCCTTTAAAATCTCCGAAAACGGCGAACGGTTTCCGCTTCGCAGTTCTTCCCTCATATCGGCTATATATGTTTTGGGCAAAGATACGCCGTTATATCTTTTGTTCATTTCGCAAAGCGTAAATTCGCCCGACTTTGCTCTGTAATAATCTTCTACCGAAGGTGTTGCTGATGATAAAACCAACAAAGCTTTCTCATGCACGGCGCGCATTCTTGCTACCTCGCGCGCGTCATACGCGGCTCCGCGTTCCGCCTTATAAGTATCTTCGTGTTCTTCATCAATTATTATAATACCGAGATTTTTGCATGGCGCAAAAACTGCCGAGCGCGCGCCCAACACAACACGTGCCGCGCCGCTTTTGATTCTTTTCCACTCGTCATACCTCTCACCGTCCGAAAGCGAGCTGTGCAGAAGCGCTACGCTGTGCCCGAACCTTGAAAGAAACCTGCTCATCATCTGATATGTCAGTGATATTTCCGGCACAAGCACAATGGCGCTTTTATTTTCTTTCAAAACGCTTTCTATGGCGCGCAGATAAACCTCTGTTTTTCCGCTTCCCGTAACGCCGCGAAGCAGCACGGGCTTTTTAAGGCTTTCTCTTGATTTTTCAATTACGTCAAGAACACTTTTCTGCTCACCGGTAAGTTTTACTTTATCGCTTTCCGTTTTGGAAAGTCCTGCGCGGGGAGTTCTTAAAACTTCTATTTTCTCTTTGATGAGTATGCCTTTTTTGTGGAGCGCAGTTATTGTATTTGCACTGCAGCCCGCGAACATGCATATATCGGGAATGCTCAAAAAATCACATTCCGAAAGAACTTTTATAACACGTCTTTGCGCCGAAGCCGTCTTTTTAAGAGAATCCGCGTCAAAGTTTTTATCGGCGAGAGACACGACCGTGACATATTTGTCCGCGCCCGTATCTCTGTTATAGTTTAAATATACCAAACCGTTTTTTTCAAGATTTTTAACGGAGCTTCGTATGCTCTTACCGAAAAAGCCCGCCATTTTATCATAAAGGCTCTCTCCGTTTTCGCTTAAATATTCTAAAATTCTGCGCTCCTCCGGATTGAGTTTTAAACTGTCCGTACACTTATCGGATACCAAGCCTATCCTCTCGCTTACGGACGTTTTTAATCCTGCGGGCATAAAAAGCTTTATTGCGTCTGCAAACGTGCAGAAATATCTGTTTTTTATCCAGTACGCCTCCAGCAGTTTTGTCCTGTCTAAAAACGGTTCATCATCAATTATGCCGATTATGTCTTTTAACTTTTTGCCTTCTCCGTCCCCGTCCGAAAGCGACAGTATAAATCCCATATACCGCCTGTTGCCGCCGCCGAAAGGCACTTCGCAGCGCGCGCCTGCCTTTGCGCGGGACAAGAGATATTCCGGCACATTATAATCAAATATTCTATCTGCAAAGGTTGTTTTTGTATCAACAGCTACTTTTGCAATCATGAAAAATTTTCCTCTTAAAGCGTTGCCGCCAATTTAAGTATTTCAAAAGCGGCGTCTTCCTTGCTCATATTCGGAAGCGGTACGGTTTCACCGCCGCGCTTTATTATGGTTATGGTGTTTGTATCCGTGCCGAAGCCCGCGCCTTTGTCAAAAAGGTTGTTGGCGCAAATCATATCGGCGTTTTTCTTTTCGAGTTTTTTCTTCGCGTTTTCTATAAGATCCTGCGTTTCCATGCAGAAGCCTACAAGCGTTCTGTTTTCTTTCACCTTGCCGAGTGATTCCAGAATATCGGGGTTTTCGCAAAGCTCTATTTGCGGTGCCGCGCCGTCTTTTTTTATCTTGTTTCCGCTTTGCTCTTTTGCCTTAAAATCACCTACAGCCGCGGCTTTAACTATTATATCTTTATCCTTATATTCTTCCATGCAGACTTTGTACATATCCTCTGCCGAAACTACGTTGATCACCCGAGCTCCTGCGGGCGGTTTTATTTCCGCCTTACCCGATACAAGCGTTACATCCGCGCCCATGGCGCATGCCGCTTTTGCTATGGCAAAGCCCATCTTGCCGCTTGAATGGTTAGTTAAAAAGCGGACGGGGTCTATTGCCTCTCTCGTAGCTCCCGCCGTAACCATTACGCGCTTGCCGGAAAGTGTTTTTTCTTTGCAGGCGGCATAGTAAATATAGTCTATAATATCCTCAACGTCACAAAGCGCGCCTACGCCGTATGTTCCGCACGCAAGGCGGCTTTCTCTCGGCGGTGCGAAAACAAACCCAAGCTTTTTAAGCTTTTCGATATTTTCCTGCACAATCGGGTTTTCATACATGTTGGTATTCATAGCGGGTGCTATAACGCACGGCGCTTTCGTTGCCATAACGGTAGTAGAGAGCATATCGTCCGCTATACCGCAGGCGATTTTGCCTATCATATTCGCGGTTGCGGGCGCAATTACAAAAACATCCGCCCTGTCCGCAAGCGATATATGGTTTATTTCCATTGCTTTCGGCTCGTCAAACGTAGACACTGCAACATCGTTTTGCGACAGCGCACGAAAAGTCAAAGGCGACACGAATTCGGTAGCCGACTTTGTCATTATAACATATACGTTTGCTCCGAGTTTTTTAAGCTTGCTCGTAAGATCAGCCGCTTTGTATGCGGCAATACCTCCGCAAACGCCCAAAACAATATTTTTATCTTTCAGCATGGAACTCACCTCTTTCGGGTTATTCTGCCATATCGTCGTCTTCTTCCTCTGTGGGTTCAACATAGTCTTTGTAAACAATATCTTCCTGCGGAATTTCCGGAACTTCCGGTGCGGGAATCACGTGAACTTTTCCTTCGGCAATATCGCGAACGGCAAGCTTAACCGTTTTTTCTGTTTTCGGTTCTTCCTCCGCAATTTCTCTCGCTCTTTTAGCCGTTGCGATAACTAAAGTGTATCTGCTGTCAATATCTTCGTTTTTGAGTAAATCTTTTACATTGGGTTCTATAATCATAATAGTTTTCCTTTCCGCCCTTTGGGGGCTTTATATAAAACTTTAAATCTCATCATTTGCGAGCATTTCCTGAATCGCGTCATATACGCGCGGTGTTCTTAAATGCTCCGCTTCTATAATTGAGTTTAGTTCATCCGCCGCTTCTTCAACAATATCGTTTACAACAAGATAGTTGTATTTATCTATCTGCGTAAGCTCCCATTTAGCGGCTTCAAGGCGCTTTTCTATTTTATCAAGATCGTCCGTCCCTCTGCCCAAAAGCCTTTCGCGAAGCGCTTTGTAGGAAGGCGGCAAAATGTAAATGAAAACGCCTTCTGGGTGCTTGCGTCTTATCTGCATGGCGCCCTGAACTTCTATTTCCAAAACAACGTTTATGCCTTTATCGATTCTCTTGAAAACTTCTTCTTTAAGCGTTCCGTAGTAATTGTCGCAATAGCATGCGCTTTCAAGAAAGCCGTCTTCGGCTTTTATTTTGAGAAATTCTTCTTCGCTTAAAAAGTGATAGTTTACGCCGTCTTTTTCGCCTTCGCGCATTTCGCGCGTTGTCGCGGAAACGGAATAATACATATCGTCGCGCTTTTCAAAAACTTTACCTAAAACCGTGCCCTTGCCAACGCCCGAAGGCCCGGAAACTACAATTAAAAGTCCTTTTTTATCAGTCATCTTTCTCCTCCGTTTCCAATCGTCCCGCAATCGTGTCCGGTAAAATAGAAGATAGGATTACATGGTCGCTGTCGGTTAGTACAACAGCTCTCGTTCTTCTTCCGTATGTAGCGTCAATAAGCCTGCCTTCGTCCCGCGCCTCCTGGATTGTTCTCTTTATCGGAGCCGATTCGGGGCTTACAACGGCAACAAGCCGCTGTGAAGAAACAAAGCTGCCAAAACCGATATTAATAAGCTGCATCTAAATCACCTTACTCAACATTCTGAATTTGTTCGCGTATCTTTTCGATACATGATTTCATATCTATAACAATTTTTGCAACTTCAAGA
Source organism: Clostridia bacterium (assembly GCA_017620205.1). Lineage (GTDB taxonomy): Bacteria > Bacillota > Clostridia > UMGS1883 > UMGS1540 > UMGS1540. Next base: position 11,474 of record JAFZQX010000037.1, on the reverse strand, counting down.
TCGTTTGATTTTGAGCCGATAGTGTTTGTTTCGCGGTTCATTTCCTGAATGACAAAGTCAAGCTTTTTGCCCTGCGGCGCGTCTGATTTTATCATGCTCTGCATCTGGCTTATATGGCTTTTAAGTCTTACGAGTTCTTCGTTTATATCAACTCTGTCCGCGAAAACCGCAACCTCGTTTAAAAGTCTGCCTTCGTCAACCGCGTAGCCGTCAAGAATTTCTTTCATTCTCTCACGGATTCTCGCGGCATAGTCTTCAACTATTTTCGGTGCTCTTTCCCCCACCTTTGCGACCTGTTCGTTTAAAAACGCTATACCGCCTTCAAGGTCTTTGCAGAGCTTTTCGCCCTCAACAGCCCTCATATCATTAAACGCTTTGCCTGCCGCCTCCGCCGCTTCTTTAACTGTTTTTATAATTTCGTCCGCGTCATCGTCAACCGTTTTAACGGTGAAAATATCGCCAAACTTTGTCAAGTTTTCAAGTCTTATGTCTCCGCTTAAAGAAAGCTCGTCTTTAAGCGTTTTAAGCGCTTTGTAATACTCCGCCGCAAGCGCCAGATTAAGATTTACTTCGCCCGACGTGTTTTCCATATCCTCAACAGAGAGGAACACGTCCGTTTTTCCGCGCGATATAAATGAGGCAACCGTTTTTTTCAGTGTGTCCTCAAGATACATATACGCTCTGGGGAGTTTAACCGTTATGTCACTGTATCTGTGATTAACGCTTTTTATTTCAACGGTAAAACGCTTTGAGAGAGCAATGCTCTCACCCGCGCCGTATCCCGTCATACTTTTTATCATAATAGGAACCTCATTTCACAACAATATTTACAAGTTTATCGGGAACGGCAATAACTTTTACTACGTTTTTATCGCCTACAGCGGCTTTGCCCTCTTCGCTCTCGAGTGCCAGCTTTGAAAGCGCGTCTCTGTCAAGACCCGCGGGAACGGAGAGCTTGCCTCTTATTTTACCGTTTATCTGAATAACTATTTCGATTTCGTCATCGCGCGTCTTATCTTCATCGTATTCGGGCCACTTCGCTTCGTGAACATATCCGCCGAAGCCGAGGTTTTGCCACATTTCTTCCGTCATGTGCGGTGCCGTCGGGTTTAAGAGGATAAGAAGCGTTTTGAGTTCGCCGCGCGTAACTCCGCCTGCTTTGTAAAGGTCGTTTACCAGTGACATCATAGCGGCAATGGCCGTATTGAATTTCATTCTTTCAATATCGTCCGTAACCTTCTTGATTGTCTTGTGCATAGCGTTTTCAAAGTCTGCTCTGTAGCCTTCGTCATCTATTATCATATCCTGAAGGTTCCATACACGCTCCATAAATTTATGACAGCCGCGAACGCCGTTTTCGCTCCAGGGAGTGGACTGGTCAAACGCGCCTATAAACATTTCGTATGTTCTGAACGTATCCGCGCCGAACTGGTCTACAACATCATCGGGATTTACAACGTTGCCTCTTGATTTTGACATCTTCTCGTTGTTCTCACCGAGTATCATGCCGTGCGACGTTCTCTTTGCGTACGGCTCGGGCGTTTTAACAACGCCGATATCGTATAAAAACTTGTGCCAGAATCTTGAATAAAGTAAGTGAAGCGTTGTATGCTCCATACCGCCGTTGTACCAGTCAACGGGCAGCCAGTAGTTAAGCTTTTCCTCGGACGCTAAAGCGTCATTATTGTGCGGGTCTATATATCTTAAGAAATACCACGATGAGCCTGCCCACTGCGGCATTGTGTCCGTCTCTCTCTTTGCGGGGCCGCCGCAATGCGGACAAGTTGTGTTTATCCAATCCGTAGCTTTTGAAAGCGGACTCTCGCCTTCATCGCCCGGCGTGAAATCTTCTACCTCGGGAAGCGTTAACGGAAGCTCGCTTTCGGGAATCGGAACCCAGCCGCACTTTTCGCACCAAACAAGCGGAATAGGCTCGCCCCAATATCTCTGACGGGAGAATACCCAGTCGCGGAGCTTGAAGTTTACCTTTCTCTTGCCTATGCCCTTTTCTTCGAGATAGTCTATCATTTTAGCTATAGCGTCTTTAACTTTAAGGCCCGTTAAGAAGCCTGAATTTACCATAACGCCGCTTGAAACGTTTGTATACGCTTCTTCGTTTACGTCTTTTTCCGCGCCCGCAACAACCTCTATTATCGGGAGGCCGAACTTCTTGGCGAAATCCCAGTCACGTTCATCGTGTGCCGGAACAGCCATGATAGCGCCCGTGCCGTAAGTCATTAAAACATAGTCCGAAATCCAGATGGGAATTTCCGTTCCGTTTACGGGATTTACGGCTTTAATTCCGTGGAGCACAACGCCCGTTTTGTCTTTTGCCATTTCCGTTCTCTCAAACTCGGACTTTTTGGCAGCCTGCGTCTGATATTCGCGAACGGCGTCAAGATTTGTTATTTTATCGGAAAGCTCGTCGATTAGCGGATGCTCGGGCGACAAAACCATATATGTCGCGCCGAAGAGCGTATCGGGTCTTGTTGTGTAAACCGTTATTTTGCGGTCTGTGCCGGCGAGCACAAAGTCTACCTCCGCGCCTTCGCTTCTGCCTATCCAGTTTACCTGCGAAACTTTAACTTTTTCGATAAAGTCAAGGTCTTTGAGATCGTCTATAAGTCTCTGTGCGTATTCCGTAATACGGAGCATCCATTGGCTCTTTCTCTTCTGCACAACTTCGCCGCCGCATCTTTCGCACTTGCCGCCTACAACTTCTTCGTTTGCAAGACCTACTTTACAGGAGGTACACCAGTTTATGGGCATTTCCTGCTTGTACGCGAGGCCTTTTTCAAAAAGCTTTAAGAATATCCACTGCGTCCATTTATAGTAGTTTTCGTCCGTTGTGTTTACTTCTCTGTCCCAATCAAACGAAAAGCCTATGCTTTTTAATTGCCTTTTAAAGTTTGCTATGTTCTTCTCCGTTATAATTCTCGGGTGGATATGGTTTGCTATAGCGTAGTTTTCTGCGGGAAGACCGAAAGCGTCCCAACCCATGGGGTAAAGCACGTTATATCCTTCAAGTCTGCGTTTGCGCGCTACGATATCGAGCGCCGTATAGCTTCTCGGGTGACCTACGTGCAGTCCCTGTCCCGAAGGATACGGAAACTCTACAAGCGCGTAAAACTTTTTCTTTGAAAAGTCGTCGCTTGCCGCAAACGTCTTGTTATCGTCCCAATATTTTTGCCATTTGTCCTGTATCTTATGAAAATCGTAATCCATTTTCATCTTACTCCTTTATTTAAAAGTTATTATTCCGCCGGGATTTTGGGTGCGTCGCCCCAAAGACGGTCAAGCGAATAAAAATCGCGCATATCGTTTTTGAAAACGTGAACGACAACGCTGCCGAAATCAATAAGCACCCAAGCGCATGTTTTATAACCTTCAATTCTTAAAGGCTCTATACCGAGTTCCTCGCTGCATTTTTCAGTAACGTTATCGGCAAGGGCTTTAACCTGCGTTGTGGAACTGCCGGAGCAGATAACGAAATAATCCGCAACCGTTGTAAGGGCGCCTATTTCAAGCGTTTCTATGTCTAATGCTTTTTTGTCGTCAAGCATTTTCGCAATGCTCTCTGCAAGTGTTTTTGAATCCAAAAGACAATCCTCCTTAAAAAGTTAACTATGAAATATGTTTGTTTTTGCTCAAATTCCAAAATTTAACATACTTTCACATCTAATTATTATACACCTTTTTTGCAGGTTTGTCCACATTTTTTATAATAAATTTTAACATGTTTTCTAAAGCGTTATAGGGCATATTTACTTTAATTTCAAAAAAAGTCTTTACAAAGCGCAAAGAGTATGCTATAATATATTAGTCGACCGCAAGGAAGGCTCAATATCGCGGGGTAGAGCAGTTTGGTAGCTCGTCGGGCTCATAACCCGGAGGTCATGTGGTTCAAATCCCATCCCCGCAACCACGTCGGAGCAAAGTTCGCTTTGCTCCATTTTTCTTTTTTAAGAAAAATATCCGCCCGCTGCCTTGCTCCTCCTTTTCCGAAAAAGGCACGTTCACGTCGGCTATTCGCTTATAAATGCGCTCATAACGCCTTTGGCTCACTATCACCTTTTTCGGTTTTACGCCTTCGGCGCTTTTTATTAATCCAATAACACAATCCGCAACAAAAAAACGGCAAGGTTCGTCAGACCCTTGCCGTTTTTTAGCATACGCCATTTACAGTTTTCCGAAACAGGTGTTCTGTATGGACTTTCTCAACTTTATGAGATAAGTGTAGACGGAATAATAAGAAGGTCAAGTCCTATAGCAAATTAAGCTACAACAGCTATGACGACTTCTGTCACATTTTTATCAAATTCTGCAACATCTATATTTACTTTATAACTGTGATATGATATAATTTTATTAGACGAAGGCGGTGAAAAGATGTATACTGAAAAACAAATAGACGATCTGGCTGATATAGTCGTGAAAGAAGCCGTGAGCAGATATACAAAAATCGGTCCCGGCGGATTTGGTATGGTAATGTGCGGTATCGGCCCCTGGAAGGTTGAATCCTTCCCCGGCGCGGGGCATAATTATTATGCAATAATACGCGCAATATACAGATATTATGCCAAAGATAAGACAATTGGATCTATGACATATGACGGTCTTGAATGGATGTGCAGCACAGGTGCTTTCATGATAGAAGTCGATGAATTGTTAATAAAGTTTATCGTAGCATTTTTAGACGCGCAAAAAAACAATAAAGCGCCGTTTGAAATTGATGCGGTTTCGTTATTAACAAAATTAAAAGACAGAATGACCAAATACTCTGTTGTCATTCCGGAATATCGAGAGACTTATGATGAGTTTTTAAGCAGAAACGGTAAGTTTATAGAAGAGATGTACGGCTACAAAATCTTATAGACAGAAATACAAAAATCCGTCTTACATCTGCGTCATTCAGAATTATACTCAAATCATTCGGCCCCACATTTTTGATACGGGTATCTGACGAGCCATCAAGATGTGTTTTTGGGGGACGTCCCTGTTTTTAAACGCTCTGAGCCTCAGCGGACTGAGCAAAATGGTGTACATTTTGCATTTCTCCCCCCCCTATGTACCTTTTGGCAGCACACACCTTGTAACATAGTACCTTTTGGTAGTAAACATACACGTCGGAGCAAAGCTCGCGTCGGCTATTCGCTTATAAATGCGCTCATAACGCCTTTGGCTCACTATCACCTTTTTCGGTTTTGCGCCTTCGGCGTTTTTTATTAATCCAATAACACAATCCGCAACAAAAAACGGCAAGGTTCGTCAGTGCCTTGCCGTTTTTTACTTCTTACCTCTTCACTATTCACTCTTCACTAAAGCCCGCCGTTTTTTGGGGAAGTAATAAGTAATAGAGAAAAGTGAAGAAGTGGATTTTATGACAAAACGTGTACGTTCCCTTTTGTCTAAGGCACTCTTCCCCGCTGTCAAAAACAATCAGTTTTAATATGTAAAGTATTGTATTAGGCGTTTGTTTTTGATATAATATTTTTCAAAGAGACAGTCTGTCAAAAACGGAAGAAACAAAAAAACGGGTGGTGCTGAAATGAAATTATGTGACTTGCATACTCATTCAACATTTTCCGACGGTACATATACTCCGGAGGAAATCATTGATTTAGCGGTAAAAACAGGCTTGGGCGCGGTGGCATTGACAGATCACAATACGGTATCGGGGCTGGAAAGCTTTATCTCTTATGCAAAAGATAAAACCGTAAGCGCAGTGCCGGGCCTTGAAATATCGACAGATTATAACGGAATTGAGTTTCATATTCTGGGCTTGTTTATAACACCGAATATGTTCGCTCAGATAAATGATTATTTAAAAACAGCGTCAGACCGCAAAGAGAAAAGCAATATTCTTTTGGTCGAAAGATTAAATGACAACGGATATAAAATAGACTATGAGAAAATCAAAAAATCAAGTCCGTCAGGTAAAATCAACCGCGCAAATATTGCTGCCGAGCTTTGCAGTCTTGGATATGTTGAATCTGTAAAAGAGGCATTTTCCACTATCCTTTCTCCCGGATACGGTTTTTATGAACAGCCCGAAAGACTGTCGGCACTTGACACGACGGCATTTTTAAAATCAATCGGATCGGTACCGGTCTGGGCGCATCCGTTGATCAGCACGGAGCGCAGTATTTGCGTAGAATTCCTGCCTGCGGCAAAAGACAGAGGCCTGGCCGGAATAGAAACAGTTTATTCACTATACAGCGAAGCGGATTCGGAGTTTGCAAAAAGAATGTGCGCAAAATACGGTCTCATCGAAAGCGGAGGAAGCGATTTTCACGGGGATATTAAACCGGATATTTCATTGGGAAGCGGAAAGGGTAATCTTGAAATCCCGTTTACTTTCTATGAAAAGCTCGCCGTAATTTCAAAAATGTAATACCGGATTATCATACAAAAAAGCACGCATATGCGTGCTTTTTTAATTTGTGAAATGCCTTCGGGCGCAAGCCGGCGTCCGGTATACGCCGGTCTTATTTTAAGCCCAATGCAGACTCAACCTTTTCCGGGTTTTCCGCCTTGCCTATTATCGGCGTTTTCCTGTCAAGCGCTTTTAGTATATTCATTTCATTTTCCGAAAGCTTAAAATCAAAAATACTTATGTTTTCTTTAAGTCTTTCTTCGCGCGCTGTTTTCGGAATAACCGAAACATCGCTCTGAACCAAAAAACGAAGCAATATCTGCGCGGGTGTTTTGCCGTACTTTGCGGCAAGCTCCTCTACTGCCTTTTCTTTAAACATTTCATTTGCGCTGCCATGCCCGAGTGGCGAATATGCCTGATGCGCAATTCCGTATTTATTCAGCCACTCTTTTTCACCGCTGCGCTGGCAGTATAGATGCGTTTCAATCTGATTCACGGCGGGTCTAACTTCATTAAACGCAATCAAATCAATAAGCCTGTCAGCCTCCATATTGGAAACGCCTATGGCGCGGATTCTTCCGTTTTTATAATAATCCTCCAAAACGCGCCATGCCGCGTAAACGTTACCGAACGGCCAGTGAAGCAAAACCATATCTATATAATTAACGCCGAGTTTTTCAAAAGAATCCTCTATGCTTTTTATGCAGTCGTCCGTCTCAAAAGAAAGATACCATATTTTTGTTGTTATAAAAACATCTTCGCGCTTTATTATCCCGGCGTTTATTGCCTCTTTTATTCCCGCCCCCACGGCTTCTTCGTTGCCGTATGCCTTAGCGGTATCAATAAGGCGGTAGCCTTCTTTTAAAGCAGTAAAAACGGTGTTTTTACATTCTGCGGGGTCTGCCAATTTATAAGTTCCAAACCCTATCACAGGCATTTTTACGCCGCCACTAAGTGTTTTCTCAAGCATTTTAATCCCTCTCAATACCGTTTTAATTAATCCGTCTCTCTCTTTGAAAAACGTTTTTTATATTATACAATAAAAACGGCACAATTTCAATCCAAATACCAAAACATTTGTGACGGGCTTCGCCCTTATAAAAGTGCGCATAAAGATTAATACTTTTCACATAACAACAAGCACGTCAACTATTGACACAACCCCGGTTTCTATGGTAAAATTGTACTATAATTGTAACAAATCAAAAACGGGGATAAATAACGAAACGTTTACCCCTTTGAAACACGCTTTTTACACAATTTCTATTTTTAAGAATTTGGTGATAAAAATGAATTATAAAGCATCTTATACATTTCAATATATGAAACGGATTACGACCCTCCTGCTTTGCTTTCTGCTTCTGACTGCGTTTTTCACGCCGTTTACTGCAATTGCCGAGGGCGAAGGAAAGACTGTTCGCGTAGGCTGGCACGAAGCGCCATACTTTTACGTTGACCAATTCGGCAGGCGGTTCGGCTATTCCTATGAGTATCAGCAGAAAATTGCGGCATATACAGGCTGGAACTATGAATATGTTGAAGGGAATTGGTCGGACTTACTTAAGATGCTCAAAGACGGAGAAATAGACATGCTCGCCAATGTTTCCTACACTGACGAGCGTGCCGAGGATTACCTGTTTACTTCTCTTCCCATGGGAACGGAAGTATACCATGTATTTGTTTCTCCCGGTAACACGGATATCAACATTAAGGATTACGCATCCTTAAACGGCAAGAAAATAGGCGTTGCAAAAGGCAGCATTCAGAATAGCTTGCTGCATCAATGGGCGGAAGAACACAATATTTCGGCAGATATTACCGAGATGACAAGCACGGAAGCAGAATCTCTGCATATGCTCGGAGACGGGCTTGACGCTTTTGTTACGATGGATGTAAATGCCGATCCAAAAACAGCCGTACCGTTATGGAAAATCGGTTCATCGGATTACTATTTTGCAGTAAGCAAGGCGCAGCCTGATCTTTTGGATACGCTAAATGACGCCATGAGCAGAATACAGGATGAAAACATAAATTACAGCAGGCAGCTGAGTAAGAAGTATTTCAAAACTTCCGAATCAAATATGTATCTCACCGAAAAGGAACTGGCTTGGCTTTCGGACCACGGAAAAATCAGAGTAGGCTATCAGGACAACTATCTTGCATTCTGTGCGCAGGATGCAAGCACCGGAAAGCTTACGGGCGCTCTAAAGGATTACCTGGACTATGCGTCAAACGCGTTTGAAAACACAAATCTGGATTTTGAAACCGTTGTGTATCCGACGGCGTCTGCCGCACTGGAAGCGCTTAAAAACGGAGAAATAGACTGTATGTTTCCCGCTAATCTTATCGCATCCGACGCGGAGCTTATGGATTTTGTTATGACTCCCGCGCTTATGAAAACGGAAATGGACGCAGTTGTGCGCGAATCGGATAAAAAAGAATTCATCCGTAAAGACAAGGTTATCGTAGCGGTAAATCAGGGCAACACCAATTACGAGATGTTTTTAAAAGATCATTTCCCCGATTGGGAGATCAAGTATTTTCCTGACACGCCTACGGGTCTTACAGACATTGCCGCAGGCGGAGCAGACTGCGTTATAATAAGCAACTACCGCTTCAACAACATTGCAAAGCAATGCGAAAAACTGAAACTTACAACTGTTTATACGGGCGTGGATATGGATTATTATCTCGCCGTGCGCAGAGGCGATACAGAGCTTTATTCCATTCTGTCAAAGATGACGGTAATAGTGCCGGACAGCATTATTCACGCGGCGCTTACGTATTACTCTACCGAAGACGCGAAGACAGGATTTATAGATTATATTAAAGACCATCTCGGCGCCGTTTTACTCAGTCTTCTTTCGTTAGTGCTTTTGATCCTGGGCCTTCTTCTAAGAAGTATCCGCGCGGAAAAAAGAGCTATAGAAGAAGCGCACACAATAAGCAATCTTAATAAGCGGGTATATTTCGACGCGCTGACAAAAGTCCGCAACAAAGGCGCTTTTGACGAATACACCGGCAATATTCAAAAACAAATTGAGCAGGGAGAAAAACCCGAGGCAGCTCTCGGAATGTTTGACTGCGACAATTTAAAAACGATTAATGATAAACACGGTCATGACAAGGGCGATTTATATCTGCAGGCTACAAGCCGTTTGATTTGCGGCATTTTTAAGCACAGCCCCGTTTTCCGCATCGGCGGAGACGAATTTGCCGTTGTTCTTCAGGGTGAAGATTATGAAAACAGATATACTCTTATGAATCTGTTCCAGGAAAAGCAAGACTCGCTTGCCGCATCGGAAGAGGACGTATGGGAAAAGGTATGTGTTTCTACCGGTATTGCGGCGTATGACCCTGAAACCGACACCTCGTTTAATGACGTTATAATTCGCGCCGATAAGCTTATGTATGAAAACAAGCGTATAAGGAAAGAAAACCAGCAAAGCATTTTTTAACTTATCGCGCACAATTTCCAATGTTATAAAGGGACTGCGTTAAAGCGCAGCCCCTTTTTCAGTCTGCTTGACATACTAATACTCCCGTGCTACAATTGGGTTATAAATTATAACTGGAGTGATTTTTATGCTGTGGGAAAATCTCCGAGAAGAAGAGTTTAAAGAAGCCGTAAAAGTCTCCAAAGGCTTATGCATACTTCCTCTCGGATGTCTTGAAAAACACGGTCAGCATCTGCCCGTAGGAACCGATGTTATTCATATAACTGGAATAGCAGCTCTTGCGGCGGAAAAGGAAGCCGCATGCATATTCCCCTCAATGTATTTCGGAGAAAAAACAGGGGCGGGTGAATTCGCGGGAACTGTAATATTCAGCCCCGAACTGAGACTGCAAATATTAAAGGAAACATGCTCCGAAATATACCGCAACGGGTTTGACAAAATATTAATATATAACGGTCACGGCGGTAATCAAGCTATGATTTCATATTTTTCCAGAAGCGTTTTGTATGAAAAGAGCCCGTATTCTGTTTTTGATTATTCTCTCGGCTCCGATTTCGCAACACCGAAAAAACTGCTCGCGGGAAAATTTGACTATCTTACAAAAGAAGACCGCAAAACTCTTCAGAGTTATATTGATGAAAAGAAGCGTTTCGGTCACGCCGATTATATTGAAACGGGCTGGGTTTACGGCGTGCGCCCCGAAACAGTCCGTCTTGACAAGGTGTATCAGGAGGATAATTCTTCAACGCACCGCTTTGATGAGTTTTCAAACTTAAGAATAAACACGCCGTTTTCATGGATGGCAAATTTCCCGAATTCGTACGAAGGCGACATGCACGATAACATGAACGAAAGAATAGCTCGGGCGATGGTTGAGTATTCCGTAGGACGGCTCGCTGAAGTCATAAAGTTTTTGAAAGACGAAACCGTTTCGTGCGAATACAAAAAAGAATGGCTCATCAAGCAGCGCAGACATGATTTTTAATTGCCGAATACGGTATATGAATCACAGGAGGAGAAAATGAAAAAGCTTTTGCTTATTTTGGGTATTGTTATTATTGTTCTTTGCGTTTTATCACTGTTATATGCCGCGCTTAATATGTTCGGATATCACCGTGTGCTTGACGGCTCTCCGCAGCTTTATCAAAGGCTTCATCGCAGAATGACCGTATTTGGCATAACGGGAATTGTTCTCGCAGCTGTTTCGGCGTTATGCCTTGTGTTTTACCGGAAAATCTAACTAAAAAGCGACCTCCTTCCGGAGGGCGCTTTTTTTAACTTTATCATTTTCTGTTTTTAAATTCATTTTCCATCATATCAAAAATCATGATTTGATGCATATCCCGCGTATCGGAATGACTGCCTTTTCCGTTGCCCGCACTGTCTTTAATCATAACAAGCGCGATAATTATAACAAAAATCCAAAGCATATTTTATTCTCCCTTTTCTTTTATTTGATTAAATTATACATCACTTTGTGTACCATAAAACGGACAACAAATAAATATCCACCCGCATAGCGGGTGGTATTTCATTTTCGGGCATAGCCCTAACCTTTACTGGCAACGCACAAGTGCGTTTTTAATTGGCCTGCCAGCCATGCAATTACTACTTACTACCCATAAATGGGTCCCGCGGGT
>JAFZQX010000036.1 GCA_017620205.1 Clostridia bacterium | reverse complement strand
CTTTCTGCGTGGTTTTTGGTGGTACTTAAACTTTAACACAAAAAGTTTCTGTTCGCTACTTTTTTAGCCGACATATTTTTATATGAGTTTACTCGTATGAAAATATGCCGGAATGTAACACATCTATTGTAAACCTACATATCAATCACACCGCAGATTTATGAAAAAATTGACCTGTATTGTTTTTTGTTATATAATAGTATTTATAGTTCTGCAACATTTAACGGCAAACATCATTTATAAGGAGAATTGTTATGCTTAAATTTATATGTTATCCCAAATGCACAACGTGTAAAAAGGCGCAAAAATGGCTCGACGACAATAACATCAAATATGAAATACGTGATATTAAAGAGGAAAACCCAAGCCTTAAAGAGCTTTGCGCATGGTACAAAAAAAGCGGGCTTCCCTTAAAGAAATTCTTTAACACGTCGGGGCTTTTGTATAAATCAATGGAGCTTAAGGTAAAGCTTCCCGAAATGCCGGAAGCTGAGCAGTTAAAACTACTCGCCTCGGACGGAATGCTTGTAAAACGCCCTATACTTATAAGCAAAGACTTTGTTCTGGTCGGCTTTAAAGAAGATGAATGGATCGCCGCTTTAAAGTGAGGAGGAAAAAAGATGGGAAAAGCGTCTGTTAAGAAAGACAAAAGCATATATCAGCTTGCGCGCGAAGAGCTTCATTTAAGCCGCGCGGCGGCAACGGAGTATATAGAGGGAAATGCGGATTTTCCCGGTATGTCGGGCATTTCGGCGTATCAGCTTGAAAAAATAGAAAACGGCAAAGTAACAGTTCAGCCGGAAGACGTTATAGCCATGGCAAAGCGGTACGGAAAGCCCGAGCTTCGAAACCATTACTGCACAAACGAATGCCCAATCGGCATGATGGACGTGCCGAAGATTACATGCGGCAGCAGTATTCACGAAATACTCGTAAGTATGGCGGTGTCGCTGAGAAACGTAAACCACAGTAAAATAAGGCTCATGGAAATACTTGAAGACAGCTCCGTCTCGGCGGAAGAAGCTGAAGATTTTAAAAAAATATCGGATGAGCTTGAGCACATTTCAATGACAATAGAGGCCCTGCAGCTTTGGTGCGAAAAGATGAAAGTTGCTTCTGAATAACACAAAAGTGTTTCGAATATACTTCGAAACACTTTTTTGCTGTTTCAGCATAAAAAACTCCTCTAATTTGCTAAATTAATTATATCTTTTCCGGACAGTTTGCGCTACAATCAAAAGTGTCAAGGGAATAAAAACATTATCGCAAAAGTATTGCGAACTTTTCCATGGACACTTCTCCTTCCGTTTAAGGCAAATCAAGGACGGCAGGTGAAAGCCCCTCCCCCTTCCAAGGCGTTTTTCCCTGTCTCATTTGCCGGAAAAGGGGCGCGGGGATTGCTAAGATGCAGTCTTCGCGTTTCTTTTTGACGGAATAAGCGTAAAAACAGTTCTTAATTTGCCGAATTTGTTATTTCTTTTTCGCTGATTATGTACTAATATTTAACCGTAGGAAGAAAGAATGTGCCGCAAAGCGGCTGAAAAGGAGAAAAAAATGAACGGAGATCTTAAAAAAATCTTATGGATTATTACAATAATATACGTTTTGTCGCCTATAGATTTATTTCCCGGCCCTATTGACGACATACTCGTACTCATAGTAAACTACTACCTTACACGAAACGGAAACCGGATTGCTGAATAGCCTTGAGGCGCCCATCAAGACCGGTAAGGAAAAAAGCGGTGAAACAGCGGCGTTTTAAGCAGGTTAGGACTAGTACTGTTAGACTAAAAGAGGTGAAGATAATGCTTAAAAACAAATGGGTATCAATTCTGCTGTGTATTTTTCTCGGTGTTTTCGGAGCGCATAAATTCTATGAAGGACGTATTCTTTTAGGCTTGCTGTATCTGCTGACGGGCGGTTTTGCTTGCTTCGGCGTTATAATAGACCTGATTGTTCTGATTTTTAAACCTAATCCGTATTATCCATAAACACTCCTTCCTTTCAAAGAAATGCGGGGATTGCATCTTGCGATCCCCGCATTTCTTTAGACAGCTGACAAACTCAGTCTACCGCAAGGAAAACTTGGTTTTAAGTGTATTTAAAAGTATGGTAATAGTATAATTATTTCAAAATTCAGCCCCAAGAGATTATCGAAATCCCTTGGGGCTATTTGCTTTCCGCGAAATATACCGTCGTTTCTCAGCATCTTCTCAAATTTACGCAATTCTTATACTCAGCCGTTTTAGCTTCGCAGTTCTCAATTGTGTTGTCTTCAAAAAGAATACCGTCGGTGTCGTTTGCGTTTAAGAGCATGCCTTTGTTGCAGTTTTTAAACGTATTGTTTTTTATGCGGATGTTTTTGTGATAATATCTGCCCTCTTCTCTTTTCGGACGCGGTCTTATGTCTATTACGGCGTCGCTCCAGCCGGAGTAAAGGCAGTCATCAAACGTATTGCCTTCAATAAGCACATCACGCACGCATCCCGACTCAAACCAGGATTTCGCACTGCTTTCAAAAACAATGGCTCCGCCGGCGGAATTAAAATAATTATTTCGTATAATCATCTTTCCGCGCCCCGCAAGCAGTATTCCGCGCGCGCGGTTAAAATGAGAATAGTTATTCTCAAATATAACATCCGGTGTATTTGTAATATCTTCTATGTTGTCACCTATCTCTATGTCGGAAATATCTTCGTCGAAATAAAGAATTGTAGTTCTGTCATTTAAAACTTCAACTTTCTTTACTTTATGCTCCGTTTTGGGAAGCATCAGATCGGGATCGGAAAACTCAAGGGTGTTGCCTTCTTCAAATATATCAATACCAAACTGGTCCTTATGCATATATCTTGCGAGAATATAGTCATCGCCTTTGTCCATAACCCTTCCGTAGATTCCGTGAACATTTAAAGCGTCGTCAAGCTGGCCTTCAAAATAAGAATTTCTCACGGTAACCAATCCGTGACAGTTTGAAAAATGCACGGCGTCCGCATTTATCGAAAAGCCTCTGTCATCTGTTTCGCAGAGCGTTTTCATGCCGTCTACTGTTATATTGCCGGACCTTTGCGCAACAAGACCCATGCCGACTCCGCTGTACGCGATATAGTTTTCTACTCTGATATTATTGCATTTTTGCATCCACACAAGAGAGCTAGCGCGGCAGGCGTCAAGAAAAACAATTGTGTTTCCGACTATGGGCTCCATTTCTCCGTTTGTTTTAACGTTTATAAGTCCGTTCCCCTTATCTGTGAAGTAATAATTGTCTGATATACAGTCGGTCTGATCCCTTCTTATCATCTTATTCTTCGTATCGCATTCAAGCAGTCCCCAAACCGAGTCTTCGTGGCAAAAAGGCAGCCATTCCTCACCGAAGTACGGAAAATCGTGCCATACGCGATAGGGTTGTTTGGTATTTAACAAAACGTCAAAGCTGTCTTTATCAGATGCGACAACACGTCCCGAACATGACATTGAATTTACCGTTTTAACCGCGAAGTTTTTGATAGTTACATTTTCACAGTTATCAAGAATAAAAAGATTCATCGGATTGCTTAAAACAAACGTGCTTCCGCCGCAGTCAATCGTAAAATTTTTAAAATCCTTTAATAAAAAAACGCTCTTTTTGTAGCTTGCTGGGCTGTGGTTTGAAAAGGCATAAAAATCACATGCCGCTGTCTCGGGCGTACAGTAATACTCCCCTTTTTCAAACAAAAGCGTGTCTTTCCCGGCAGCTTTGCATTCGTCTAACGCTTTTTTAATCGTCAGAGCGACGTGGTTCGTCTGCGGAAAGTCATTGAAATACAAAATGTTGCTCTCCATAATTATACATCTCCCTATTTTTTTCTAATTTTTCTACACTTTTTTCACACTTTTTTTCATACATTTCTTTTGTCACGGGCAGTATAGCATACGCTGAAACACTTGTCAACCCCATTTAAACAAATAACGTATTTTAGCGCCGCTTACAAGACGGTTTTTCACTGCCTCATTTGTCATTCAGAGAAGAAAAAACGCCATTACATTAAAATTAGAACGTTTATGATTATATATTGTTTTCTTATTGTATTGCCTCAAAAAAATACAACAAAGATCCGCAACGTAAAAAGCTATATGCTCAAATGCATTTACAGCGCACCACAGACAATTTCTCACTACTACACCACGGAAGTCAATCATGATTTGCACGGATAGTAATATAACAAGGTTATGTCTTAGCAAGCACGGAAATTTGCCGTCAAACTTGTCCGCTTGTTAGAGGCGCAGCCCCTAAAACCCCGTTTTTAAATAACACTATTGACAAAATACTTCTGTAGAAGTATAATATAAGTGTAACTCCACAGAAGTATAGGAGATGATTTTATGATATTATATCACGGCTCGCCGGAAATAATTGCAAAGCCCGAATACGGAAAGGGCAAGACATATAACGATTACGGCAGAGGCTTTTACTGTACGGAGCATATAGAACTCGCAAAAGAATGGGCTTGTACGGAAAATACAAACGGATTTGTCAATAAATATGTAATTGAAACATCTTACCTTTCGGTTTTAAATCTGTCCTCCGAAGAATATACAATACTTCATTGGCTTGCGCTCCTTATGAATAACAGAAGAGTGAGAATTTCAACGCCCATAATGAAACGCGGAACAGATTGGCTGAAAAACAATTTTTTACCCGACATAACGCAGTATGACGCTATTATAGGTTATCGCGCAGACGATTCGTATTTTTCTTTCGCAAGAGCGTTTATGAGTAACGAAATATCTTTAAAACAGCTGTCATATGCAATGAAACTCGGAAAGCTCGGAGAGCAGTTTGTTCTCAAAAGCAAAAAAGCATTTGATATTATAGAGTTTAAGTCTTATGAGGCAGTCGATAACACGGTTTACTATGCAAAACGAAAAACAAGAGATGATGAAGCCAGAAATGCTTTTAATGCGGAACTTGAAAAAGACGACATAAACGGACTCTTTATGAGAGATATTATCCGTGAGGGGGTAAAACCAAATGATCCGCGCTTACGATGAAAAATATTTAGACGACGCTATGAAGAATTTTGGCGAAGCGGTAGACTTTGCCGTAAATGCCTGCGGCATAACCATGGAAAAGTTTTTTGAGCTGTTTGTAGCAACAGGGTTTGCTTCCGCGTTTGAAAAAGGTGTGCCGAAAGTTGTTTCGGGTTTGTCCGGGACGGAGCTTGTTTGCGAAATCATTAATAAATCGGGACTTGAAACGTCCCTCCCCGCGCAGCAGCCGGAATATGATTATTCGCCCGAATACTGGTGCGGATGGATAATAGCTTTCTATCAATGGAAAACGGGAATGAGCTTTAAAGATATTTTTGCAAACATATCCGCACAAGAAATAGAAAAGCTTTATCCTACGCTGCATGAAGCGTCGGAAGAAAAAGCAGCCGATACGATAAATGCAATAATTCAAAGAAAAACAAAAAACACAAAGCTGCAAAAGCTCCGAAAAAACTGCGGATATTCTCAAAAAGAGCTTTCGGTAAAGTCGGGCGTAAATTTAAGAACTTTACAACAATATGAACTCCGTTCCAAAGATATAAATAAAGCCGCAAGCGGAACACTTCTTGCTCTCTCAAAGGTTTTGGGGTGCAGCATAGAAGATTTATTGGAGTAACCGCCTTTGCAAAATCAGGGGTTTTAGGGGCTGCGCCTCTAACAAGCGGGAAATTAGCATATTTCCGTGCTTGCTAGCGATGTAAAAGGAAATAGTAAAATAATAATTACAAAGAAGCAGCAGACCATCGGTCTGCTGCTTCTGTTATATCCCATCATCTAAACTCATCAAGCCATGCTTGGAATTCGTCAAGTGTGATTTCACCGTTATAGCATTTTTTGCGTTCTGCGCGGGCGGTTTTGTCGAACTTCTTAAATTCTTCTCCGGTTGGAACGGTGGGATAAAGCTTTGCTTTGCAAATCTTTACTGCTTGGCGACCGAAAGCTATGCTTTCAGTACCCGCCTGCGCACCGCGCGCCTAAAAAACAGTCCCCCGGACTGTTTTTCTTTACAGCGCGCGCCCTCTCAGGGTTCG
>JAFZQX010000009.1 GCA_017620205.1 Clostridia bacterium | reverse complement strand
CTTTCTGCGTGGTTTTTGGTGGTACTTAAACTTTAACACAAAAAGTTTCTGTTCGCTACTTTTTTAGCCGACATATTTTTATATGAGTTTACTCGTATGAAAATATGCCGGAATGTAACACATCTATTGTAAACCTACATACGGACACGTAGATTTACAATTTACAACAAAAAGTTATTTTATTTTTTAAAATAATTGAATTCCGCTGAAAATTGTGTTAAAATATAAAGAAAAGCGAGTTGAAATCTACTTAAATCGAGGAAGTTTAAAGATGAAAATAGGTTTTTTTGACAGCGGACTCGGAGGCCTTTCTGTTTTAAATCATGCTATGCGCGAAATGCCCGGAACTGAGTTTTTATATTATGCGGATTTGGACAACGTTCCCTATGGCTCAAGGCCTGCTGAAGAGATTATTACTTTTGCGAGAAAAGCTGTAAAGAGTTTAAGAGAAGAAGGAGCCGAAGCTATTGTTATCGCCTGCAACACAGCAACAAGCGCGGCGATAAAAACGCTCCGTGAGGAAAACGATATACCTATTGTGGGCATGGAGCCCGCGGTAAAACCGGCGGTAGCGATTGCGGGAGATAAGCGCGTTTTGGTTTGCGCAACGCCTTTTACCCTGCGCGAAAAAAAACTGCACGATTTGCTTCAAAAATATGATACAAATAATATAACAGATCTGCTTCCGCTGCCGAAGCTTGTAAATTTTGCTGAAAAGAATATGTTTGACGCGCCCGAGATGAAGGAGTATCTGGCAGGCGAGTTCGGCAAAATAAACCCTGCGGACTATTCCGTTTTCGTTTTGGGCTGCACGCATTTTAATTTCTTTAAAGATACAATCTGTGAGTTTTTCCCGAAGGGTATGAGGTTTATTGACGGCATTGAAGGCACAATACGCCACCTTAAAGAGCTTATTCCCACTGAAGAATTTCATTCAGAAGGAATGACCGCCATAAAATTTTATTTTTCCGGCAGAGAAGTAACCGACAGGGAAACGCTTAAGAGAATTGAAAGCGATTTCGGCAGACTGCAGGAAATGGTTGAAATAAAGGAAGTATGAAAAAGTCCTTGAGACATTTCTCAAGGACTTTTATATATTCCACGTATCACACGGTTTTGCATTTAACAATTGCTTCCGTAACATTTGTAAGAACAAGTTCGCCGTTTTGGTTAAATACTTCAAATGTTATTTCCGCAAGACCGTTTCGCATATTCCGCTTTTGAAGGTTTGTTACGGTCGCTTTGCCATAAAGTACATCATCTGCAAAAACGGGTTTTATCCATTCTATTTTGGTAGATTTACCGGCGAGCAGTTCTTCGCCGAAAAAATCGACTTCGAGGTATTTTGCCCATACCGACATAAACGACATAACGCCCGGTGCAATAAGCCTGCCGAAAGGTGTTTTTTTCGCATATTCTTCATCGGTATGAAGGGGGATGTTATCATAATCTCTCGCGAAAGAGAGCATTTTTTCTTTTTCTATTCTAGCCGGCGCGGTTTCTGCCGTCATGCCGGGCGTCAGTTCATCAAAATACATTGTTCCTCCTAAAGTATAATGTGCGTTATGCCCTCGGATGTGCTTTGTTATATACGTCAAATATCTTATTTTCAAGAATTTTTTTGTAGACCGCGGTAGAGGCTGTGTCGGTAAGTCCCATCATTTCGCCTATGGATTCGAGATCTGCGCCGTTTTGCAGAAGATGCGCCGCGAAAGAATGGCGGAGCATGTGCGGCGTTATATCCTTTTCAATACCCGAAAGCGCTTGATAGCTTTTTATTATTTTCCAGAAGCCCTGACGTGACATCCGCTTCCCGCTGCAGTTTACAAAAAGCGCGCTTTCTTCACCGGAGAGAAGCATTGAAGTTCTCGCGCTTTTAAGATACAGCGATACGGACGATACCGCCTGCTTTCCGAGAGGGATAACTCTCGCGCCGCGTCCGCCCGGGCATATAAGCATTCTGCGGCGAAGGTTTACGTTTGAAACGTTTAAGGCTATAAGCTCCGAAACCTTGATACCGGTTGCGTACAGAAGCTCCAGCATTGCCTTGTCGCGAATGCCCTTTGCGTCCTTTGCGGCAGGTGCGTTTAAAAGCCTGTCTGTCTCTTCTGTTGTGAGGATCTGCGGCAGTTTTTTGTCAACCTTCGGAATAGATACGGCTTCCATCGGGTTTTGTTTAATAAAGCCATGTTTTTCCATAAAAGAAAACAGAGAACGGAGAGAAACCAGATTTCTTAAAACAGTTGAAGAGGATTTGCCGCATTTTGAAAGATAATCCGAATAATCACTAACATCTTTTTCGTTTATGCGGCGAAGCGGTTTCTTTATGTATTCCTTAAAGTGCAGTATATCACTTTTATATGATACAGCCGTACTGTCTGCAAGATGACGCGTATTGATCATGTAATCATAAAATTTGTTTATAACAGCGTCCACAGCGCGACCTCCTCTAGTTTTTTAAAATAATAACGGACAGAATCCTTTTCAAAATAAACGAGGAAAAGAATCCTTCAATAATACACGCCGAAAATACAGCGGCGGCAATGAGTAAGGCTTTTACGGCGTAGCACCAAAAATCATCTTTCAGTCCGCGTTCGCCCAAAAGAAGCTTGTTTGAAAAATTAATGCTTATTACCCCGAGCGAGATAAAAGCGGGAATCAGAATGAGATAGTGCGGAACAATGGCGCAAGTAGCGGCAAAAAAGCCGAGAAGACCGTAATATTTCACGAGAAACCCGACCGAAAAGCCCAAAGCGTATCCCAAAAAGCCGAGATAAAAAACGGCTGCCGGAGCGCCTATTACCGCGGCACCGCAAATAAAAAGCAAAATAAAACTTTTAAACTCGATTTGGAGCGATTTTATAAAGGCTTTATAAGCCGTGCTCTCATAAACGCTCCGGTTTATGCTTTCGTAAATTCCTTTTGCTTCGCCGGGCGCAAGACGTGCGGCGGAGTGCGCGCCAATTATTATTCCCATAAGTATAGCCGAAATAACTATAAGCATTACGGTGTTGTTTTTTTTAATATATTCCTTCAAGGATAACACCTTGCCTTTCACAAAATGTTATGCCGGAAGAAAACTGATTATGTCAACAAATTCCGTTTCAAAAAGAGCAGCGTATTTACTGCTCTTTTTTGAATTTATATTATTTGCAAATAATTAGTGTTTTTGATTTAAAAGCGCGCTCTTCTCTGTTGCCGCGGCAACCGCGTTTATTACGCTCGCGCGGAACCCGCCCGCTTCAAGCGCCGCGACGCCTTCGATTGTTGTGCCGCCGGGTGAGCAAACCATATCGCGAAGCTCGGCGGGATGCATATTGGTTTCAAGCACCATTTTGGCTGAGCCGAAAACCGTTTGTGCCGCGAGCAGCAGCGCGTCGGCTCTTGTAAGACCTTCCAAAACGCCGCCGTCCGCCATAGCCTCGATAAGCGTATAAACATAAGCGGGGCCGCTGCCCGAAAGACCGCAAACAGCGTCAATATGCGCCTCGTCGCTTATAATCGCTTTTCCGAGACAGTCAAATATATCTTTTGTAACAGTTAAATCTTCTTCGGAAAGACCGTCGCTGCAAACAGCCGTCATACCTGCGCCCGCAAGCGCGGGAGTGTTCGGCATAACGCGCGCAATTCGTGCGTCTTCGCCGATAAAGGATTTGATATAATCTATTGAAATACCTGCGGCTATTGATATAAAAAGCTTTTTGCTGCCATGGAATTCGCTTGCTACTTTACCGATTATATTGGGCTTTACGGCGAGGATTATAACATCGCCGTGTTTTAAAACGTCTTCGTTCGCGTTTGTGGTTTTAACGCCGAAACGTTTAAGCTCCGAAAGCTTTTTTTCGTCTATATCGGAAACCATTATACGGTCCGCTTTAGTTTTGCTTGAAATGAGTCCCAAAACTATGGCGCGGGACATATTTCCGCCGCCTATAATACCGATTTTCATATATTCTGCACCTTCCCGTTTAGTATTCGTTATTTAAGAATTTCTGAAGTCTTTCAATGCCGCGTTTAATATTATACGAACTTGTCGCATAGCTCCAGCGCAGATATCCCGGGCATGCAAAGCCTTCGCCGGGTACGAGCGCCACGAGAGCTTTAGAGAGAAGCGCGTCCGCAAAATCCATAGAGCTTTCGATTTTGCAGCCGCAGAATTCTTTGCCCAAAAGATTTTTTATGTTCATCATAACGTAAAACGCGCCCTGCGGTTTGAGGCATGAAACGCCGTCAATCGCGTTTATATGCTCAACCATATAGTCGCGGCGCATCATATATTCCGCTTTCATATCGTCAACAAAGTCAAGACCGGCATTGAGTGCCGTAACAGCCGCGTACTGTGCTATTGAGTTGGGGTTTGACGTTTCGTGGCTCTGTACGTTGCCTATTATTTTGGCAATTTCAGGCGCACATGCCAGATAACCTATTCTCCAACCTGTCATGGCATATGTCTTTGAAAGACCGTTTATGATAATCGTGAGGTTTTTAATATCATCGCCAAACGATGCTATGGAACATCTTTCGCCTTCATAGATAAGATGTTCGTATATTTCGTCGGAAACCACGAAAATATTGTGTTTAACGCATATTTCCGCAATTGCGCGAAGCTCGTCTTTTGTGTAAACCATACCTGTCGGGTTTGAGGGACTGTTTAATACGAGTGCTTTTGTTTTGGGAGTTATCGCATTTTCAAGCTCCTCGGGACGGAGCTTGAAATTATTCTCCTCGGGACAATTTACTACAACGGGCGTGCCGTCCGAAAGCTTTATCATTTCTATGTATGAAACCCAGAAGGGTGCGGGAAGTATAACCTCGTCCCCGGGGTTTAAAATTGCACCGAAAGTATTGATAAGCGAATGCTTTGCGCCGTTTGATACAACTATCTGATTGGTTGCGTATGAAAGACCGTTTTCTCTTTCAAATTTATCAACAATCGCTTTTTTAAGTTCAATAATACCCGATGCGGGAGTGTATTTTGTAAAGCCTGTGTTTATAGCCTCAATAGCCGCGTCTTTAATATGTCTCGGTGTGTCAAAATCAGGTTCGCCCGCACCAAAACCGACAACGTCTATGCCGTCCGCTTTCATCGCTTTGAATTTTGAGTCGATAATGAGAGTTGGAGAGCCGGATACGGCAGAGTATTTTCTTGACAGTTCCATGAACTTAACCTCCAAATTAATCTTTTGCAGTTTATTTTAATATATTTTTGTTTAAAATGCAAGAGTTTTTAAACAAAACACTTAATTTATGTTGTTTTTATTATTAATATATGATATACTATATACTTGTTAAATTATATTCAGCAGCAATCAAAAGATTTTACTGCTCTTATTTTCCGGTGAAATTATGTTGAAAAAATGGAATTTTCTTTGTGACAATTTAAAAAGTGAAGATATTGCGTCTCTGACAGATAAAGCAGGCATATCGCAGATAGCGGCTGTTGTCATGCTCAATCGAGGTATAGGTGCAGACGGCGGGAAAGATTATCTTAATCCAAACAGAGATATGCTGCTTGACCCGTTTTTGATGAAGGATATGGGGAAGGCAGTTGATACAATAAACGGCGTTTTGGAGAAAGGCGGCAAAATAACCGTTTACGGCGACTATGATATTGACGGCGTCTCGTCCGTAACAATGCTTGTAAGGTTTTTGAGGAAATGCGGAGGGAAAGCGGAAGGCTATATTCCGGACAGGGAATCCGAAGGCTACGGCTTAAACCGCGACGCTCTCAAAAAGATAAAAGATGACGGAACAAGCCTTGTCATTACGGTTGATAACGGCATTTCGGCAATAGAAGAAGCGCAGTATGCGGAATCAATAGGGCTTCAGATGGTTATAACAGACCACCATACATGCGGAGACATAATCCCGTCTGCGGCGGCGGTTGTAAACCCCAAAAGGCGAGACTGCGAATATCCTTTTAAAGAGCTTGCCGGCGCGGGAGTTTGCTTTAAGCTTATAAGCGCTCTTTCGGGCGATCAGAACGCCATGCTCGATATGTTCGGAGAGTATGTTGCGCTTGCAACCATAGCGGACGTTGTGCCTCTGACAAACGAAAACAGAGTGCTTGCGGGAATAGGCATAGAAAAAATGCGCAGTGCGGATATAGGTTGGCTTCGCGCGCTTTGCGACGTATCAAAGATAGAAAAAGAAAAGCTTGATTCGTATAATATCGGCTTTATGCTGGCGCCGAGAATTAACGCCGCCGGCAGAATAGGCACGGCGTATGACGCGCTCTCGCTTTTTATGAGCAATAATTATGAAGAGGCCTTGCCGTTTGCTCAAAAGCTGGACTCCGAAAATATACGCCGCAAAGAGATAGGCAACAATATATATGAGGAAGCGCTCTCTATAGCGCAAAGACCGGGTTATGAAAACAAAAAGGTCTGGGTTCTGGCAAAAGAGAATTGGCATCCGGGAATCATCGGAATTTCTGCGTCGCGTCTCGCGGATACATATAACAAAAACGTTTTTCTTTTATCTCTGTCGGACGGTGAGGCAAAAGGTTCGGGGCGCGGCGTTCGCGGGTTCAATCTTTTTGACGCTCTTAAAAACTGCAAAGACCTGCTTTTAAAATACGGCGGTCACGAGCTTGCAGCGGGCGTAAGCCTGTCGGAAGAGAATATAGAAGAATTTGACAGCAGAATAAATGAGTATGCGGACAGAGTGCTCTCTGAAGGAGACATGGTTTCATGTGTTGATATTGACTGCCGCCTGTCCTGCAGAGGCTCTCTTTTAAGACTTTTTAATGAGCTGCAAAAATTTGAACCGTTCGGTACGGGCAATCCGAAACCTGTGTTTGCTGTTATTGACGCAAAGGTTATAACGGTAAAACAGTCCCGCGACGGGAAACATCTGCTTCTGACATTTGAAAAAAACGGAAACAGATTTTCCGCCATAGGCTTTTCAATGGGCGATATGGCGGAGGCGGTATCCTCGGCGGAAAAGATAAGTATTGCGGCACTGCTTGATAAAAACGAATTTATGGGTAAAGTTTCGCCACAGTTTAAAATATTGGACATGAAAATGTGAGAGATGTGAACATGAACACGATTGAAACATTGAAAGAAAAAATACTTAAATATAATCCGACGGCAAACGTTGATCTTATTGACAGGGCTTACAGATATGCGCGCGAGATGCACGGCGACCAGAAAAGAGTTTCGGGGGAGCCGTATATTACACACCCTCTTGAAGTTGCGCATATCTTAGCCGATATGCAGCTTGACTGCGACGCCATAGCCGCCGGTCTTCTGCATGACGTTATTGAAGACACAAAGAGCAATTACCAGGATGTTTCGGAGCTTTTCGGCGAAGATGTTGCGCTTTTGGTTGAAGGCGTTACAAAGCTTGATAAAATCCAGTTTACAAACAAAGAAGAGCAGCAGATAGAAAGCTTGCGCAAGATGTTTCTTGCAATGGCAAAGGACATCCGCGTAATTCTTATAAAGCTTGCGGACAGACTTCATAATATGCGCACTTTAAAAAACGTATCCCCCGAAAAGCAGCGTCTTAAAGCGCGCGAAACGCTTGAAGTTTACGCGCCGCTTGCGCACAGGCTCGGTATCGCGTCAATTAAAAGCGAGCTTGAAGACTTGTCTTTGCGCCATCTTGACAGCGTTGCATACTATGAAATAGCTGAGAGCATAAAGGCGCGTAAAAGCGAGAGAGAGCAGTATATAAGGGATATTATAGAAACCATAAAACCGAAACTGAAGGAGCTCGGCATCGAAGCCACAATTTCGGGAAGAGCTAAAAATATTTACAGCATTTTCCGCAAAATGTACGCGCAGAATAAGTCTATTGACGAGATATATGACCTTTTCGCGGTGCGCGTTATAGTAAACACAATAAACGAGTGTTATGCTGTTTTGGGTATGGTGCATGAGCTTTATATGCCGATGCCGGGCAGATTTAAAGACTATATCGCCATGCCGAAGCCGAATATGTATCAGTCGCTTCATACAACCGTTATAGGTCCCGAGGGACATCCGTGCGAAATTCAGATAAGAACGTACGCGATGCACGAAACGGCGGAAAAAGGTATCGCGGCGCATTGGAAATATAAAGAAGGCGTTACAAACGGAAAAGAAAAAACGAGCGATTCAAAGCTCGCTTGGATAAGGCAGCTGCTTGAAATACAAAAGGATGTTGACGACGCGGAAGAGTTTATGCAGACCTTAAAAATAGACCTTTTCGCGGACGAAGTATTTGTATTTACACCGCGCGGCGACGTAATAAACCTGCCTGCGGGCTCAACGCCCATTGACTTCGCTTTCGCAATTCACAGCGCGGTCGGAAATAAAATGATGGGCGCTAAAGTTAATTCAAAAATAGTGCCGCTTGACTATAAACTTGCTACGGGCGATATTGTTGAAGTTTTAACTTCGGCAAACATTCACGGCCCGAGCCGCGACTGGCTCAGCATTTGTAAAACTTCACAGGCGCGCAGCAAGATAAACCAGTGGTTCAAAAAGGAAAAGAGAACGGAGAATATAGAGCGCGGTAAAGAGCTTATAGAGCATGAAGCGAAAAAACTCGGATACGCTCAAAGCGTCCTTTTCCAGAAGGAATATATGGATCAATGCTTAAAGCGTTTCGGATATGCAAACGAGGACGATTTGTTTGCCGCTGTCGGATACGGCACAATACCTGCCGCAAAGGTTATAACAAGACTTGTAGAGCTTAATAAGAGTTTGCACAAAGAAGAGGAAGAGGTAAAACCCGTAATAACGGAAGTAATGCCGAGAAAGAGTGCCGCGGGAACTACAATAGCGGTTGAGGGAATAGATAACTGTCTTGTTCGTGTGTCGCGCTGCTGCACTCCGCTTCCGGGCGATGACATAATAGGCTTTATAACAAAAGGGCGCGGCGTTTCCGTGCACAGAACGGACTGTATAAATGTCCGTCCCGATAAACTCAGCGAAGAGGAAAAAGAGCGTATTATAAAATGTCATTGGGTTGAAGAAGTACACGGCAAATTTATGTGCGACATAAAAATTGAGTCTACAAACCGCCGCGGCCTCCTGTCCGATATTACGCTTGCCGTAAACGATTATAAAATAGCTATAAACGCTCTTAATATGAGGGTTACGAAAAGCAGCCTCGCGGTTGTTGATCTTACCATAGAAGTTATTGACACAAATCAGCTGACAAATATTATAAAACGTTTTTACACCATCCCCGGTGTTTATAATGTTATAAGAACACATCAGTAGAAAAAAGGAAGCGTAAATATGAACATCAAAAGAATTATTACAAACGGACTTGAAGAAAACTGTTATATCGTATCGGACGGGGATGTGGGCGCCATTGTTGACCCCGGCGGCTGCGCGGAATATATACTGTCTGTAACGCGTGGGCTTTCCGTAAAGCACATCTTTTTAACGCACGGCCACTTTGACCATATTTTGGCTGCAAACGAGCTGCGGAGTGCGCTCGGTGCGAAGGTATATGTAAGCGCAAAGGACGCGCCTCTTTTAAAGAGCGAAGAGGATAGTCTCGCCCGTGATTTCGGTTTCAAGCACGATGAAATATTTTTTGATGAAACAGTTAAAGACGGCGATAAAATAAAAGTAGGTAAAATGATGTTTGAAGTAATCGAAACGCCCGGTCACACAGACGGCTGCGTTTGCTACAGATGCGGCAACGCGCTCTTTTCGGGCGATACGCTCTTTAAGCTGTCTATCGGTGTTCACTCTATGGAAAACGCGGAAACAATTTACGCTTCAATTAAAAAACTTATGCGCCTGCCGGAAGATACACATGTTTTCCCCGGCCATAACGACGATACCACAATAGGCTTTGAGAAAAAGAATAATCCATATGCTTCTGTTAAATAACCACTCATTTAAATACGAAACGGAACAGATAGGACTCCTGTTTTTTCCGCAGCATGAAAATTTAAAAATAATATCAAATCTTACGGAAAAAGACGGGCTCTCTTATGTTCATACCGAAATAGAATATGAGGGCAAAAGCGCGTCTTTTGATTTTTCGGGCGTATGCGAAACGAAGAAGGACTACGCAAATCTTATAAAACGCTCCGCGTTCGGTGCGGCTGAAAAAATATCGGATATCCCCGCGCCGTGGGGCATTTTAACGGGCATCCGCCCCGCAAAACCCGTGCGAAAGATGCTTGAAGACGGTGCTGCCGAAGATGAGGTTTTGGCCGTTTTAAAAGATACATATCTTGTAACCGATAAGAAAGCGCGCCTTGCAATAGATATAGCAAAGGCGGAGCGAAACCTCTGCACAAACGATAAAAGCAAAGTGTCTGTTTATATCGGCATTCCGTTTTGCCCCACAAGGTGCAGCTACTGCTCATTTATCTCGCATGACGCATCAAAAATGATAAAGCTCTCCGCAGAGTATGTAAAAAAGCTTTGCGAAGAGATAAAAGTAATTTCAAAAATAATAAATGATTTAGGACTATCCGTTCGCAATTTATATTTCGGCGGCGGCACGCCGACGGCGCTTTCCGAGAGTGAACTTAAAACGCTTTTTGAGGCGGTGTCGGAAAACTTTGACGTATCGCAAATTGAAGAATTTACCGTTGAAGCTGGAAGACCCGATACCATTACGCGCGAAAAGCTTTCGGCTATCCTTGAAAGCGGTGCGCGCCGCATAAGCATAAACCCGCAGACAAAGTGGGACGAAACTTTAAAGCGTATAGGCAGAAACCATACATTTGAAGACTTCTTAAACGCATATAATCTGGCACGCGAAATGGGCTTCCGTAATATAAACTGCGATTTAATTGCGGGACTGCCCTCTGAAACGCCCGCGATGTTTTCGGAAACTTGTGATACGCTTTTGAAACTATCACCCGAAAACTTAACTGTGCATACTCTTTATATAAAAAGGGCGAGCAGGATAAAAGCGGAACATGAAAAAATAAGCACCGCAGGCATAGAAGAAATGGTTGATACCGCGGCTGAAAAATGCAAAGAAAAAGGCCTTTTCCCGTACTATCTTTATAAACAGAAAACAACAAGCGGAAATCTTGAAAACGTAGGCTATTCCAAACGCGGCTTTGAGTGCCTTTATAATTCCGATACGATGAGCGATAGCGCATCCGTTTTCGCGCTCGGCGCGGGCGGTGTTACAAAGCTCGTGATGGATGACAGAATAGAGCGCGTTTTTAACTTCAAAAACGCAGACGATTATATAAACAAATTCGATGAAATTATAAAGAGAAAAGAAAGCATACCCAAAATTTTTACGCGAAAGGAAGGATAAAAAATGGCAGACAAAAAAATGTATTTGACAAACGAGGGCTACCGCTGTTACAGACAGAGCCTGCTGCTTGTGCTCATAGCGGCAATAAACCGCGTTTTTCCCGATGCGGTCTATGAAGTTCATCAGTCGGTAAACCGCTCTACGTATGTTGAATTTTCAAATATTTCTCTTCACCCCGAAGATATAACAAAAATAAAAGATATGATGACAAATCTTGTGGACAGTAAGTTCCCGCTTACAAAAGGGACGGTTCCGAAGGAGAGGGTGAGCGAGGCTTTAAAAAAGGCAGGGAATTTTGAACTTGCCGAAAAGATTCTAAATACCCCTAAGGAAACCTTTACCTATTTTAAGGACAGCGGAAAATATTACGGCATTTATGCCGAAATAGTAGATACTGCAGAAGAACTTACCGAGTTTGAGCTTATGCCCTTTGAATCGGGTTTTCTGCTTCGCTATCCGCACCCCGGTTACAGCGGCAGTTATCCTCCCTTTATTTGGGGTGAGAAAATTATAAAGACGATAGACGAATACCGCCAATGGAACGAGGTTACGGGCATATCAAACGTTTTTGATTTAAACCGTGAAATAAACGCGGGTAATACGAGAGAGATTATAAACATAGCCGAAATCATACATGAAAAAGAAATATCCGATATAGCCGAAAGCATTAAAAACGATGCAAACAGAAAGGTAATAATGATAGCGGGCCCGTCGTCATCGGGCAAAACGACCTTTGCAAACAGGCTTATGCTTCATCTTCGCGCAAACGGCTTAAAGCCGCTGGTTATCTCCTTGGACGACTATTTTCTGGATGCGGATAAGTCGCCGCGCACGGAGGACGGCAAGCCCGATTTTGAAACATTCGATTCTCTTGACTCTGCTCTTTTCCGGCAAAATCTCCGCGAGATGGCGGAAGGCAAAACTGTTTTACTGCCGAAGTTTGATTTTCATACAAGCACGAGAAGCAGTGAGACAAGAGAAGTGAAACTTGACAGGTCAAGCGTTGTAATAGTTGAAGGTATCCATGCGCTAAATGAAAGACTCATAGAAGGCGTTCCTACGCAGTATTTGTACAGAATATACTGCAGCGCGCTGACGGCGCTTTGCTTTGATAACGTAAACCCCATTTCGCCTACAGATACAAGGCTTCTGCGCCGTATGATACGCGACAGCAGATACAGAAACTGCCCCGCGGTTAAAACATACGAGCTTTGGGAAAACGTTACAAAAAGCGAGATTAAAACTATTTTCCCCTACGAACATAACGCGGACGTTATATTTAACTCCTCAACGTATTACGAGTTTTCGTTTTATAAACCGGTTGCGTGCGAGCTTTTAGAAGACGCGCTCAAAGTTCCCGGTGAGCATCAGGTGGCGTATAAAAGGCTTTATGACATGCTCAGCTACTTTGAGCCGGTTGACGGCAAATACGTACCGCCAATGTCTATCATGCGCGAGTTTATGGGCGGAAGCTCAATAAGATATAAATGATTAATAATGAATAATGAATACTTAAGAATGAATAATTAAGGTGCAAAATGCTTTGCATTTTGTTTGATTTGGAATGATGATATGAAGACGAAATCAATATTTATTTGTCAGGAATGCGGGTATGAAACGGGCAAATGGCTCGGAAAATGCCCTGCGTGTAATAACTGGAACACATTTGTCGAAGAGGTGCAGACACCCGCGAAAGATAAAAAGAGTGCGGCACCCTCTTTAGGCGGCGACGCCCCTTCAAATATAACCGATATAGCGGTAACGGACGATATAAGAGTTAAAACGGGCATAGGCGAGCTTGATAACGTTATGGGCGGCGGCATTGTGCCGTCTTCCTTAACGCTTGTCGGCGGTGAGCCCGGTATAGGCAAGTCTACGCTTTTACTTCAGATTTGTCAAACTCTCTGCGGCATAGGAAACGTACTTTATGTTTCGGGCGAAGAGTCTGCAAGACAATTAAAACTTCGCGCAAACAGGTTAGGTGTAAAAAACGATAACCTTTATATTTTAAGCGAAACAAATATAGACAGCGCTATAATGCACGCGGAAAAGCTAAACCCCGTAGCGCTGATTATAGACTCAGTTCAGACGATGTATACAAGTGATGTTCAGAGCGCTTCGGGCAGCGTTTCGCAGGTAAGAGAGATTACAATGCGCCTTATGCGCTTTGCAAAAAGCGGAACTTCGTCTGTCTTTCTTGTAGGCCATGTTACAAAAGACGGATCTATCGCGGGCCCACGCGTTTTGGAGCATATGGTAGACTGCGTTTTGTATTTTGAAGGCGAAAGACAGCAAAGCTACAGGATTTTAAGGGCGGTTAAAAACAGGTTCGGCTCAACTAACGAAATTGGCGTTTTTGAAATGTGCGATAAAGGCCTTCGCGAGGTATTAAACCCGTCCGCAATGCTTTTATCGGAGCGCCCCGAGGGCGCGCCCGGCTCTGTCGTTTTCTGCGCCGTTGAAGGTTCAAGACCTATTTTGGCGGAAATTCAGGCGCTTGTAGCTCCAACAAACTTTGGCATACCGCGGAGGATGACATCGGGCTTTGATTTAAGCCGTTTAAATCTTTTAACGGCAGTACTTGAAAAAAGGGTAGGGCTTAAGCTTTCAACCTCGGACGTTTATGTAAATATTATAGGCGGCCTTAAAATTGACGAGCCTGCGGCGGATATTGCCGTCATGGCGGCTATAACGTCAAGCCTTAGAAACGCAGCCGCGCCTTCCGGCACCGTTTTCCTCGGCGAAATAGGCTTAACGGGCGAGCTGCGATCTATATCGGACGTTCCCAAAAGAATATCGGAGTGCACAAAAATGGGCTTTAAAGAGATTGTTATCCCTTCGGCAAACGCAAAAGCCGCAAAAGAAATCGCGGACGTAAAAATCCACGCAGTTAAAACTATCCGCGAAGCATTGGCGTTTTTAATCACATAAAAACACTTGAAATTTTATTTTCCTTATAGTATAATAGAAATGTTATGTATATAGCTTTGCCCGCCCATAGGTAAGGTGAAAAATTAAATTTGTGGGCAGAAAGGTAAGTTTTTATTATGAGCAAATTTTTAGACAGCATAATTGAAAGAGCAAAAAGCGATAAAAAAACAATAGTATTGGCAGAAGGCAGCGATATCCGCACAATCCGCGCTGCTGCAAAAGTTTTGGAAAAGGGTATTGCAAATATCGTAATACTCGGCGATGAAGCAGAGATTAAGAATATGGCTTCCGAAGAAGGCCTTGATATCTCCGCCGCAAAGCTTATAAACCCCGCAACAGCTGCAAACAAGCAGGAATATGCGGACAAGCTTTATGAAATGAGAAAAGCAAAAGGTATGACTCCCGAAGTTGCGCTTCAGACAATTGAAAACGTTTTGTACTACGGCGTTATGATGGTTAAATCCGGCGAAGCTGACGGTATGGTAGCAGGTGCTATAAACGCAACCGCAAACGTACTTCGCGCGGCGCTCCAGATTTTAAAAACAGCCCCCGGAACAAAGCTCGTTTCCGCGTTCTTCGCTATGGTAGTTCCGAACTGCGAATTCGGCGAAAACGGCGCTTTCGTATTCTCCGACTGCGGTCTTGTTCAGGACCCCTCGGCTGACGAGCTTTCAGAAATCGCTATTTCATCGGCTAAATCATTTAAAGCTCTCTTTGGCGCAGAGCCGAAGGTAGCGCTCCTTTCACACTCCAGCCACGGCAGCGCAAAACACGCGCTTGTTGATAAAGTTGTTGAAGCTACACGTCTTGCAAAAGAGAAAGCCCCCGAATTCAAAATTGACGGCGAGCTCCAGGCGGACGCTGCTATGGTTCCCGCAATAGGCGCTTCAAAAGCTCCCGGCAGCGAAACAGCAGGTCAGGCAAACGTTTTGGTATTCCCGAACCTCGATGCAGGAAACATCGGTTACAAACTCGTTCAGCGTCTTGCAAAAGCTGAAGCTTACGGCCCGATAACACAGGGTATCGCGGCTCCCGTAAACGATTTATCACGTGGTTGTGACGCAGACGATATCGTTGGCGTTGTAGCTATCACATGCGTTCAGGCGCAGATGAATAAATAATAGGAAACAGAGGTAGATTAAAAATGAAGATATTTGTTGTAAACTGCGGAAGCTCTTCCCTTAAATATCAGCTTATCGATATGGAAACGGAAGGCGTTCTCGCAAAAGGTCTTTGCGAAAGAATAGGCATTGAAGGCTCAAAACTTACTCATACGCCGACAGGCAAAGATAAATTCGTTTTAGAAACGCCCATGCCGTCACATAAGGACGCTATAAAGCTCGTTCTTGACGCTTTAACGGACAAAGACCACGGCGTAATCAGTAACACGGATGAAATTACGGCTATCGGCCACCGCGTACTCCACGGCGGCAATACATACACAGAGTCTATTCTTATAGACGACGACGTTAAAAAGGTTATAAGAGAGTGCTTCGACCTTGGACCTCTCCATAACCCTGCAAACCTTATCGGTATTGAAGCTTGCGAAGCTGCAATGCCCGGCAAGCCCAACGTTGCTGTTTTTGATACGGCTTTCGGTATGGCTATGGACGAGAAAGCATATCTCTATGCTATTCCTTACAGCTACTATGAAAAATACAAAATCCGCCGTTACGGCTTCCACGGCACAAGCCACAGCTTCGTTTCAAAAGAAGCTATAAAGTTTGGTGAGCTCGATCCCAAAACGGCTAAGGTTATCGTTTGCCACCTCGGAAACGGCGCAAGTATATCCGCTTCTATCGGCGGCAAGTGCGTAGATACAACAATGGGTATCACGCCGTTGGAAGGTCTTATCATGGGCACGCGCTCGGGCGATATCGACCCCGCCGTTATCCAGTTTATCTGTAACCATGAAGGCATTGACGTAAACGAAATGCTTAATATCTTAAATAAAAAGAGTGGTATTCTCGGCATGAGTGGCGGCGTATCGTCAGACTTCCGCGATGTAGGCAAAGCTGCGGACGAAGGCAACCACAAAGCTAAAGTTGCTCTCGAAGCATTCGAATACAGAGTTGCAAAATACATCGGCGCGTACACAGCCGCTATGAACGGCGTTGACGCAATAGCGTTTACGGCAGGCGTAGGCGAAAACGATAAAGCCGTTAGAAAATCCATCTGCGAGAACTATCTCGGCTACTTAGGCGTAAAAATTGACGATGAAGCAAACGATGTAAGAGGCAAAAAGCGCGTTATCTCCGCTGCGGATTCAAAGGTTAAGGTTATGCTTATCCCGACAAACGAGGAACTTGCGATAGCAAGAGAAACGCTTGAAATAGTTAATAAATAATTAAAGCAGCAAACCGCTGTGCAATAACGGCACAGCGGTTTTTTTTGCAAGGAATACTACATCTTTAGGAGACATAGAAAATGAAAAAACGTTTTATATTATTACTTCTTGCGGCAGCACTTATTGTATCTTTCATTCCTGCATCGGCAGGTACGGAAGCTGTAACCGTCAGCGGCACCATATATCTGGACGACAGCATTACGGTTCCCGAGGGCGGCTTGCCCGTTACCGTGTATATCGGGAGCAGGAGAAACCATGCAGCGGCCCTGCCTTACGGAGAGTGGGAAAAAGAGCGCAACGGCATAGGCTATAAAGGCACAGAAATATCCGTTCCGACAACTTCCGGTATTCGTGGCAGAATTTCACGAAACGTAAGTATAAGAGAAGAAAAAACCTTTGTAATTCCGTACGGCTGTAACAGCATAGACTATGCCATAGAAACCACTAAAGTTAGTGAGGGAAGCAGGTTTATTATAGGCTACGGAATTGATACAGACGGTTGTGCAGGCTATGATTTTGATTTCACAGAATCGCTTGAAAACGATATTTATGTTGAGAGCATTCAAAAAAAAGTGTCCGTCAGCGGACAGATCAACGTTCCCGAACATGAAAATGATTTAAAATATACCGTATATGCGGAAGGGGACAGGGTAAAGCAATATGACAAAAACGGAAGTTACCTGGTCAGCAATCATGGTTATGTATTTAAAAGTGAAGGCACAATAGCGGCAAACGAAACCAAAGCAGACTATGACTTAAGGGTTATTGAAAACAAAGATTACACGGTTTACATTGTTTTTGACGGCAGAGAGTATGTCAGACAGGAACAGGAATATGAAAAGCTTAAAAATGACGTAACGCTTAATTTCGAAAACTTTGAAGAATCGAAAGAATACAGCGGAATTATAAAGCTTCCCGAAGACACGGCTGCGTTTATCGATCCGGACGGAGAGGAGTATGATGTTATATACGGCACAATTTCGCTGCAGTCGGCAAAATCGCCTTATTACTATCTTGACAGTCTTGATTTTGAAATTAATAAGGGAGAAACTTCTGCAGAATTTGCGTTTAAAGACGATATGGGCGCAGGCGATGCCATACTGTACTTTTCGCTTAAAAATCAGCTGAAAGATATTTACGGGCGCGGCAATTACAAAAACAATACGGAAACAGTGCCGCTTGTTTCGGACGCGGGAAAACTTTCTTCTTCGAGAGATGATATAGTAGTTTGCATTCCGAAGGGCAAAACGGTGTACCCGACCGTAGATTATGAAAACGAAGATGTGTATCGCAGTTATGAGTGTGTCTATGTAATACCGCAGCCGGAAGAAGAAATAAAAGACTATAAAAATGCGGAAAATATCATAGAGTGCTTCGAGGTTGATGAAAAAGAGACGGATGAGGGCCGCCTAATTATAACTCATTGTGCTACAATTCCTCAAAACTGCGGCTATACTTTAGCTGCGATACCGTACTATTATTATGACGATGAGCTTTACGCAGACGATACAAAGTTTCAGGAGTTTTCCGGAAGTGCAAAGCAGTTTGCGGCGGACGAAAATCCTTATATACTCCTCGGCGAGTATCCTTACACATCTGCACTCGTCCCCTACTACGATAACTCTTTCTTTTGTGAAGAAGACGAAGATGATGAAAATTCGTACTGCATTGGCTGTGAGTTTAGGAACAGATACGATAAAGACCATGATAATGTTATTGCATTCTTCGTGTTCTACGATGAAAACGGCAAGATTCTGAGTTTTTCTTCGGAAAAATATTCTGTTTCCGGAGACGGCGAATGGTTTGCTCCGTACACCTCGGTTCCCATAGAGCTTGCAGATAAAGCAAAGTATATGAAGCTTTTTGTTTGGGCAGACGGCATATTGCCTATCGCAAAGACACAGTGTTTAGATGACTTTACTTTAACCGGTGCATACAATTACGAAGACGACGATTTCGAATAATAGATTAATTTAAAACCCCGCTGTGCAAAACACAGCGGGGTTTTTGTACCCAAAGCCTTCCCCTAACAAGGGGAAGGTGGGGCGCAAAGCACCTCGGATAATACTTACCCAAATGGGACCGTCCCCTTTTGGTACAATTTCGCACAGCGGTTTTTTGCGCGCCAAAAGGGGCCGTCCCCAATGGCGCGTGTGGTCTGTGCATTTTATCAAGCCTATTTAGGGCGAAGAGAAAATAGTGCAGAACGGACAAACGGAACCCGAAGGGGTTACCCGAAGCTGTACATAGGTACAGCGAGAGGTGACGTTTGTTCGTAGCAAAAGGCGTAATTCAAAAGAACCTGCCCTCTTGCAGGTTCTTTCGTTATGTGTTTTATCAGACAAAGAATAAAACTAAATTATATATTCATCGGTTGCCTTTTGCGCTCTGTGCATTTTATCAAGCCATGGACTAAAATCATATAAAATTGAACCTTTTGCGTATTGATATATAAATTCGGTGGTGCTATAATGAGGGCGAAAACAGAAAAAAGTTTTGAAAGGATTTGATATCATGAAAGTTATCGTATGTGACAATTACGAAGAAATGTCAAAGAAAGCGGCTAAAATTGTAGCGTCGCAGGTTATTTTAAAGCCAAACAGCGTTTTGGGCTTTGCAACAGGTTCAACACCCATTGGTCTCTACTCTGAGCTTGGCAGAATGTGCAGCGCGGGAGAACTTGATTTTTCCGATATCACAACATATAACCTTGACGAATACTATCCGATAAAGAAGGCAAACGACCAGAGCTATGACTACTTCATGAGAAAAAACCTCTTTTCACTTATCAATATAAAAGACGAAAACATTCACCTCCCGAACGGCGAAGCTCCCGACCCGCTTAAGGAATGTGAGCACTACGAGGAAATGATTAAAGAGAGCGGCGGCATAGATTTGCAGGTGCTCGGCATAGGCAGAAACGGTCATATAGGCTTTAACGAGCCCGATTCCATGCTCAGCCCCTACACGCATCTTACAAAGCTTACGGAAAGCACAATTAAAGCAAATTCAAGATTTTTTGATTCATATGAAGATGTTCCGAAGCAGGCGCTTACAATGGGCATGTCAACCATTTTAAATGCAAGAAGAATTATAATTCTCGCAAACGGCGCAAACAAGAGAAAGGTAGTGTCCGAGCTTATAAACGGCGAAATTAACACAAACAACCCCGCAACACTTTTAAAAACTCATCCCGATGTTGTGCTCCTTTGCGACAGAGAAGCATACGCTGGTGCAAAGCTCGGCGTTGACATCGGCGGTACGACAATAAAGCTCGTTATAGTTGACGGCGAAAAAATTCTTCATAAAGAAAGCATTGAGACGGGTAAAACGGAAAGCGCAATAGTAAACGACCTTTCCGATAAAATTTTAAGCCTTAAAAACGATTATGATTTGACAACGGTTGGCATAGGCACGCCCGGCATTATAAAAGAAGGCAAGGTAACTGCTACAAACCTGCCCTTTAAAAACACACCCCTGCAGGACCTCATTACCGAAAAAACAGGTCTCTGCGTAACGGTTGATAACGATGCAAACTGCGCGGCGCTCGGCGAAGCGGAGTTCGGCACAACAAAGGACTGTGACAACATAGTACTGGTAACCATAGGCACAGGCGTTGGCGGCTGCATTATAATGAACAAGCAGATAGCTCATTCAAACAACAATCTGGGCGAGATAGGTCACTTTGTTATTCAGGCGGAGGGAGGCAGAGCGTGCCCCTGCGGTCAGACGGGCTGCTGGGAGCAGTACTGCTCAAT
Organism: Clostridia bacterium; assembly: GCA_017620205.1. GTDB lineage: Bacteria > Bacillota > Clostridia > UMGS1883 > UMGS1540 > UMGS1540. Next base: position 11,550 of record JAFZQX010000009.1, on the reverse strand, counting down.
GACAGCGCTTATAAACGACGCTAAGAAAGCGGCAAACGAAAATAAAGACAGCATTTTATATAAAATGTTAGAGGACGGCAGCTTCACGGGCGAAGACATTTTTGAAGCAATAGACAAGGGCTGCCCCGTTGCAAAGAAAGTTTTTGACGACTATATAAAATATCTCGCAATGGGTATAAACAGCCTTGTAAACATCTTCGGACCCGATGCGGTAGTTCTCGCAGGCGGCGTTACAAGACAGGACGACAAGCTTTTGGCACCTCTTAAAAAGCTCACAAAAGCAGGCGTGCGCATTGAAATCTCCGATTTACAGAATGACGCAGGTGCAATGGGCGCAGCGATGTTATAATCCCTTTGTCATTTACGTATTATGAAAGATAGCGGAAACGGTGGTGTGTTACAAACATGGCTTTATATAAAAACGCGCGTGTAAACGGCGAAATTGTTGATATAAAAACTGAAAACGGCAAGATAACGGAAATAGGCAAAATAAGCGGCGAAGGGGAAGACCTTAAAGGCATGCAGCTTGTCGCAGGGCTAATAGATATCCATACGCACGGCGCCGTGGGCGTTGATACCATGGACGGCGAAAATATAGAAAAAATTTCGGAATATTTGGGTCAAAACGGCGTAACCTCTTGGCTGCCCACTACCATGACCGTTTCTATGGAGGACATAAAAAAAGTAACGGACACAATTCCCGAAACCGCGGGCGCTAAGATTTTAGGATATCATCTTGAAGGACCTTATATTTCAAAAGCGCGCAAGGGCGCACAGAATGAGAAATATATAAAAGACCCCGATATCAGAGAGTTTAAAACTCTTAAAAACATAAAAATGGTAACAATTGCGCCGGAGCTTGCAGGCAGTATGGAGTTTATTAAAAACTGCAGTGCGGCGGTGTCTATCGGGCACACGGACTGCGACTATGACACGGCGATAAAGGCTATTGACGCAGGCGCCATTTGCCTTACGCATACCTTTAACACAATGCCCGCACTAAATCACAGAGAGCCCGGCCCCATAGGCGCGGCAATCGAAAAAAACATATATGTGCAGGTTATCTCGGACGGACTGCACCTTCACAAAAGCATCATTAAAATGCTTTATAAAACGTTCGGCGCGGACAGAATGGTTATAATAAGCGACTCCATGCGCGCCACGGGTCTTGCAGACGGCGAATATGAGTTCGGAGGTCAGCCGATAGACGTAGTAGGCGGCGTTGCAAGAACAAAAAGCGGTGCGCTTGCCGGCAGCACAACAAACCTGCTCGGCTGCGTTAAAAAGGCGATAGAGTTCGGCATACCGGAAGAGGATGCTTTCAAAATGGCGTCCGAAACGCCGGCAAAGCTGTTAGGTCTTAAAAAAGGCAAAATCGCAGTTGGCTATGACGCGGAGCTTGCCTTACTTGATAAAAACAAAAATGCAATAAAACTTATTTGCCCCAAAGATTGATAGGAGGTAAAAAGAATGAAACAGTTAAAACTTTTGCTCATAGGCGGCGGTGACCGCGGAAACAGTTACATAAAATATCTTGACAAATGTCCCGAAAAATTTCAGCTTGTGGGTCTTGCAGAGCCTATAGCCGAAAAAAGAGAATATTTAAGAGAAAAGTATAATGTACCGGAGGATAAGTGCTTTGAAAACTATGCAGAGCTTTTGTCGCTTCCGAAGTTTGCGGATATCGCGATGATATGCACGCAGGATAAAATGCACTATGTGCCCGCTATGATGGCTATTGAGAAAAAATATGACTTGCTTCTGGAAAAGCCAATGGCGCCTACGCCCGGAGAGTGCTTTGAAATAGCGGATTTTGCCAAGAAAAACGGCGTAAAGGTACTCGTTTGCCACGTTTTAAGATATACGCAGTTTTATAAGAAGGTTAAAGAGATAATAGCTTCTGGCAAAATAGGTGAGCTTATAAACGTTGTGCACACCGAAGGCGTAGGAAACGTTCACATGAGCCACAGCTTTGTAAGAGGCAACTGGAGACGTACGGACGAATCCGCGCCGATGATACTTGCAAAATGCTGTCACGATACAGACCTTCTGCAGTGGCTTTTTGATAAACCCTGCACAAAGGTGCAGTCTTTCGGAGACCTCACATATTTCAGAAAAGAAAACGCGCCCGAAGGCGCGCCCAAAAGATGTACGGACGGCTGCCCTTATAAAGACAAATGCTTCTATTATGCGCCCGATGTATATAAAATCGATACTGCCGAGGTGCAGCATTTCAGAGCGATAGCGGCAAATAAATTTGACCCGACGGACGAAGAGGTTGATGAGATTTTAAAAACCTCGCCGTACGGCAGATGTGTATATTACTGCGACAACGACGTTGTTGACCACCAGGTTGTAAATATGCAGTTTGGCGATTTCGGCCACGCAACGCTTACGATGTCCGCTTTTAACAAGGGCGGCAGAACATCGCTCTTTATGGGTACAAAAGGCGAGCTTCGCGCAGATATGGAAAATCAGTCATTGGAATTCTACGATTTTGCGACAAGAGAAACTTTGGAGCTTTATGAAGCGGACGATGCGTTTGACCAATCAATCGCCGGCGGTCACGGCGGCGGAGACTTCGGCATTATGTCAGACCTTTATGAGTATATAGCAAACGGAACCGTTTCAGATTCCATTTCCGATGTAACCGTTTCAAGCCGCAGCCATCTTATTTGCTTTGCGGCGGAAAAGTCAAGACTTCAAAATACGGTTATTGATATGAACGTCTTTACGGATTCGCTTAAAAAATAAGTCCGGGTTTTTTTATAATTTTTGATACTGTCTATTCCCAATATACCCAAATGCAAAAAGGCTGCAGACATTTCTGTCTGCAGCCTTTTTGTTTATTTAATTTTCTCATATAAAGTATCGTTTCCCAAAGAGTCCAAAACGTTTAAAGTATCGCCGTCAATCTGGAATGTTGTTTCAAACGGCGCGGTGTTGCCGTCATAAAGAATTGAAATGTTTTCGCCGTCAATTTCGTATGTAAACTTCATAAGTGTGCCGCCTGCATCATATTCGCCCGTGCCGTCATCATTAAACGTATAAATAAATTCCGTACCGGGGAGATAGGTGTCGTTTTTCCACTGACCCACAATAGCTGAGCTTTCCTGTGCGTCTTCCGCCGCCGGCGTCTCTGTTGCCGCGTTTTTGCCGCCGCAGCCGAACAAAGAGAAAAGTAAAGCAGCCGATAAAATTACCGCAAAAAACTTTTTCATAATATTTAATCCTCCTTTTTTGTTATTATTCTACCATATAAAGCTGCAATTTTCAATAGCCGTATACGGAAAACCGGTCCACGAAATCAAAAACTTTTCCACGTTATTGAAAATTGAATCTTTACATTAACTGTGTTAAGATTTAAATAGTATATTATATCTTGGGATAATATTATAAATTTAGTATAGTAAGGTGGAGAGAAAATGAAAAATAATTTAGGTAAAACAGGCAAAATAATTGCGATGCTTTTGTGCATTTTGCTGCTTCTGACAGCTTTACCTGCAAGTATTATATCTGTTATGGCGGCAGATGATGTATACGCAAACCAAATTGTTTCTTATAATTACAACGACGAGTGTAAAGGAACTTATTTTACGCCTATTGCACCGGGCAAATATCCGACCTTTATTATGATGTGCGGAAAGGGCGGCGACAATGAGCTTCGCCGGAATCTCAGATATTATATAAACGAATGGGTAAAGAAAGAATATTTCCCGCCGATGAACGTTGTAATACCTTCGATTGAAAACTTTGACGGATTAGAACCGCAAGAAGGCATTAACTTTGGCGACTTCTTCTATTTCACGAAGAAAGACCATGCGCTCGGTCTGCTCCTTGAAAAAATAGAATCGGGACAGCTGTCGTCACAGATCGATACAACAGAGGATATCCTGCTCGCAGGTTTTTCCCAGGGCGGTATGTGCGCGCTTCAGTGCGGTGCGGAGTTTAACACACGCCTTAAAAAGATAGGCGCTTTAAGTCCTGCTGCAAAATTCTGGGTTTACGACGGAGATACTACAGGATATTATTCGTTTAGAAAGGATATTTATTTCTCAAAGGATCCCGACGCGTTCGTATTCATGTCTGCCGGCTTGAAAGAGCAGAAGGGTGATTTTACAAAATGGATGGACGGTTTCGAATACGCTATAGCTTCAACCGGCAACAACAAATCCGGTCTTGTATATAAACACGTAGCTCCTGAGTCTTGGGGCGGTCACTCATGGTCTATCGCAAAGAGAGAGTTGTTTATGTATCTTTGGCGCGTATTCTACGGCGAGTATCCGAGTGTGTCTGATGTTGAAGAAAAATGCGACGGCAGCTTTTCAGCTCCATCTGTGCCTGCTGTAATAAGTGCAGAACAAGAATATCAGATTCACCCCGCGCCGTCGTTTACGGTAGCACCTTTCGAGGGTTCAAAGTTTGTAAACCTCGATATGTCTACATATGCAAAAGACACAACGACCGATCCGGTACTTACGGCGGGCTCTGTCGGCAACGTTACAAATACGGGTACGCTGGCTTCTTCAACAAAAGTTAAAATGTCGTCAAAATCGGGCACAACGTTCGGTCTTGACATGACGAAGAAATCGTTTACAAATAATAAAGGCACGAAAACTTATTACCTCGAAAGAGAAGTAAACGACTCGACAACAGGCATAAGCAACAACTATATGATGATTGACGAGCCGTCATTGGAAACAAGAGCTAATACTATTTCTTTCTGGGCTAAATATACGCCCGTAAACAAACAGAATACAGAATACAGCTTCTTTGACTATAACGTAACATACAGCGGCGAAAGCGAGCCGCAGCATCTCGTGACCTTCGACCAGAAGGCTACAACGTCTGGCCAGTTTGTCTTAAACGGCAGATACGGTAAAACAGGCAGATGGGACGATACGCAGTACGGAGATGTCACGGATAAAGCCGCGGGCAAATGGGCACAGTTTACAATAACAAACCCCGAATATGAATTAAACGGCAAAAAGACAATAAAGGTTTATGTAAACGGCGAATACTTATATTCAAAAATTGTAACAAAGCCCTCGGGCACGGCTACAAGCGTTAAGCTTACATTCGGCGGTGAGAACTCGCCCGGAGAAGACCTCTACTGGCCCGATGACTTCACTCTCGGAAACGTAACGGTATATGACGGTGCGCTTTCAGCCGAAGAAATTTACTCCGAATATAACTTAAACAAAGATTACTACACCGAAGGCACTTCATCGCTCCCCGATATTACGGGTTACACACTCGCAGGCAGCACCGTAGATTATGACGGTCAGAATCATACGATAAACGTAACAGCCGGCTCGGGAGCAACGCAGGGCGTTACAACAACATATACATGTAACAGCGCTGCATTTACAGGCGCAAAAGATGTAGGTACATATAACGTAACGGCGAAAATTTCAAAAGAGGGTTATAACGATCTCATATTAAACGCAACGCTTAAAATAAACGGTCAGGATATTACGGGATATACGTTCCCGGATGAAACCGTTCTGTATAACGGCTCAAGCCAGATGATAAACGTTGTGGCAGCATCGGGCGCAACACAGGGCGTAACAATAACATATACGTGTAACGGCGCTGCATTTACGGGAGCTGCACTGCCCGGCACATATCCCGTAACTGCAACAATTTCAAAAGCGGGTTATAACGATCTCGAATTAAATGCTACTATGACAATCGAGATAAGTAACGTTCCGTTTGAGCATGATCAGTATCTTGAACTTGACATGACAAATCTTGCGGCAGAAAGATATGCTCCTTCCGCAAGCTCAATTGAGGCATCCTCGGGCATTACAAAATCGGGCAGCTGGGCAGACGGCACAAAGCTTGGCTTCTCCAGAAGACCCAGCGACGACGAAAATAATATTACAAAAGGCTCTATCGTGAATGCCGCGGGCGGCACTACATATTATCTTGATTTCTATGACAGCAAAATTTACCCGCATATAGGAGAAACCGATTCTTATATAAATCACCTTACCAACCTGCAGATGTATAACAATTCATTTGAAAGCGCAGACAACACAATTTCCTTCTGGCTTGACGCAACGGCAAGCCATGTATGGAAAGAGCTTATGTGCTACAGAGTTGACTATACTTCGGGCGGCAGCAAAGATTTTGAATCATTTGACCTCGGCATAAACAATGACGGCACATGGAACGCAGTAAGCGCTCCGAAGACGGAAAACCCCGGCGGCAGACTTGACGGTGCGTTTACGGTTCCCGAAGGCTGGAAGCACGTTCTTATAACAAACCCCAAGAGCTCGGGCGGCAAAAAGACAATGAACGTTTATATAAACGGCGCTCTTAAAAAGACGGTAACGCTCGATATTCCCTCCGGCGCAACGATAGACAGAGCGACAATATCGTTCTTCTCCAAATCCACAGGATCTTATACGTCTGACGACGGCCCCTGGAGAACGCGCTGGGCGATAGCGCCTGACGGTAAGATAGGCGACTTCAAAATATATCAGGGCGTTTTGACCGGCAACGATATAACGGATGAGTATTACGGCAGCGTAAGCAGATATACGGAAGGCTCGGGCGAACCGATCCCGCAGAGCATCACAGGTTATACATTCGCAAATTCGACGGTTACATATGACGGACAGAATCATATGATAAACGTTGCGGTCGGTTCAAACGCAACGCAGGGCGTAAGCATAACATATACGTCAAACGGCGCGGCGTTTACAGGCGCAACCGAGCCCGGCACATATCCCGTTAAGGCTACAATTTCAAAAGAGGGTTATCAAAGCATCGTATTAAACGCAACGCTTACTATTGAAGAAAAAATAGATGAACAGTTTGACTTTAACGTTTCGTTTGACAAAGGAAACAATACATTTACGGTAAGCACGGGCAGAGTATTATCGGGCAAAAACCGCATTGCGCTGATTGTACAAGACAGCGGCGGCAATGTGGTTTACATGGACGCGAAGAATGATTATACGGACAGCTCCGTAAGCTTTACGGTAGATCTCGGTGAGGAAGCTGCGGCAGGAGAATACACATTTATATTAACTTCTGACGGCGATACCGTAGCTGCCGTAACAAAGACTTGTGAAATAACTGATAACTTCGGTATATACGGCAACATAGCTCCCGGCTCAGAGATCGGCGCCCAATATACTCTCGATGGGGGAGAAGCAGCACCGGTTGTAATAATAGCAGTTTACAAAAGCGGCGGTATTGTTAACGTTTCAATCGCAAAAACGGCAGAGGGCGGCAAAGTTACGGCAAAAATCAATTTCGGCGCAGGCGAAGACGTAACGGGTTATACGGCAAAAGGCTTTGTTTGGAAAGATTTAGAAACGCTTAAGCCTATTAAAAGAACGGTTGTGTTGAAATAAAACAAGGTTATAAAAAAACTTACAAAGCGGTCAATTCAGTTTATTTGAATTGACCGCTTTTTTTGTATTAAAAAATCCACAAAATTGAAAACTTTTCCACGTTTTTTAAAATTGTATATTAAGTCCAATTGTGATATAATTTATACAGAAAAATGTGTCCTGGTTGGAAAATTTTATGTATTTATTATAAAAGGTGGGGGACAATATGAAAATAATAACCAAAACAAGCAAAAGAATAATGTCTTTTATGGCGCTTTTGGTGTGCGTCACGATGGTTTTAACCTTGCTGGTATTGCCGGCGGGCACGGTTTCCGTTGCGGCGGATGGCGACGTATACGCAAACCAACTTGTTTCTTATTCGTTTAACGACGAGTGTACAGGACACTATTTTACGCCTATTGCGCCGGGCAAATACCCGACATTTATCATGATGTGCGGAAAGGGCGGTCCCGGAAGACTTCGCAGTGACCTCAGATATTTTATAAACGAATGGGTAAAGGCAGGATACTTCCCGCCGATGAACGTTGTAATACCCAATATGGATAACTTTGACGGACTGGAACCGGAAGAAATCATAAACTTTGGAGACTTCTTCTATTTCACGAAGAAAGACCATATGCTCGGCCTGCTCCTTGAAAAAATAGAATCGGGACAGCTTTCTTCACAGATCGATACAAGTCAGGATATCCTGCTCGCGGGTTTTTCCCAGGGCGGTATGTGCGCTCTTCAGTGCGGCGCGGAGTTTAACACACGTCTTAAAAAGATAGGAGCACTCAGCCCTGCTGCAAAATTCTGGGTTAGCGAAGGAGATTCTTCCGCATATTATCCCTATAAAAAGGATATATTTTTCTCAAAGGATCCCGACGCGTTCGTATTCATGTCTGCAGGTCCTTTAGAGGGCGATTTTACAACATGGATGAACGGTTTCGAATACGCTATAGCGTCAAACGGCAATAACAAATCCGGTCTTGTATATAAACATGTAGCTCCCGAGTCTTGGGGCGGTCACGCATGGCCTATGGAAAAGAAAGAGATATTCATGTATCTTTGGCGCGCCTTCAATGGCGAGTATCTGACTGCGTCTGAGGTTGATGAAAAATGCGACGGCAGCTATAAATCCGGATCGGCGCCTACTGTAATAACACCGGCACAGGAATACCAGATTCATCCCGCGCCGTCGTTTACGGTATCGCCCTATCAGGGATCAAAGCTTGTAAACCTCGATATGTCTACATATGCAAAGGACACAACGACCGATCCGGTAGTTGCAACAGGTTCTGTCGGCAACGTTAAAAACACGGGTACTTTAGCTTCTTCAACAAAAGTTAAAATGTCGTCAAAATCGGGCACGACATTTGGCCTTGACATGACAAAGAAATCGTTTACAAATAATAAAGGCACGAAAACATATTACCTCGAAAGAGAAGTAAACGACTCGACAACAGGCATAAGCAACAACTATATGATGATTGACGAGCCGTCCCTGGAAACAAGAGCTAATACTATTTCTTTCTGGGCTAAATATACGCCCGTTAACAAAGCGGGTGCAGAATACAGCTTCTTTGACTATAACGTGACATCAAGCGGCGAAAGCGAGCCGACGCATCTCGTGACGTTTGACCAGAAGGCTACAACATCGGGCCAGTTTGTCTTAAACGGCAGATACGGTAAAACAGGCAGATGGGACGATACGCAGTACGGAGATGTCACGGATAAAGCCGCGGGTAAGTGGGCGCAGTTTACAATAACAAACCCCACATATGAATTAAACGGCAAAAAGACAATAAAGGTTTATGTAAACGGTGAATATTTATATTCAAAAATTGTAACAAAGCCCTCGGGCACAGCTACAGATGTAAAACTCACCTTCGGCGGCGAGAACTCGCCCGGAGAGGACCTCTACTGGCCCGACGACTTCACTCTCGGAAACGTAACGGTATATGACGGCGCGCTTTCAGCCGAAGAGATTTACTCCGAATATAACTTAAACAAAGATTACTACACCGCAGGCACTTCATCGCTTCCCGATATTACGGGCTATACATTTAATGACAGCACCGTAAACTATGACGGCGCAAGCCATAATATAACGGTTACGGCAGGCTCGGGTGCTACAAGCGGAGTTACAACAACATATACGTGTAACGGCGCGGCGTTTAATGGTGCAACGGCTGTCGGCACATATTACGTAACGGCTAAAATTTCAAAATCAGGCTATAATGACCTTTACCTAAACGCAACGCTTAAAATAAACGGTCAGGATATTACGGGATATACGTTTTCAAACAGCACAGTTACATACAACGGCTCAAACCAGATGATAAACGTTGTGGCGGCATCGGGCGCAACGCAGGGCGTAACAACTACATATACATGTAACGGCGTAGCATTTTCCGGAGCTACAAAGCCCGGCACATATCCCGTAACGGCAACCATTACAAAAGCGGGTTATAACCCTCTCGAATTAAGCGCTGTTCTGAAAATCAAGATAAGTTCCGCTCCGTTTGTACATGATAAGTATCTTGAACTTGACATGACAAATCTTTCGGCGCAAAGATATGCGCCTACCGCAAGCTCCGTTGAGGCGTCAAGCGGCATTACAAAATCGGGCAGCTGGGCAGACGGCACAGAACTTGGCTTCTCCAGAAGACCTAACGACGACGAGAATAACATTACAAAAGGCTCAATCGCGAATGCCGCAGGCGGCACTACATATTATCTTGATTTCATTGACTATACGATTTACCCTCATATAGCACAAGTAAGTTCTTATTTGCAGCACCTTACCAATCTGCAGATGCACAATACCGCCTTTGAAAGCGCAGATAACACAATTTCCTTCTGGCTTGACGCATCGCCGAGCTTCCAATGGAAACAGCTTTTGTGCTACAGAGTTGACTATACTTCGGGCAGCAGCAAAGATTTTGAATCATTTGACCTCGGTATAAATGCGGACGGCACATGGAACGCCGTAAGCGCTCCGAAATCAAATAACCCCGCCAGCGCAGCGACAGACGCGTTTTCCGTTCCCGACGGCTGGAAGCACGTTCTTATAACAAACCCCAAGAGCTCCGGCGGCAAAAAAACAATGAACGTTTATATAAACGGCGCTCTCAAAAAGACGGTAACGCTTGATATTCCCTCGGGCGCAACGATAGACAGAGCGACAATATCGTTCTTCTCCAAATCCATAAACGCTTATACATCCGACGACGGTCCCTGGAGAACACGCGAAGCGATAGCGCCTGACGGCAAGATAGGCGACTTCAAAATATATCAGGGCGTTTTGACCGGTAACGATGTACCGAGTGAGTATTACGGCGGCGTAAGCAGATTTATGGAAAACACGGGAGAACCGATCCTTGAGGACATCACGGGCTATACATTCTCAAATTCAACTGTTGCATATGACGGCGCAAGCCATATGATAAACGTAACTGCCGGCTCAAATGCAACACAGGGCGTAACAATTACATATACGTCAAACGGCGCTGCGTTTAGCGGCGCAACGGCCGTAGGCACATATCCCGTAACGGCTACAATTACTAAAGAGGGTTACGATGACCTTGTACTTTCCGCAACGCTTACAATTGTTGATGCAAGCAACCCGCCCTCGGGTGATTTGTTACTGGAACTTGATATGTCCAATTTTTCGGCACAAGTAGCTGCCCCTTCCGCTACATCCGGTGAAGTAACATCGGGCATCGTAAAAAGCGGTACAATGGCGTCTTCTACAACACTGAGCTTTTCTAAGAGACCTGATGCTCAAAATAACGGTGATATTAACAATTTAGAAAAAGGCTCATTCCAGAATAACGATAACGGAACTACATATTATATAGACTTCAGCGACCCGAAGATCAAACCTGTTAGCACTAACGGTGAAGATTATGACGGCCATCTTACGAACGTGCAGTTCTTCAACAATAGTCTTGAATCTGTGGACAACACGATATCTTTCTGGATTAAAGATATCGCGGCTCACCCCACATATATGAAACATATTCTTTGCTACAGGGTAGACTACAATACAAGCGGCTGTAAATCTTTTGACCTTGTAGTAAACCCTGACGGTACATGGAATGTAATAAGCGAAGCATGGACACAGCTTACAAACGGCTTCCACAGCCCTGTAACAAGCGGAGCTTTTGAGGTTCCGGACGGCTGGAAGCACGTTGTT
>JAFZQX010000035.1 GCA_017620205.1 Clostridia bacterium | reverse complement strand
TTGTACTGGCTTGTACTTAGGATTGTTTAACAATCTCTTTTAATTTACTCAAAGACTATTCTTTGAGCCCTTTTACGCTATCTAATTTTCAAAGTCCAATTCCCACCGTTTTTTGTCGGTGGACTTTCATTATACCACAGCACCTTATCGATGTCAACAACTTTTTTAACTTTTTTCTGCGGCACAACGTTATGTATTATACCACCGCGGCTTTAAGATGTCAATACCCTTTTTCGAGTTTTTTCGACTTTATTGTTTTTGTACAAAGAAACAATGATTTGCAGGCGGTGTTTTAATCAATTTCCGCACTCAATGCTTATTTCGTTAAAGAGTCCGAGATAATCGTTTATCGATTTATTCTTCTTTTCTTCACCTTCGGTATCCATAACCGTTTTGCCTTCGTGCATCATAATTGTTCTTGTTCCGTATTCTGCGGCGTATCTTAAATTATGCGTAACCATTATGGCAGTTAAGTCTTTTTCTTTTATGATTTTATCGGTAAGCTGCATTACGGTTTCCGCGGATTTCGGGTCGAGCGCCGCCGTATGTTCGTCAAGTAAGAGTATGCGCGGCGTTACCATTGTTGCCATAATAAGCGCGAGCGCCTGCCTCTGACCGCCCGAAAGCGCGCCGGCTTTTGCAGTAAGTCTGTCCTCAAGCCCCATGCCGAGCTGTTCCAAAAGACTTCTGAAATAATCTTTCTTTCCCGTTTTAAGACCTTTTGTAAGATTAAAGCTTTTGGCTTTGTTATCTGCAATTGAAAGATTCTCCCAAATCGTCATGGCGGGGCAGGTGCCGAGCGACGGATTCTGGAAAACGCGCGCTATGTCTTTTGCGCGTTTGAAGTTTTTAACGTTTGATATATCTTTTCCGTCGAGCAAAACGGAGCCCGAATCTACCGGCATATCTCCCGAAATAACATTAAGTATTGTAGTTTTTCCCGAACCGTTGCTTCCTACAACGGATATGAAGTCATGGTTTTTTACATGGAGGGAGAAATCTTCAAAGAGCACTTTCTCGTCAATTGTGCCCTTATTAAAAGTTTTGTAAATTGATTTAAGCTCTAACATATTCTCCCCTCCTTAAATTTCAACTTTCTTTTTGGACAGCGCGTTGTTTATAACAAGCGTTGCCACAAACAAAACGGTTACGATAAGGTTTGTATCCTTCGGCTGCAGACCGAGCATAAGCGCCGCGGATATACAAGCCTTATATATAATCATACCGAGCACAACGCCCGTTGTCGGTTTTAAAAATCTAATCTTCCCGAAAACGGTCATACCTATAATAACGGCGGCAAGGCCCATAACGAGCATACCTGTGCCGGCGGACACGTTAAAAGCTTTCATATACTGAACGTTTAAAGAGCCCGAAACCGCCACAAGACCGTTTGCAAGAGATAGACCTACTATTTTTACAAGACCGGGATTTTTTGCGAGCGTTACGACAAGACCTTCGTTGTCGCCTACGCTTCTTAAAAGGAAACCGGATTTTGTGCTCAAATACCAGTCAAGCAAAAGCTTAATTATTACCATCGCGACAAACGCGATAAGGAGATATCTGTGCGCATAAACCCAAGTGTTTGCGCTTTTCGGTATTACCGAAAATACGGTTGACGCGTCCATTTTCAAAAACTCATTCGGTTTTCCTACTATTGTATAGTTTACGGAATATAGCGCCGTCATTGTAAGAATACCGGAAAGCAATGGCGAAATATGTAATTTCACGTTAAAAAAGCCTGTAACCGAGCCCGCCAGAGCGCCGCACAAAAACGCGATAATTATTGCCAGAAACGGATTTACTCCGTGCACGATGCACGCGGTTGAAACCGCCATGCCAAGCGGGAACGTGCCGTCTACGGACAGGTCGGGAAAATCGAGAATCTTAAGCGAAATATAAACGCCCAGCGCCATTATGCTGTATATAAATCCTTCCTGTATTATTCCGAGAATTATTTCAATCATTGAGAAAAACCTCCAAAACACCAAAAGGGCTGTACCATAGCGCACAGACCCTTTGGAAAACGTTTAGCCGTATTTATAATTATTTTTCTTCTGCTTTATCCAAAACAGACGCGGGAATTTCTATTCCGAGTTTTTCGGCAACTGCTTTGTTTATTGTTATTTTGCTCTCTTCCATAGTTTCGTATTTAATAGAAGAAATCTCTTCGCCCTTTAATACTCTTGCAGCCTGTTTGCCTGCCTGTATGCCGAGATTGAAGTAGTCAAGACCTGCGGACGCGATACATCCGTTTGCAACCTGTTCTTCTTCCGAGCCGAATACGGGGATATTTGCGGCATCTGCTTTTTCAAGTACAACGGAGAGCGACGCTACAACCGTGTTGTCAGTCATGTTCGAAATACAGTCAACTTCACTTAAAAGTACGTCTGTTGCCTGAGGGATTTCAGCCTGAGTGCCGATACCCTTTTCAACTATTTCAAAGCCGTAATTACCTGCAAGTTCTTTGTATGTTTCAATAGTGCTTACCGAGTTTGCTTCGCTTGTTGTATAGAGAATACCGATTTTCTTTGCTTCGGGAAGAATTTCTCTTATGAGCTTTAACTGTTCTTCAACGGGAAGCTCATCGCTGACGCCCGTAATGCCTTCAAGCGCTTTATCGCGTGACTCCGCAAGGTTTGCGCCTACGGGATCGGATACGGCATTGAAGATAACAGGGATTTTCTTTTCGTAGCAAGCGTTATAAAGAGCCTGTGCGGAAGGTGTTGCGATACCGCAAACGATATCTTTACCTGTGTTTGCGAAGTTCTGCGCTATTTGGTTTGCGATGTTCATATCGCCCTGTGCGGACTGAAAATCAATTTCAAGATTGCTGCCTTCTTCAAAACCTTCTTCTTTGAGACCTTCAATAAAGCCTTCACGGCAGTTGTCAAGAGACGGATGATCCGCAAACTGCGTTACGCCTACTTTATATACTTCTTTACCGCTGTCAACACCAAAATCTGTTTTCGGTGCGTTGTTTGCACAGCCTGCAAATGCCATAAGCATTATAGCTGCCGCCAAAGCCAAAATAAGTGTTCTTTTCATAATAAAAATCTCCTTTCGCCGTTCCGCTACGGCAATAAAATATAGTTTGTTATGCGGAATCAGGGTAAGAAAAAACCCCCTGAACAAACTAAATTCAAAGGGACAGTTATACACAAATATTGTTTTTTCTCTGCTCTTCAAATCTAATCTATTCTAATCTGTTTGCTATTATACTATGTATATCCTCATTTGTCAAGGAAAATTTTTAAAACCAAAAGAGGGCTGTGAGAAACGACGGGATACGTTCCCCTTGCGGTAGACCGAGTTTGTCACAGTCCTCAATAATTTACATATATTTCATCAGCTTTAAATCCGTATCTCACCGTGCTGCCGTAACCCATTAAGCTAACTTTAACGGTGTTGCCCGGGATATTTACTGTTTTGCCGGCTAAATCCTTATCCGCATATTTACCTACAAGGTCGCCCGTTTCGTTATAAAGATATATTCTCATAAAATCCGTATCTTCCGAGAACACAATATCAATACTGTCGCACTCTCCGTCATAAGTATATGTATAAGTCTTCATAAAGAATCCGCTTATATCGTGCTCCGACTCAAATGAAACGTCCTGAAGCTCCGTGTATTTGAATTTGCCGTTTAAATCCGTCCACAGCGGATGCATTTTATCATCCCAGAAAAACAGTTTGTAACATGATGTATCTGACGGCAGCGTAAACGCAATGCTTTCCGCTGTATCCGCAGCGGCGCCCGTTACATTCTTTTGCTGTACGTCAATTATTTTACCGTCTGCATCGAATGCGGCGATAAAAACCAGAATATTCTCACTGTTTCCGGAGTATCTGCTGATTTCAGCAGTTACGGTCATACTGTCTTTGTCGGTTTCTGCGGACACTTCTATATCGGTATACCAATTTGCAGCGTCCGCGGAAACAGAAAACGGCGCACCCTGTGTCCCATTGCCGTCAGTAAAGCTCACGGACTCAAGATTTAAATAAAATGCGGGGCGCACGCCGTAAATACTGTTTTTTGCAAACGCGCTGAGTACTGCGCCGTCCGAATATACCGTGCGGACAAAATAGCTGTCCGTCTGCGCATCGGGCGTACGGAGCCAGTAATACCAATTCTTATCGGGTGACAAAAACGAGGTTTCATATTCCGAGCCGTCAACGCACTGCCGGGTCGGCTTTCCAATATAATAGTATTGCCCGAGCACATCGCCGTTTTCATGCACCGCGTCAAGCCCTTTAACATCAAGCAGAAAAATCTTGTCTTTTACCTGCTCAGAATATGATGTTTTGTAGTTTTTAAGTAAATCTTCAATATTGAAACCGAATACATGCGCATCGGAATCTATTGTATTTGAAATTCCCGCACCTTCATATCCGTCAAGAATCGACTTTTGCGAAACCTCCTTTACGGCACAGCGTTCGTCATGCGAAAAACCGTTTAAAAACCCCGCTTCTCCGTCGTATCCGTTATATTCGTGCCATACGGACTCCGCTGCCGGCGGATTTTTGCACCCCCATTTAACACCGCCTGCCGGCGCCATAGAATTCAGCCAGGAGCGCAGGTTGGAGTCCTCCCAATTATTTGAGCCGAACTGCCGTCTGAAATACCCCCGGATATTATTTTTATAAAAGCCTCTGCCGTGCGAGCCGTCTGCGTTTTCCCCCGCGGCGTCAAAAGCTTTCAGGCACAGAATTTTGTCGGAGAGCATCAAAGGCCCGTTTTCATCAATATCAACGCAGCGCCAAAGAATGGGCGCGCCGAGGTATGTGCCCATCTCTATATAGTCGCCGACTTTTATTATTGCGTCATTTTCCGCGGAAACTGCAGAAAGCCGCGTCAGCGTTATTAACAATGTAATAATCAATCCCCAAAATGCCTTTTTCATTTATAAACCTCTTTTTCAGACACGGCCGGGCATTATATCAATGATCTTTTATTTAAATATGTCTGCGCCTTTCATAATAAACTCTTCCGTATACCCTGCCATTTCAACGGGCGTTTCTTTCATACCGCCGGCAAGCCATGAGCCGAAAAGCCCCGTACAGCCTGCAATTATATAATCGTAATAATACTGAAACTCATCTTCGTTTTTGATTTTGAGAAGTTTTTTTACATTAACAAGGCATTTGTCTCTTAAAAGATTTTTCAGTTTGTCCAAAAATATCGCGTCGCCGTTTTTGCTGATTAAAACCTTTGCAAGCTCAGAATTATCGGCAAGCAGATTAAAAACTTCTACAATCAGCGGAAACAGGCTGTCAGTTTCGCTTTTCGGTTCGTAATTATCAATTATCTCATTGAATTTTTCGAAAATCTCATTCTGAAGCTGTTCTACCATATCATAAACGTCTCTGTAATGAAGGTAGAAGGTGCCCCTGTTTATATCTGCAAGCTCGGCTATTTCGCGAACACTTATATTATTAAGCGGTTTCTTTAAAAGAAGACTCGCGAGTGCGTCTGACATCGCTTTTTTAGTTTTTCTTATTCTTCTGTCCTCATTTTTTTTCATATATTATACCTCTCAACCAAAAAAGCGTTAAGAACGCTTCAACCCTTTGCCCCCGGTCTTGGGGGCAATTCAGAACACTTTTTTGAAACAAGCAAAATTGCTCACCTTGCGAGCAATTTCCTATGTTATAAACAAAATCAATCTTATTTGTTGATTATAAAACCCGCATGAAAAATATTGTATATTGTATTTATTAACTTTCATTGCTATAATAATATTGTAATCGTTTAATAGACATTTGTCAAGTATTTTCGAAGGGAGGAAAATATGGGCGAATCAAAAGTTAAAACACCGAAGATAAAAAGAATAGCGTCGTTTATTGTTAACAAACGCAAAGCTATTTATCTTATTTACATCATTCTTTTGATATTCAGTATTTTTTCTTCCGGCTGGGTAAAGGTAGATAACAATATAACCGATTATCTTTCCGAGCAGACAGAAACCCGCAAGGGCTTGACTTTGATGAACGAAGAATTTGTCACCTATGCCACCGCAGAGGTTATGGTGGATAACATTGCTTTTTCCGATGCTGAAAAGCTGTGCGGCGAGCTGGCTGAAATTGACGGCGTAAAAGATATTACATTTGATGATACGTCAAAACACCATGTGGGCGCTTCCGCTTTGTTTTCTGTAACCTTCAGCGGCGGTAATGATGATGAAATATGCGAAACCGCGCTTGAAAACATAAGAGAAGCAACAAAGGATTATGATGCATATATCTCCGCAGAGCTCGGAGATACAAAAGCAAAAACCTTGGCGGGCGAAGTAAAGGTTGTTATGATAATAGCATTTTTTATCATCCTTTCGGTTCTGCTTTTTACGTCAAAAACATATATGGAAGTTCCCGTACTTATGCTGACGTTCGGCTCTGCGGCAATAATAAACAAAGGCACAAACTACATGTTCGGAACAATATCGTTTATTTCCGATTCCGTTGCGGTTGTGCTGCAGCTGGCGCTTGCAATAGATTATGCCATTATTCTTTGCCACAGATACATAGAAGAACGAGAGACAAACGAGCCGAGAAAAGCGGTAATAAATGCTCTGTCAAAAGCAATACCCGAAATTTCCGGCAGCTGTCTTACAACTCTTTCCGGTCTTGCGGCGATGAGCTTTATGAACTTTAAAATAGGCTTTGATTTAAGTATTGTTTTAATAAAGTCTATCCTTATAAGTATTATTACGGTTTTTACTCTGATGCCCGGACTTTTGATGTCGTTTTCAAAACTGATTGATAAATCGCATCACAAAAGCTTTGTCCCCGAGATCACACCGTGGATAAACGGTGTTGTAAAGTCAAGATTTATAGCGCCGTGCATTTTCGGCGTTATTGTTGCCGCGGCAATTATTCTCTCATATCACTGTCCGTATGCTTACAGCGATACAAATCTTAAAACAATAGCAAAAAACGAAGCGCGTATTGCAAAAGAAATGATAAACGATACTTTCAGTGATACAAACGTTCTCGCCGTTATAGTGCCTTCGGGCAGTTATGAAAAAGAGCAGGCTTTAAAAGACGATCTTTCAAAATACGATGAAGTTGAGGACGTAACAGCGCTCTCGGCAGTTAAGGCAACCGATGACTATGCCGTAGGCGACGCTCTTTCGCCGCGTGAATTCTCAGAGCTTACAGATATTGATATCGAGCTTGTACGTCTTGTATACACATCCTATGCCGCAGAAAACAACAATTACGGAAGAATAATAAGCGGTATTGACAACTACAAAATTCCGCTTATTGATTTGTTCGATTTTGTATATAATCTGTCAGAAGACGGTTATGTATCTTTAGACGCCGAATCACGGGATAAGCTTGATACGCTGTATGCAAAGCTCGAAGACGGCAAAGAGCAGCTTGAAGGCGACAAGCATACAAGAATTGTTCTTAATCTCAATATTCCCGAGGAAAGCGAAGAAACATATGAGTTTTTAGAAACCGTGCGCGGCACGGCTAAAGAGTATTACGGCGACGATGTATTACTAGCCGGAAACGCGACAAGCAATCACGACTTGTCATCGGCGTTCGGCAAAGACAATCTGCTTATTACTGTTTTAACGATTTTGTTTGTGCTTATAGTTTTGTTCTTCACATTCCAATCTGTAAGCATTCCGGTATTATTAATATTTGTTATACAGGGCAGTGTTTGGATAAACTTTTCTTTCCCGACAATAAGACAAAAACCCATATTTTTCTTAAGCTATCTTGTAGTAAGCGCAATTCAGATGGGCGCTAATATCGACTACGCAATTGTAATTACGAACAGGTATACTGAGCTCAGACACGATATGAATAAATTTGACGCGATAAAGCGTGCTTTGGCGCTCGCGTTCCCGACAGTTTTTACATCGGGCAGTATAATGGCATCTGCAGGTATAATAGTCGGTCTTATTTCCTCAGACCCCGCCATTTCATCTCTCGGCATAGCGCTCGGACGCGGAACAATTATTTCTATTTTCCTTGTTATGGGCATACTGCCGCAGATTTTGGTGCTGTGCGATTATATAATTAAAAAGACATCGTTTAATATACGTGACGAAATAAGAGAACGCTTGAAGATAGGAGGCGGCACGGTTGAAGAATAAAACACTTTCCTTAATACTTGCAATGACTTTTATGTTCATTAATCTTTTTATTACAACTGCAGACGCCGACACCGTAACGATTTCAAGCAAAGAAGATTTTTTTGAATTTTCAAAAAACTGTACGCTGAATACTTATTCGCAGGGAAAAACCGTAAACCTAACATGTAACATTGACTTTGACGGTGAAGATTATTCGCCCGTTCCGGTCTTTGGAGGTGTATTCAACGGCAACGGATACACTGTTTCGGGAATAAGTTTTCAAAAAGGCGGCTCGCACCAGGGCATGTTCCGCTATATTCAAGCGGGCGGCCGTGTTTCAAATTTAACTGTAAAAGGCAATATTATACCCGTTGGCTCAAAAAGCTTTGTCGGCGGTATTGCAGGTGAAAACAACGGCATAATAGAATCGTGCCGTTTTGAAGGCGCGGTTGCGGGAAGCGACGTTGTCGGCGGCATTGCGGGAATAAACACAAATGGTGGTCAGATTATTTCTTGCAGTACAAAAGGAAGTGTGGAAGGCGAAAACTCAACAGGCGGTATAACCGGCAAAAACGAAGGTCAGGTTTTAAACTGTACAAACGATGCAAAGGTCAACACCGTTTATGAGGAAAAAAAGCGTGATATTTCGGACCTCAATACCGACGCGGGCGCAATAGTTGAAACATACATGAGCGAAAAAGAAGAAAACGAAGAGGACAGTATTTTAGGGCACACCGACACAGGCGGAATAGCCGGCTATAGTTCGGGCGTAATTCAGGGCTGTACGAACAATTCAAACATCGGATACCCTCATATAGGCTATAATACGGGCGGTATCGCGGGCAGACAGTCAGGGTATCTTTTGGGCTGCGCAAACAACGGTCTTATTCAAGGCAGGAAAGATGTCGGCGGCATAGTAGGACAGATGGAGCCGTACATCTTACTGGACGTATCGGAAGCAACGCTAAACGATATCCGCAGCGAGCTCGGCAAACTACACTCTATGACTGAGCATTTTATCGCGGACACAGACTCTATGAATTCGGAGTTGGAGTCGTATTTAAACAACATCTCGGAACAGTCTGTGTCAGCAAGAAACAACACACAATCTCTTATCAATCAAGGAATTGATTTTACAGACGATAATTTAAACGAAATCAGTACAATTACAGCCACCGTTTCAAATTCCTTAAATAAGCTCGGCAATTCTTTCGATCTTCTTGCAAAAGGCGCGTCCGACACAGAGGACGCGCTTGATAAAACAAAAAACGCACTCGAAAGCGTTGAATTGGCAGACTCCGATACGCGTGACGATATCGATAAAATAAATGACGCATTAGACGAGCTGAAGTATTCGGAGGGGTCCTTCAACAGCGCGGCTTCAAGCGCAAGCAGGGCCGCCGACAGATTCGAAGACGGACTGCGCGTTAAAAATCCAAAAAAAATGAATGACGCGCTCAAAGACCTTTCCAAATCATTAAGCGACATGATAGCCGCAAAAAAAGCAATTAACGATTCTGTTGAAGATATCAAAAGCATAATACAATCTTCGCCGCAAAGCTTTGAAGATATAGGCGTTAATACACAGGCGGTATTAGACAGTCTCGCAGCCATAAAAGAAAGCACATCAAGCGGTATATCGTCAATGCAATCAGTTTCCGACAGTCTTGATACAATTATACTTAATTCAGATTTAGACGTTAATGACATTCAGACAGCCTTGCGAAACGTTGAATCTGCCTTTGCAAACCTTACAAATGCAACACGGTCCGTAAGCGAAGGGCTAAACGGACTCAGATCGGCAGCAGACAACGCCGCAAACGATACGCTGGATTATGCGGACGATGTTAAAAGTCAGCTTAAAGACGCCAAGGCAGAGCTCAGCGATGCAATATCATCACTGTATTATGCCGCCGACGATATTAAAGCGGCTACTGAAAACATACAAGAAAACGTTTCCGAATTAACTGCCGAAGACGGATTGACATATAAGGTGCCAAACAGTGATTTTAAATCAGCAAACGACAGCTTATTCAATTCGCTCGCCTCTATTTCAAATGAAATCGGAAAACTTAGGAATGCCGCCTCTTCGGAAAGGAAAAAAGTTACAAACGATGTAAATGCCATAAGCAATCAGTTTGATACACTGATGACTCTTCTGGTAGACAAAGCTGAGGAGACGCAAACAATTGACGATGTTCCCGATTTGTTTCTTGACGTATCTGACGAGGACATTTTAAATACAAAACAAGGCAAGGTATCAGGGTGCAGAAACTACGGCAAGATTGAGGCAGACCGCAACACGGGCGGAATAACAGGCAGCCTTTCGATAGAATATGCCAAAGACCCTGAAAACGAAATAGAAAAACCCGATACGCTTAATTTTACATACCGCACAAAAGCTATACTTCAATCATGCACAAACGACGGTGCCGTAATAGGCAAAAAGGATTGCGCAGGCGGCGTTGTAGGGCTCTCTGAGCTCGGAACCGTATACGAATGCGAGAATTACGGAAACGTTGAAAGCACCGGCGGAAATTACGTTGGCGGCATCTCCGGCAAGAGCGATACGGGTATAAAAAGATGCTATTCCAAATGCATATGCACGGGCAAAAGATATGTGGGCGGAATAGCCGGAAAATCAAATAATCTTTCGTTTAGCTATTCAATCGCCACGGTAAACGCCGAAGAAGAGCAAGGCGCGCTTTTGGGTACGTGCGACAATCCCGGCCGCATAAGCGGGTGTTATTATCTCGATAAAGGTTTGGGCGGCATTGACGGTATCAGCTACAGCGGTGCTGCCGAGCCGGTAAACTATGAAACGCTGTGCGGTATAAGCGCCGTGCCAAGACGTATGATAAGCTTTAACATAAGGTTTTTTGCCGATGATGTGTTAGTAGATACACAGGAGCTTCAATACGGCGAAGAAACCGCAAGAATACGCTATCCCGATCCGCCCCAAAAAGAAGGTCATTTCGGCGTATGGCAGAAGCCCGGCGCCAAAACCGTAACAGAGGATATAGATATATACTGTGAATACATGCCGTATATCACAATTCTTGCAAGCGAAGAAAAAAACGAAAACGGCAAGCTTTCTCTTGCCTTAGCCGAAGGCGAGTTTACGGACATGGCAGCGCTTCATGTAACGGAAAGCGGGAAAGAGCCGTGCAAAACCGCTTTAGGCAATGTAAAAGTATATGACATCAAATTAAGCGGCACCTCTTTAAAGGAGGGCGATACCGTTACACTGCATCTGTTAAACGAGAAAAAGGAAAATGTAACCGTATGGCGCTTAAACGGAGACACATGGGAGGAAACGGATACAACAAAACGCGGCAAATACGTAATAGTTCATGTAAACGGCACAGATAATACTTTATGTATTCAATATTCAAAAATAGAGCATAAATATCTTTTTATTATTTTAGCGGCAGCGCTTATCGCAGCGATTGCGGCAGCTTTTATAATTATTAAAAAGAAACGGCATTCCAAATAGTTAGAACAAAAAGGGGCTGCAGCAAAACAAAACCGTTTTGCTGCAGCCCCTTTAAAAGTTTTACGCCGTTTCTATGCTGTTGTCCTCATGCAGATTTAGAAGCTCAATAGCATTTTCGCGCATCTTATATTTAAGTATTTTGCCCGCCGCGTTCATCGGGAATTCATCTACAAACGTTATGTATCTCGGAACTTTATGCTTTGCCATGTTTGCCATGATATAAGCTTTAAGCTCTTCCTCGGTAAGGCTGTCATCCTTCTTTATAACTACCGCCATAATCTCTTCGCCGTACTGCTTATCGGGCACGCCGATAACCTGAACATCCGAAACCTTTTCATGCGTATATATAAAGTCCTCAATTTCTTTCGGGTAAATATTTTCGCCGCCGCGGATAATCATATCTTTTATTCTGCCCGTGATTTTATAATATCCGCCTTCAACTCGGCGCGCCAAGTCTCCCGTATGGAGCCAGCCGTTTTTGTCAATAGCCGCGGCTGTAGCTTCGGGCATTTTGTAATAGCCCTTCATTATGTTATAGCCGCGCGCAACAAATTCGCCGTCTACGTTATCGGGCAGATCCTCGCCCGTTTCGGGGTCTACTATCTTGCACTCAACGCCGAACATAGGCCCGCCGACGGTATTGACACGCGCTTCTATGGAATCTGTCGTTTTGCTCATCGTACAACCGGGCGACGCTTCCGTCTGACCGTATGTAATGCAAATCTCGTCCATATGCATTTTTTCTATAACGTCTTCCATAACCTTTATGGGACACGGACTGCCGGCCATGATACCCGTTCTCATATACGAAAAGTCCGTCTTTTCAAAGTCGGGATGCGAGAGCATTGCTATAAACATTGTCGGCACGCCGTGGAATGCCGTTATCTTTTCTTTATTTATGCAGGCGAGCGACTTTGTGGGTGAAAACGCGGGAATCGGTGACAGCGTTGTGCCATGCGTCATGGAAGCCGTCATGGCGAGTACCATGCCGAAGCAATGGAACATCGGCACCTGAATCATCATTCTGTCCGCCGTTGATAAATCCATACAGTCGCCTATCGCTTTGCCGTTATTTACAACGTTATAGTGCGTAAGCATAACGCCCTTCGGGAAGCCCGTTGTGCCCGATGTATACTGCATGTTGCAGACATCGTGCTTGCTTATGCCCGCCGCACGCGTATAAACATCCTGCACGGGTACTGTTTCCGCAAGCTCTAGTGCTTCTTCCCATGTTTTGCAGCCTTCCATTTCGCAGTCAACAGTAATAATATTGCGAAGGAAAGGAAGTCTCTTTGAATAAAGCGGTTTGTTTTTGTCGTGTCCCTGAAGCTCGGGGCAGAGCTCTTTCATAATTTCCACATAGTTTGAATCTTTATAGCCGCCTATCATAACGAGCGTATGAGTATCGGACTGTCTTAAAAGGTATTCCGCTTCGTATACTTTGTATGCTGTGTTAACGGTTACAAGTACCGCGCCGATTTTTGTTGTTGCCCAGAAGGTTAAATACCACTGCGGAACGTTTGTAGCCCAGATAGCCACATGGTCGCCGCGCTTTACTCCAAGCGCTATTAGCGTTCTCGCGAAGTTATCAACATCGTCGCGGAATTCTTTATAAGTTCTTGTATAGTCAAGCGTTGTGTAGCGGAAAGCGTACTGGTCCGGGAACTCCTCAACCATTCTGTCAAGTACCTGCGGGAATGTTAAATCAATAAGCTTGTTCTTTTCCCAAACGTATTTGCCTGTGCCGCGCAGGTTATCTATAAGTCTTCCCTTAAACTGGGTTTTCTCAAGATGGTCATACATAAAGTTTATAAACTGCGGGAACACGATGCCGGCGTCCTCTAAACCCGGCGCCCATCTTTTAACCCATTCGAGAGATACATAGCCTTCGTAGTTTATGGATCGCAAAGCGTCTATAACATTTTTTATAGGCAAATCACCTTCACCCATCATTTTATATACTATTTTGCCGTTTTCCTCTATGGAATCTTTAACGTGTACATGCTTTATATACGCGCCGAGATTCTGAAGCGTTTCCTCGGGCTGCTCTTTGCCGAAACGAACCGTGTGGTGCATATCCCAAAGCGCTGCAACGTTATCGCTCATAACGCAGTTTAAAAGGTCGCGCAGTCTTTTTGTATCGGAATAAACGCCGTTTGTTTCAACAAGAAGCGTAACACCCGCTTCCTCCGCAAACGGTATGAGCTCGCGTATCTCTTCCAAAACGAGATCATCGTCAACCTCGCCTTCGGGCGCGGGGGAAAGATCCGCCAAAACTCTTATGTAAGGCGTGCCTATTCTTTTTGCAACGTCTATATATTTTTTAATTTCAGCCGTGTTTTCCTCTCTTTTGTCGGAAAACTTAAGGCAGCATCCCGTAGAAAGACAGGGTATTTCTATTTTAAGCTCTGAAAGCTTTTTTGCCGTCTGCTCGCATTTTTCGGGCGAAAACGGAGATTTCGCATTCTCGCTTTCAATCTCGCGAACCTCTATGCCGTCAAAGCCTAAATCCTTCGCCATAGAATAAATATCTGTCCATGTATAGTTGGGACACGCCAATGTTGAAAAAGAAATTTTCATAGTTTTCTCCTTTCGGCGGAATTCGTAGAACAAAAAAAGCTTCCGTCTCATTTAAGAGACGAAAGCTTATCTTCCGCGGTACCACTCTTATTGGTAATTACTTACCCTCTTTAAGGCACATCATAATGCCCGTCCCTTTAACGCAGGGCTACGGTCGCGCTTACTAACTGACGTTTTCAGCTGACTGCTCGGGGGTGAGTTCGCTCTGTGATCCGCCTACTGTTTCGCACCTGCCAACAGCTCTCTCAAAAGCGCGGTATTCACGGCTTTGTCCCCTTCATCGCATTTAAAATATTCAAATGTAGTGTACTCATAATAGCACAAACAAATTGCGCTTGTCAATACTTTTTTAGAATAAATTTTAAAAATTAAAATAAATAAACGGATTATATGTGCCTTTAA
Organism: Clostridia bacterium; assembly: GCA_017620205.1. GTDB lineage: Bacteria > Bacillota > Clostridia > UMGS1883 > UMGS1540 > UMGS1540. The sequence continues at coordinate 102,321 of JAFZQX010000035.1, read as the reverse complement.
CTATGTAGCTTACTGATATAACAAGAATAAGCAAAAGACAAATAAATTTTGCCGTAAGATAAAATGCTTCTCTCTTTTTAAATCTTTTAACAAAGTCCGCAATTGGCAGACATGCAATTACAGACGATGCAAGAATCACCGCATTTTCTTTTATATAAAGCTTTGCCAAACCGAAATCACCCGAGAAGCCGAACATGCTTTTAATATATGAGAGCGCATATTTAATACTGTCGGACCTAAAGAGCACCCAGCCAATTATAACCAAAAACAATGTATAAATATGACCTAAAGGAGCGAACTTTATTTTGCTTTCGGCTTTTGTCAGCTTTTCAATGCTTATGAAAACAAAATAGAAAAGTCCCCATACTATAAAGGTCCAGTTTGCGCCGTGCCAAAGACCTGTTAAAAGCCATACAACAAACAGGTTAAATATAGTTCTCCCTTTGCCCTCTCTGCTGCCGCCGAGTGGGAAATAAACATAGTCGCGAAACCATGTTCCCATTGATATATGCCATCTTCTCCAGAAATCCGATATGGATTTTGAAAGATAGGGGCGGTTAAAGTTTTCTTCAAACTTAAACCCAAACATTTTGCCAAGACCTATCGCCATATCGGAATAAGCGGAGAAATCAAAAAATATCTGAAGCGTATAAGCTAAGGCGCCGAGCCATGCCATGGAAAACACGGGCACATTGGGCGAAAAAGCCGCGTCCGCAATTACCGCAAGAGAATTTGCAAGTATCGCTTTTTTGCCGAGACCTACTATAAATCTTTCTGTGCCGTTTGAAAACAGTTCCCATGTTTCCTCTCTGTTTTGTATCTGGTCCGCAACCGTTTCATATCTTACTATAGGGCCCGCTATAAGCTGCGGGAAAAGCGCTATGTAAAGTCCTACATATAGGGGGTTTTTCTGAAAATCTTTTTTGCCGCGATATACATCAATTATATAAGACATCGCCTGAAACGTGAAAAACGATATACCTATCGGCAGCGCTATTTTTCGGAGCTTTAAGTCCGCCGAAAAAAGATAACCGATATTTTCCGCAAAAAAGTTTAAGTATTTAAACACAAAGAGAACCAAAATATCAAATACAATCCCCACTATAAGCCACGCTTTTTTCCGCTTTAAATCCGCGCCGTGCTTTGCCATAATAAGCGCGCAAAACCAGTTGACAAGTATTGACAGAAGCATGACCAAAACAAATACGGGCTCGCCCCAGGCATAGAAAAAGATGCTTATTATAAACAGAAAAACATTCTGACACGTTCTGCTGTTTTTAAATACCAAATAATAAAAAATAAGCGCAACAGGCAAAAAGCCGAACAAAAATACGCTTGATGAAAAAACCAACCTCCGTCACCTGCCCTCTTCTCCGAAATCAAAAAACATATCGTCATACACGCCGGGATTATATAAAATGAGAACCAAATCCGGATTGTAATTATCAATATATTCGCAAGCGCTCATATCTTTCAAATATCTCAAATCAATAAGCCTTGTTTCCGCAAAACAAGTTGATAAAAAAGCGGACGTGGGTAAAGCATAAGAGTCTTTTATAATTAAAATCTTTTTGTCTGTCGCGCTTTTTCTGTTTACAAGCCGGACTTCACTTCTGTCGGCAGCAATATATGAACCGAAAGTAAGCTTTGTTTTGCCGCTTTTGATGCCGTCAAAATCCGTAAATACAGCTTCGGTAAAGCTGCCGCTTGTTTCAATTTTGCCGCCTGTTTCCATTCTTTTATTTTGATTTTTGCAAACACTTTTTGTGTAATCGGTTTCAAACTTTGGATATATCAAATCAAAATCGTCGTATCCCACAAAAAGTCCGCCTACTCTTGCGCCGTATGAGCCTAAATATTTACCCTTTAAAGTTTCAACGTTAAAGCTGTTTAAATCATAATACCGGGAATCAATATTATAACCGCAATTTGAATCTAAAGCTTCGCAGATTTCAGCATATGCCCAAAACGCTGTTTTTACGGTCCAGTGGTGATCTGTTTTATAAAACATGTCGCCGAAATCCATGCTTCTTTCTGCATACAGCTTTTGCGCGTTTAACGCGGTGAGGCTTTCACCGTCTTTTATTGTTTCATACAAATAATCAACGTTTTCTTTTGAATTGTCAGAAATCTCACAGGGAAGTGATACCTTATCGGGATCATATCGCGAAGGCGCTAAAAACACAACCAGATCACAGCCCTTCTCATTAAGATATTTGGCGAAACTTTTTATGTTTTCGCCGTACCCGCAAAGCTTATCTTTGTTAACTTCACTCTCCTTGAAGTTTAATGAGACATTCCCGGAGGAATAAAGCTTATTATCGCTTCCGAGCATAATTGTCTTTGAAGTATCCGCTTCCCATATAACTTTTTTGCCGAACGCTTTTTGTATTCCGCCGTATAAATCAACATATTCTGTTTTCAGAAAAACACCGTTTTCAAATGCTTTTCCGGCAATCGACACGGTGTTTTTAATATACTTTTCCGTCGGCTCATACGCCATAATGGCATCTTTGTTTTCGACAAGCGTTTCGATCATACCGTTTTTGCCGAACGCAAAAGACAAAATCATGGTAAGTATTATAAAGACGGAAAAAACTATTGAAAGTGTTTTTTCATAAACCTTTTTCATATATGGCTCCTGTTTACATACGGTTTGAAACATCAAGGCGCAAAAGTGCACGTTTGAGTTTCATCTCCGCAACGCGAAGCTCCGCGTCGCTTTTGGCTCTATCGCGCCTTTCTTCCGCTTCGCGCTTTGCGCGCTCGGCTCTATCTTTATCTATTTCGTCTGCAAATTCAAACGTTGTCGCAACAACTCTTACCTTGCCGCCCGAAACGCTTAAAAAACCGTTTGTAGCTGCGGCAAAGCGTTCTTTGCCGTCTGATTTGATTTTTACATGACCGTATTCAATAAGCGCCAGGTAGTCCGCGTGCGACGGCAAAATTGTAACATCACCGAGAGTTGTTCTGACCAAAATGCTCTCAGCTTCGGCGTCATACATCATACCGTCCGGCGTTATTATTTTAAGCTCAAATGTTTTCATTTTTCACCCTTAGCTTTTTCTATAGCTTCTTCTATCGTTCCCACAAAGAGAAACGCGCTCTCGGGCAGATCGTCATGCTTGCCCTCACAAATCTCTTTAAAGCCTCGAACCGTTTCTTTAACGGGCACGTATTTGCCCTGCATGCCTGTAAACTGCTCCGCAACAGAGAAGGGCTGTGAGAGAAATCTCTGGATTTTTCTCGCGCGGCTGACGGTTAATTTATCGTCCTCCGAAAGCTCATCCATACCCATAATTGCGATTATATCCTGAAGCTCTTTGTATCTTTGAAGTATCTGCTGAACTCTTTGCGCAACTTCGTAGTGTTCTCTGCCTACTATATCGGGCGAGAGAATTCTCGAAGTTGAATCAAGCGGGTCAACCGCGGGGTAAATGCCGAGAGACGATATCTGTCTTGACAAAACGGTTGTCGCGTCAAGATGCGCAAACGTTGTAGCAGGCGCGGGGTCAGTTAAATCGTCCGCAGGAACGTATACGGCCTGAACGGACGTGATAGACCCGTGCTTTGTAGACGTTATCCTCTCCTGCAAAGCGCCCATTTCGGTAGCTAAAGTCGGCTGGTACCCGACTGCCGACGGCATACGGCCCAAAAGCGCTGAAACCTCGCTTCCCGCCTGAGTAAATCTGAATATATTATCTATAAAGAGGAGCACGTCCTGTCCCTCTTTATCTCTGAAATACTCCGCCATTGTAAGGCCTGAAAGACCCACTCTCATTCTCGCGCCGGGCGGCTCGTTCATCTGTCCGTAAACGAGAGCCGTTTTATCAAGCACTCCCGATTCTTTCATTTCGTTATAAAGGTCGTTTCCCTCTCTTGTGCGCTCGCCTACGCCCGTGAAAACGGATATACCGCCGTGCTGCTTGGCTATGTTATTTATAAGCTCCATAATAAGTACGGTTTTACCTACGCCCGCACCGCCGAAAAGACCAATCTTACCGCCCTTTGCATACGGCGCTATAAGGTCTACTACCTTGATGCCCGTTTCAAGTATTTCGTATGTGCTTGACTGCTCGTCATACGAAGGGGCTTCGCGATGAATGGGCCATTTTTCTTCGGTTTTCGGCGCTTCCATATTGTCTATCGCATCGCCCAAAAGGTTAAACATTCTGCCGAGCGTTTCACGCCCTACGGGAACTTTTATAGCCTCACCCGTATCGAGCGCTTTTATGCCGCGGGAAAGTCCGTCCGTTGAGCTCATCGCAACGCACCTTGCAACGTCGTCGCCCAAAAGGTTTGCGACTTCGCAGACTATTTTTCTGCCGCCATGCTCTATTTCAATCGCATTTAAAAGCTTCGGCAGCTTTCCGTTTTCAAATTTTATATCAAGTACGGGTCCCATAATTTGTATTACGGTGCCCCAGTTTCCTTCTTTCATATTGTTAAACCTCTCATTCCTGCGCGCCCGCAACAATTTCCGTTATCTCCTGCGTTATCGCCGTCTGTCTAACTCTGTTATATTTTAGCTGCAAATCCGAAATCATTTCATCGGCGTTTTTATTGGCGCTGTTCATTGCCGTTTGTCTCGCGGCGTATTCCGACGCGCGCGACTCGCACAGTGCGCCGTAAATCATGCCCGAAATATATAAAGGAACTATACTGCGAAGCGCCGCCGACGCGCTCGGCTCATATATGGTTAAACCGCTTTTGGCGCCGCCGCCCTTTGTTTCAAACGGGAGCACGCTTTGGCTTTCCGCCTTTTGCGTCATAAGCGAAGTAAAGTCCGTATAAAAAAGAATCACTTCGTCATATTTGCCGTCCGCAAAGCCTTCGCATATGGGCTTTGCAATATCAAGGCAGTCGGGAATGTTTACGCTTTCGGCAACTATATATTTTGTGCTCATCAGATTATACCCGCGGCGCGAGAAAAACTCCTCAATTTTCCTGCCTACCGGCATTACGGTAACTTCTTCAAATTCCGCTGCTTTTTCTTCAGCCATTTTAAGCACGTTTTGGTTATAGCCGCCGGCGAGTCCTCTGTCGCCGCCGATTACAACAAAGCACGCTTTTTTCTTTTCCCTCTTTTCGGAAAAGACGGTCGTGCCTTCGCGAAGCGTGCCTTCAATCTCCGAAATCGTCTGCTCAAGCGCTTCAAAATACGGTCTTGTTTTTTCAACCGTTTCGCGCGCGCGTCTGAGTTTTGAAACGGCAACAAGCTCCATGGCTTTTGTTATCTGCCTTGTATTTTCTACGCTTTTTATTCTGTTTTTAATATCCTTCATTGAAAAAGCCATATTAAAACCTCTATTTTGCCGCTAAAAATCTCTCTTTAAATTCGTCTATTGCGCCTATAAGTTTCTTTTCATTTTCTTCGGTAAGCTGTCCGCTTTCTTTTATGTCGCGAAGTATCGGCTCACAGCTTAAGTCGAGAAACTCATAAAACCTCTCTTTAAATTCGGCTATATCTTTAGTATCTATATCCGCAAGCTTGTTATTGACAACGGCGTAAATAATTGCCACCTGCTTTGCTACGTCAAGCGGGGTATTTTTGCCCTGCTTTAAAACTTCAACAATTCTCTCGCCCTGCATAAGTCTTTCCTTTGTGTCGCTGTCAAGGTCGGAGCCAAACTGCGCGAAAGCCTGCAGCTCGCGAAACTGCGAATAGAGAAGCTTTAGCTTGCCCGATATTTTTTTCATAGCTTTTATCTGCGCGTTGCCGCCTACACGCGACACGGATATACCGGGGTTTACCGCGGGTCTTATTCCGCTGTGGAAAAGCTCCGTTTCAAGGAAAATCTGACCGTCCGTAATAGATATTACGTTTGTCGGGATATACGCCGAAACGTCGCCCGCCTGCGTTTCAATTATAGGAAGCGCGGTTAAAGAGCCGCCGCCGAGCTCTTCTGACATGCATGCCGCACGTTCAAGAAGTCTTGAATGAAGATAGAAAACATCACCCGGGTAGGCTTCTCTGCCGGGCGGTCTGCGTATAAGAAGTGACAGTGCACGGTATGCCACGGCGTGCTTTGACAAATCGTCATAAACTATCAAAACATGTTTTCCCTGCTGCATGAAATATTCGCCCATGGCGCAGCCCGAATACGGAGCTATATACTGAAGCGGCGCGCTCTCCGAAGCCGAAGCCGCAACTACTATGGTATAGTCCATCGCGCCGTTTTGGCGGAGCGTTTCTACTATCTGTGCAACGGTCGAGCTTTTCTGACCTATTGCTACGTATATACAAATTATATCTGTGTCTTTCTGGTTTATTATGGTATCGAGCGCTATTGTCGTTTTGCCCGTCTGTCTGTCGCCAATTATAAGCTCCCTCTGACCTCTGCCAATGGGGATCATGGAGTCTATGGCAACTATTCCCGTCTGAAGCGGACGGTTTACGGATTTTCTGCCTATAATGCCGGGCGCTTCGCTCTCAATAGGGCGTGTTTCCTGCGTTTCTATTTTGCCGTTTCCGTCAAGCGGCGCGCCGAGAGGATCTACTACCCTGCCGAGCAGCTTGCCGCCAACGGGAACGGATACAACCTTGCCCGTTCTTTTTACAACATCGCCTTCAAGTATTCCGTTATCGGAGCCGAGTATTACAACGGCAACGTTGCTCTCCTCAAGGTTTAAAGCCATGCCGAAAACGCCTGTAGAAAACTCCAGCAGCTCGTTTGACACGCAGGATGTAAGACCGCTTACGCGCGCTATTCCGTCACCTACGGATATAACATAGCCTATATCTTCCTGCTTAATTTCATTATTATAATTTTTTATTTGTTCTTTGATGATCTTGCTTATCTCGTCCGTATTCATCTGCATAATATCACCGCCAAATTACTCTTTTAATTCCGCGCGCATTTTCCTAAGGCGCGCTTTTATGCTTCCGTCTATTTCTTTATCGTCATATCTGAGTATTACGCCGCCCAGAATGCTTTCGTCAACTTTTGTGTCAAGCACGATCTCTTTGCCCGTAATACTTTGAAGCTTCGCTTTTATCTTTTCGCGTTCACCTTCTGTAAGCTCAACTGCCGAAACCGCCAGGGCGCGAAGCAATCCGTGTTCCGAGTCAAACTCTTTGCGGTATTCTTCACAAATATCCGGAAGGCTCTCCAAAACATGGTTTTTGTTCAAAAGCTTTATAAAATTCAAGACATACTTATCCGCAGAAGAAAAAGCGCTCTCCAAAAGACTTTCTTTTTCTTCAAGAGACACATTCGGAAGCCTAAGTACTTTTAAATAGTCCTCGTTTTCCGAAAAAACTTTTTCTATACAGATAAGCTCCGAAAGGTATTTTTCTTCTTTGCCGCCCTCTTTGGCAAGGTCAAATAAAGCCGCGGCGTATTCCTTACATATATCACTCATCGGTATCACCCAGATCCGTCAAAAAGCCGTCTATAAGGCGGTGATGGTCGCTTTCCGTTATATCTTTTTCTATAACCTTTTCGGCTATTTCTATAGCCATATCGGCAATATCGTCTTTAATGCCGAGCGCGGCGTTTTTCTTATCCGCTTCGATCTGACTTTCCGCAGCGCTTACCATCTTATTTGCCTTTGCCTTCGCGTCAAAGAGAATTCTTTCTTCGTCAAGGGACGCTCTTTTGCGCGCGTCTTTAATAATGCCCTCGGCTTCAATTTTGGCTTCCGAAAGCTTTTTAGTATAGTCAGCCTTCATATCCTCCGCTTCGGTTTTTGTCTTTTCCGCGTCCGAATACAAAGTCTCTATCTCTTTATTGCGCGCGTCAATTATGCCTTTGACGGGCTTAAACAAAAGTTTTTTCATCAAAAGATAAAGTATAACGAGGTTTATCCAAGTAAACAGAATCGTCCACTTGTCAATCGTTATAAATTCCATATATTCCTGCAAGTTTCATCTACCTCACAAATTAAAGCATTTTTACAAGAGGATTTGCAAAAAGTAATATAAGCGCGATAACAAGGCCGTAAATAGCCGTAGATTCCGCAACCGCACAGCCGAAAAGCATGGTAGACGTAATATCGCCTTTAGCTTCGGGCTGTCTCGCAACCGATTCCGCCGCTTTACCTGCCGCATATCCCTGTCCTATACCGGGGCCTACGCCCGAAATCATCGCAAGGCCTGCGCCTATTGCCGATGCCGCCAAAACAATTGCTCTTTCTAAACCCATAATTGTCTCCTATCCGCCGAAATTTATCGGCTATAAATTTTATAATCTTAATTTTTATTCTTCAGCCGCATTTTTAACATAAACCATTGTAAGCATACAAATTATATATGCCTGCAAAAAGCTTGTGAAAAGGTCAAAATAAATTGAAAGCACGGCGGGCAGACCCGCCTGCAAAATAGGTATTGATCTTATAAACGCGTTCGGCACAAGATGCAGTAAAACCGCGCTTGCCGCCGCCAAAGCGCTGTATAAAAGCGACGTTATAACCATGCCCGCCGCAATGTTTCCGAAGTGACGGAAAGACATTGAAACGGGACTTGCAATCTCGCTTACTATATTTAAAGGCAAAATAAACGGAACGGGCTCAATAAACTTATGAAGCCAGCCGCCCACGCCGCGGCTTTTTATTGACGTTACCTGAATCATAAAAAACGTAACAAGCGCCCAGCCGAGCGTAACGTTTAAATCGGCCGTATACGGGCGGAGCCCCAAAAGCGACGACAAACTGCCGACAATGGAGAGCATAAAAAGTGTTCCTATATACGGCGCAAACTTTAAGTGCCCCGGACCCATTGTGTTTTCTATAAGCGAATCAAGCGTCAAAACAAGCTTTTCCGCAACTATCTGCCTTTTTGATATATTGCGAAGCTTTAAATCTCTTGTAAGCCAAAAAGCGAGCGCACATAGCAGAGCCATGAAAATCCACATATTAACGATAGTTTCCGTAACGGGAATGCCGCCGAAAAGCGGTATTCTGAAAATTATTCTAGGCCCTGTCATTTTGTGGCTGCACCTTCTTTTTTCTCAAATTCATTATCATAATTGCAAAGCGCGGGAAAACAAGCGGAAGCACTGCCGCAACATAATTAAAAAGCGGTAATTTTATTGCCGTAAGCACAACCGCCGCAATCAAAAACATCCTGAGAACATACGAAAGCCCCATGGTCCTTGTAGCGTGTTCTGCTTTGCCTAAGCTTTTTGAAAGCGTTACCGCAAGCAGGATAAAGTTTGCCATTGCCGCGGCGTAGCCGAGTGCAGCGCCTAAAACAACGCCCGTGTCAAAATAGCCGCAGGCGGCGAAAACGCCGACCATAATAACTGTCATTACAAGCACATAAACGGCAAGTTTTTTTATATCGTTTTTTATTTCCTGTGTAAGCATATTAATACCATTCCTTAATATTTGTTTCCTAAATATTTAATATATCATAATTAAGCAAAAAAATCAAGTTTTAACATATTAAAAACTCAAATCCTTGACAAAATAAACTATATATGGTAGTATGGTTATAAATTCAGCGGTATATATGCTGATTAAGAAAGGAGATTTTACTATCATGAAAAAATTATTGGCACTTATCACAGTACTCGCACTTTGCATGTTTGCTCTCGCAGGATGCGGCGCATCCAACCCGAATGACGGCGGAAACGGCGCAGCTACTGAAGAACCCGCAGATCCGGGCGCAATTGTTATTGACGGCACAGCATACACTCTTCCCGTTCCGGTTTCCGCTTTCACGGAAGACGGCTGGGAAATGATAGGCGAAGAAAAGTTTGCCGAAGAGTATGAACCCGGTGACACACAGGCTCCCGGCAGCACAGGTCTTAAGAAAAGCGACAGCGATAAGTTCTTTATCACATACGCTTATAACGATTCCGAAGCGGCAAAACCCCTCTCTGAGTGTGACATTTTAGGCATCCAGTTCTCACTCTCCGTTGCAAAAGATTCAAAAGTTGAATTGCCCTACGGCATCACAAACGAAAGCACATACGATGAGATTATTGAAGCTTACGGCGATCCCGAAAGCTCCGATAAGTTCGAAAAAGGCCGCAAAGACGACAACCGCCTTGCTTATGACAAAGATAAAGAAACAGGCTACAACTATTCTTTCAGCTTTGAAGATGACGGAACACTCTCATCATTTACTGTAAGAGCATCAGTTCCCGAAGCAGAATAATACTCACTTTTTAACCCGCTTCAATAAAGTTGAAGCGGGTTTTTTACTAATTGATGACGAAGTCATCAGGATTTAAGGACGCCGAGAAACGACGGTATATTTCGCGAATTCAAATTCGTCGGCTTACGTGGGTACAGGGGCTAAAGGGGCGCGGACCCGAACCGCCTTCAGCCCATAGTTTAAATTCGCGGAAAGCAAGCAACCCCAAGGGATTTCGACAATCCCTTGGGGTTGAATTTTGAAAACAAAAAAACTATCCTTTTTCTTTTAAAGCACAAACAAAATACATTCTCCTTGCGGTAGACCGAGTTTGTCAGCGGCCTGAAAAAAATTTTTCTTGACTTTTATCTTTTCGTATGCTAAAATATTAAAGCCGCATGAGAAGTGGTTTTAAAAGCGCTTGGCGCTGCCACTGTCAGCGAGTCCTGAGAATTTAGGGGGTGTAATAAATGTTTGCAATTGTCGAAACAGGCGGAAAACAGTATAAAGTTGCCGAAGGCGATATCATCTTCGTTGAAAAAATCGGCGCAGAAGAAAACGACAGCGTTACTTTGGACAAGGTTTTGGCTGTTGGCGCGGAAGGCGATGTTAAAGTAGGTGCTCCTTACGTAAACGGTGCTTCCGTATCCGCAAAAGTTTTGAAAAACGGCAAAGACAAAAAGGTTATCGTTTTCAAGTATAAACCCAAAAAAGGTTACCGCAGAAAACAGGGTCACCGTCAGCCGTTCACAAAACTTCAGATCGAAAAAATAAACGGCTAAGGTCATGACAGAAATAGTTTTAAAAAGAGAAAACGGCTCTGTTGTATATTTTGAAGCAGACGGTCACACAGGCTATGCCGAAGCGGGGCAGGATATTATCTGCGCTTCCCTATCCTCGGTTATCTGGTGCACGGTAAACGGTCTCGAAAACGTTTTGGGCGCCGATATAAGTTATTCCGAAGAGGACGGGCACGTAACTTGTCTCATCAAAAACCCTTCAAGAGAAACAGACATACTTTTAAACAGTTTTGATAAGTTTCTCGACGCGCTTCAAAAGCAATACCCGGATTTTATCACAAAAACGGAGGTGTGATAATTATGTTTATGCTTAACATTCAGTTATTCGCTCATAAAAAAGGTGTGGGCTCAACAAAGAACGGCCGTGACAGCGAAAGCAAACGTCTCGGTGTTAAAAGAGCAGACGGTCAGGCAGTTCTCGCAGGCAGCATCTTGGTAAGACAGAGAGGCACAAAAATCCATCCCGGCATTAACGTAGGCCGCGGCGGTGACGATACTCTCTTCGCGCTTACATCCGGTAAAGTTAAATTCGAACGCGTTGGCAAAACGAAAAAACGCGTTAGTGTTTATGCGGCTGAATAATGTAAAAAACTGGGCTGTAGCAAAGTGCTGCAGCCCTTCTTTTTAAAGCAAAGAGAAAGCAGTGTATTTTGTTTTGCACTTTTCAAGGCAAAGAAAAAACAGTGCAGAACGGACAAACGGAATCCGAAGGCGTACATAGGTACGTCGAGAGGTGACGTTTGTCCGTAGCATAAAGCATCTGATTCTTAAATTTGCGTAAGCAAATTAACTTTGATAATAAATAATGGTTCTTATTAAAACTATATGTTATTTATTTTTCGATTTATGCGGTCTGTGCATTTTTTCGAGCCTCGGTGATAGGAGAAAATTATGTTTGTAGATACAGCGACTATAACACTTGTGGCGGGCAAGGGCGGAAACGGTCTTGTTTCCTTCCGCCGTGAAAAGTATGTTCCCGCCGGCGGACCCGACGGCGGCGACGGCGGAAACGGCGGCAACATCATATTTGAAGTTGATAAGACAATGACAACGCTTATGGACTTCCGCTACAAAAAAATATATAAAGCAAAAAGCGGTCAGGAAGGAAAGGCTCTAAACTCCAGCGGCAAAAGCGGAGAGGACCTTATTATAAAAGTTCCCGAAGGCACGCTCCTGCGCGACGCCGAAACAAACAAAATAATCGCCGATATGACGGGCGACAATACCCGCTTTGTTGCGGCAAAGGGCGGCAGCGGCGGCTGGGGCAACAAGCATTTCGCAACGCCCACAAGACAGGCGCCGAAATTTGCAAAGCCCGGTCTGCCGGGTGAGGAGCGCACGGTTATTTTAGAGCTTAAACTACTTGCCGATGTCGGTCTTTTAGGTTTCCCGAACGTAGGAAAATCATCGCTCTTGGCGAGAGTTAGCCAGGCGCGCCCGAAAATAGCAAATTACCATTTTACAACGCTTCAGCCGAATTTGGGCGTGATATCGCATAAAGATATGTCGTTTGTAATGGCGGATATTCCGGGTCTTATTGAAGGCGCTTCGGAAGGCGCGGGCAGAGGATATGACTTTTTAAGGCACGTTGACAGAACAAGACTGCTTCTTCATATTGTTGATATATCCGGTATTGAAGGCCGCGATCCCATAGAGGATTTTACCGTTATAAATAACGAAATAGAAACCTTCAACCCCGAACTGCTTTTAAGGCGGCAGATAGTTGTCGGCAACAAGTGCGATATTATAACAAACGAAAAAGCGGCGGAGGATTTCCGCGAATTTGTCGAAACGTCGGGCTACAGCTATTTTCAGATAAGCGCTGCAACGGGACAGGGCGTAAACGAACTACTCGACCATGTATGCGAAGTTTTGTCGGCCATTCCCGAAGCTCCCGTATATCAGCCCGAAATAGATATTGAAGAAAAAGAGCCGGTAGATTATAACGAATATCAAATAAACGTTGACGGCAACGTTTATGAGATAAGCGGAAACTTTGTAGATAAGCTTATAGCATCTGTTAATTTCGGCGACGAGGAATCGGTTAACTATTTCCACCGCGCGATAAAACGCCGCGGCATTATAGACGAGCTTGAAAAAATGGGCATCAAAGACGGAGATACAGTTAAATTCGGTGATATTGAATTCGATTTTGTTTACTGAGAGGTGATTTAAGTGACTAATGAAGAAATTACAGAAATACTTCAGAAAAGACTTAAACCCACGCGCTTTAAGCACACTTTGGGCGTTGCGGAAACGGCGGTAAAGCTTGCCGAAAAATACGGTGCGGACAAAGACAAAGCGTATCTCGCCGGCCTTTTGCACGACTGCGCGAAAAATATCGACTTTGAAACGTCAAAAGCATACTGCAAAGAACACTCTGTTCCAATGAAAGAGATCTGCATGAAAGAGCGCAGTCTTATCCATGCGCCACTCGGCGCGTATATGGCAAAGGAGGAGTTCGGCGTTTCAGATCCCGAAATCTTAACCGCCATATACTACCACACAACGGGCCACGAGGACATGGCGCTTTTAACAAAAATTCTTTACATGGCGGACGCAGTTGAACCAAACCGCGACCAGGACGGTATTGAAGAAATAAGAGAGCTTGCGTTTTCCGATATAAACGAAGCGCTTATCCGTTCTATTGACGCTACTCTTTTGCATATTATAAATAAAGGCGTAACGATTGACTGCGACACAATAAAAGCACGAAACTTTCTTATTGAAGAGAGAAACGCCAAAACAAAACCAAATTGTTAACAAAGTCTTAAATTTGCCAAATATTCGAATTTCGAGAAAACGCGAGAAAAACAGAGAATTTCAAAGCAATCAGGAGTATTTTACATATTATCCCCGAAATTTACAGGTTGATTATTGGGGAAAATATGGTATTATAAACACCGTTAGCACTCGGAGACTATGAGTGCTAACAAGAGATATAGGAGGTAATCATTATGAATATCAAACCACTTGCAGACCGTGTTGTTATTAAAATGCTTGAAAGCGAAGAAACAACAAAAAGCGGCATTGTATTGCCCGGTGCGGCTAAAGAAAAACCCCAGCTTGCAGAAGTTGTTGCGGTTGGCCCCGGCGGATACGTTGACGGCAAAGAAATCAAAATGGAAGTTAAAGTCGGCGACAAAGTTTTAATGAGCAAATATGCCGGAACAGAAGTAAAGCTTGACGGCGTTGAGTATATCATATTAAAGCAGAGCGATATACTTGCAAAGGTAATGTAATAATAGGAGGAGATAGAAATGGCTAAACAGATTTTATACGGTGAAGAAGCACGTCACAGTCTTGAAAGCGGTATAAACCAGCTTGCCGATACAGTTAAAATAACGCTCGGTCCCAAGGGCAGAAACGTTGTTCTTGACAAAAAGTTCGGCGCACCGCTTATCACAAACGACGGCGTTACAATAGCAAAAGAAGTTGAACTTGAAGATCCCTTTGAAAACATGGGCGCACAGCTCGTAAAGGAAGTTGCAACAAAAACAAACGATATCGCGGGCGACGGTACTACAACCGCTACTTTGCTTGCACAGGCTCTTATTCACGAGGGTCTTAAAAACGTTGCGGCAGGCGCAAACCCGATGATTATAAGAAAAGGTATTTCCAAAGCGGTTGATACGGTTATGGAATATCTCACAAAGGTAAGCAAAAAGGTTAAAGGTCATGACGATATCGCAAGAGTTGCGTCAATCTCTGCAAACAATGACGAGATAGGCGAACTCATCGCTGACGCTATGGACAAAGTTAAAGGCGACGGCGTTATTACCATAGAAGAATCCAAAACTGCTTCAACATACACAGACGTTGTTGAAGGTATGCAGTTTGACAGAGGTTATATCACACCTTACATGGTAACGGATACAGAGAAAATGGAAGCGGTTTTAGACGACTGCTACGTTCTTATCACAGATAAGAAAATTTCAAACGTTCAGGAAATTCTTCCCCTGCTCGAGAAAATCGTTCAGGGCGGCAAGCCTCTCCTTATCATTGCAGAAGACCTCGAAGGCGAAGCACTTTCAACTCTTATCGTAAACAAGCTCCGCGGAACATTTACATGCGTAGCAGTAAAAGCTCCGGGCTTTGGCGACAGAAGAAAGGCTATGCTTGAAGATATTGCTATTCTTACAGGCGGCCAGGTTATAACGGAAGAGCTCGGTCTTGATCTTAAAGAAACAGACCTTTCACAGCTCGGCCGTGCACGCCAGATCAAAGTTCAGAAAGAAAACACAATCATTGTTGACGGCGCAGGCAAGAGCGCTGATATAAAAGCAAGAGTTGCTCAGATCAAATCCCAGATCGAAGATTCAACATCTGATTTCGACCGCGAAAAACTCCAGGAAAGACTTGCAAAACTCTCAGGCGGCGTTGGCGTTATCAAAGTCGGTGCTGCAACAGAAGCCGAGATGAAAGAGCTTAAGCTCCGCGTTGAGGACGCTTTAGCTGCAACACGCGCTGCAGTTGAAGAAGGCATTATCCCCGGCGGCGGAACGGCTTATATTGATGCAAGACAGTCCGTTGAAAAACTTATCGCAACACTTGAAGGCGACGAAAAAACAGGCGCTTCCATAGTTTACAAAGCGCTTACAGAGCCCGTTAAACAGATTGCCGCAAACGCAGGCGTTGAAGGCAGTGTTATCGCAGACAAGGTTGAAAATTCACCGAAGGGTGTTGGATATAACGCACTCACGGGCGAATATGTAGACATGGTTAAAAACGGTATCGTAGATCCTACAAAGGTTACACGCTCGGCACTCACAAACGCTGCAAGCGTAGCTTCAATGGTACTCACAACAGAGAGCATTGTAGCAGATAAACCCGAAAAGGAACCCCCGGCTCCTCCGCAGATGGGCGGCGGAATGGGTGGCATGTACTAAGCCGTTCAAAGGTCAGCCCAAATATGCACAGACCGCAAAAGGCAAGAATTTAATTTAAACTTTGTTTGTGCAAACTTCTATAACACACGTTATGATGAAAGACCTGCAAATTGCAGGTCTTTCTTTTGTTTAATGCCTTTTGCCATGAACAAACGTCACCTCTCGGCGTACCTTTGTACGCCGTCGGGTACCCCTTCGGGTTCCGTTTGTCCATTCTGCACTATATTTTGACCGCCCCGTTTTTTGAGCCAAAACATGCACATAAAAAAAGCACCTTTCGGTGCTTTTTTATTTTTCTTTGTTTATTTTTTCAACCGCCTTTTGAAGCTCTCTGTTTTGCTGACGAAGTTTCCTTATTGTATCCTTTGCCTCACCATAAGCCATACCGGCAGCAAACCATGGTATTTTATGCTTTTTTTCTTTTCCGTGATTATTCTCACGCAAATTGGCATTTGAAGCGTTTCTCTCAAGCATATCAAGAATTTCTTGCCTGTTTTGTTCTCTCCTTTGAGCCCTATACCTCTCGTAATCATCGTCTGCTTTACCGCCGCTGCAGGCGGCACTTTGCTTTTCTTTTAATTCTTCAATTTCTATGCTGAGTTTTTCTGCTGTTTGCCGTATGTTTTTCAGCTCTGTTTTGAGCGTTTTGTTTTTCACTTTTTCGATAATAACAAAAGTAACTAACAATACAAATAATATTATAATTATCAGCGGCATATTAACATCTACCTCGCCTTTACATACGTTTCTGTTTTACTGAGTGCATCGTATATGATCTCGGCAAATTTCTCTGCAATTTTCGATCCTTCAATATCAGAAAAACGGTCGATTTTTTTATACTGAATATTGCCGTTATTCTTTTCCCATTGAAAACTAAGCGGGTTTTCGGAAAACAGATTATTAAAATCTTCGTCCGACACATTCTTTCCATGATAAAGCGACATGTTTAAAGATGTGATTCCAACGGAATAATCGGTTGTCAAAGAATAATCAAAAATATAATCTATACCGTTAGAGCTTCTCAAATCAATGACACTCCAAACGTCTGATATCCTATGCCATTTGTTATTCTTCTTGGGTTGCCAGATCCTAAAATCATAAGAGTGTTTTGATTTTAAAATATCATTTATTCTTTTCGCTATGTCTTTGTTTATATATCGATACTTCCAATCATAGTCGCTCTTCTCTTCAAGACTCTCATTTACATTGACAGATGTAACCGTTGAAAAAGATAGGAGTTCCTTTAATCTGTCAATGTTTTCATCCGGCAGCTCAGGATTGTCTCCCTGTAAAATAGCGGTAAACTTTGTTGCGAAATTCGACATTCTTGTCAGTTCGTCTTCATCTTCTGTGCCGAGTTCGGATATTACTTCGTCATTTGAATTGATAGAGTCGCCAAGTGAAGCAACCATTTCTCTGTCAAGAACATCGCGGTTAGAAACTATATAGCGATATAATGTTTCAAACTCCGTTTGCATACAAATAATTGCAAACAGTATTTTATTTGAGCTGTCCCTGTCTGCTTTTGAGAGCTTGCTTTTTAAAATGATATCGAGAAGCAAATATGTATTAAAAAGCCTTTTCATACTGCGGGGATTACATCCCACGGAAAGACTTATTAAAGCAACATAGTCGTCTATATCTCTTTCGTTTGCTTCAACGCCCATTTTTATAAGCATATCACCGACATATTTTGATATATCATACTGAGCCACGGGCATCTTAAACGGGAGCTGAATTATTTTATCAAAAAAGCTCTTTCCTTTTTGTTCGCCGACAGAATCGCCGAATTTCTTTTTAATACCCTGTGTGACAACCTCATAATCAACAGCCAATACATACACGCAGTTTTCGCAATCAAGAAAAATCTTTAAAACTTCCAAAAGCTCAACTGCTTTTTCGGGCTGCAGTCTGTCAAGGTCATCCACAAAAATTACAACTCGGTCTTTGTTTTCCAAAGAAAGCTTTGCGTTTATTGCTTCCTGAAATTTACTTTTGAGATCTTTTATCTCCTGCGCGTAATCATAATCTTTACCCGACATTGCATCGGTTATTTCTCCCGCAAGATATCCGCCGGCAATTTTTTCCGTTATTATGCCGGTTGCAATTTTTGCCGCACCACTCAAAAAGCCAAATATTTTTTTTGCTTTTTCCTTGTCAAAATCAAGCTCCGAAAGCAACGAATATAGTAAAGAAATTGACAGCTCGTCCTGCATTTTAAACTGAGAAAACTGCCATGTGTTAAACCAAATTGTACAAACGCTTTCCGAGATTT
The DNA here is from genome assembly GCA_017620205.1 of Clostridia bacterium. Lineage (GTDB taxonomy): Bacteria > Bacillota > Clostridia > UMGS1883 > UMGS1540 > UMGS1540. Next base: position 84,273 of record JAFZQX010000035.1, on the reverse strand, counting down.
TCTCTTTTATCATATTCATCATGCTTGTTTTGCCGCTGCCCCAATCACCTTGAATTGAAATAGTCATAGGAGTATCGCAATTCAATATAAAACTGCACAAGCCGTCAACATAACTGCTTATGCCAAATGTATCGCCCGAAATACTGCTAATCGGTTTATCTGTATTTCCAAACATAATAATCTCACCTTTTTAAAGTCTTTTACGCGTACTATTTCCACTCTTTGTCAACAAAAAACACTTTTGCCTGAGCTTTGTACTCACGGTCAACAAGAAAGATTTTCACATCTGCCTTATACTCCTTATCTACTACAAACAATTTCATATCTGCCTTGTATTCGCGGTCAACAACAAACACCTTAAGTTCTGCCTTATAATCACGGTCAACAATAAATGCTTTTTGTGCCATAGTTTTTCCTCCCTCTTAAATTATTAATACTTCCACAATTACAATATACCACATATTGCCCAAAAAGTCAACGAAAACATCGGCTTGCATTAGATAAAACGCACGGACAGCAAAAAGTAATACGGCAACTTGCCGTATTACTTTTTTTATGCTATAATATAAAAGTTAATCTAAACAGCGAGGAGTTAGCAAAATGAAAAGACACAGCAAAATATCAGTTTTACTTACTTTAATTATGGCATTTGCCCTGCTTCCCTTAAGTGGCATAACGGCAAGCGCCGAAAGCCCTATCCCCGGCTTTAAGTTTCAAGACGGCATACTTTCGTTTAACCATGTAGACGGTGCCGAGAAGTATTACTTAAGCGGTCTTGTGCATCTCGGCTATATTGTAATCAGCAGCGAAACCAACACTATGAACGGCGCTAAAACATGGACGGATGAAGGCGTTACATTTGACCTTCCAAAATACATGGACGCGTGCGGAGATTTTGAGGAAAAAACTTATAACGTAACGCTTACTGCCGTAAAAGGAAAAGAACAGCTCGAAAATAAAAGCACATTTACATTTAACTATGTATCGGCCATACCGAAGCTTGAAGTGCCCCAAAACATACGCTGGAACGGAACGTGTGCCGAATGGGATGAGGTCCCGGGCGCGGAGCGTTACTGGATAGGCGTATTCCGCGATAACGAAACTTCCGATATCTGGTGCCAAAACACAGGTAAAACAAGTGTTGATGTATCAGAATACAGCAACTATTCAAAAGACCCCGGCGTGGCATTCGTGTCCGACGCGGAGTATTATTTCAAAGTCCGCGCGTTTACAATTGACCACACAGCGCGCGACGGCGATACGGGCACAAGCGATACCGCGTTTTCGCCCTCTGACGGCTGTACAAGAGGTCAGGTTGTGACGTTTTTACACAGGTATGAATCGTCACCCGAACCCACAAGCAGCAAAAACCCGTTTAAAGACGTAAGTAAAGACGACTATTTCTTCAAAGCCGTTTTATGGGCGGTTGAAGAAGGCATAACGCAGGGCACAAGCGACAAAACATTTTCACCCGGTAACTCCTGCACAAGAGCGCAGATAGTTACGTTTTTATATAGAGATTTGGTATAATAAAAAAAGCACCTTTCGGTGCTTTTTTTATTCCCCTATAACCGTTGTAACTTCTTCAAAAGCGTTTCTCTCTGTTGCCGCGCTTTCGGCGTCGGGATTGTCACTGTCCGCTTTGCCGACAAGTAAAACAGCCGCCGCGCTTTGGTTTTCCGGGATACTTAAAAGCGCTTTAAATTCGTCTTTGTTATCTCCGTTTAAAGCCATTGTGGGAGACGTCATAATCTTTGTGCCGTAGCCGAGCAGCTGCGCTTCCGCCGCCATATTCTGAACCGCGAGTCCCGCCGAGAGCTCCGCACCCTCTTCGCAGGAAATAACGATAGTCAGCGGCGCATCGCCCATTCCCGCTTTGTTTGCGATTTTCGCAAAATCGCCTTTGCCTTCGGGCGCTTTAGGCGCATCTTTCGGCGCTTCTCCGCCTTCGGGCGCTTTCGGCGCGCCTCCTGCGGGCGGCTTCATAGAGCCCATAGCGTCTTTAAGTTTTCCATTTGTTTCTTCATCGGTGATTGCCGTAAAATGCCACGGCTGTGTGTTCATTGCGCTCGGCGCGTTTACGCCCGCCGCGAGAATTTTCTCTATATCTTCGCTTGCTACTTTTTCGTCGGTAAAAAACTGCGTTGTTTTAACTTCGGTCAAAACATTTGCAGCTTCAGAACCGTTGCCGCTTTCCGGTATGGATAATGCAACAGTGTTGCCTCCGCATGATGACAAAAGCAAAGCAGAGGATAATAAAGCGCCCAAAACTAAACCCTTTTTCATATATAAAACCTCTTTTCGTATCTTTTATATATTTCATATTATAGCACCTTAGTATTTTTGTCAAGAAAATTTCAAAAACACTTTGATTTCACATTTTAAGCTAAATTTTGCACTTTCGTGCAAAGTGAAATATTTGCTGACGCAAGTGCGAAATTTAAAACCTGCAGTTTTAAGCTAAATTAAATTCGCCTTTAAGTGTGCGAAGCACATTTAGCTGCCGAAGGCAATTTAGCCGAGCGTAGCTCGATTTAGTTCGCCGTCAGGCGAATTTAGCTAAAAAGAGCGACAGCTTTGATACAAAGCTGTCGCTCTTTTCTGGTGACCCCATGGGGACAAAGCTGCTTCGCGCCTTTACTGCTCGGCGACCGAAAGCCAAGGCTTTCAGTACCCGCCTTCGCACCGCGCGCCTACAAAACAGTCCGCAGGACTGTTTTGCTTTACGGCGCGTGCCCTCTCAGGGTTCGAGTTCCCACGGGCTTTATATAAAAAACAAAGCCACCCGATAAATCGGATGGCTTATTTTTTGGTGACCCCATGGGGACTCGAACCCCAGTTTTCGCCGTGAGAGGGCGGTGTCCTAACCGCTAGACTATGGGGCCAGACACGAGATATATTATACAGCATAAAAATAAAAAAATCAAGTGTTTTTTAACGATTTTTTGCTCCCATGTTTCAAAAGACCTATAAAGCAGGGCGTTTCCCCTTAAGAAACGCCCTGCTTGTTTCTCCTCATACCCCGCCGAATTGCTCATAAGCTTTCCGGTAACGGGGTTTTTCAGCTTGTTTTTATAAAGTATAAAACTCAAAAATTCAAATGTTTTTAACGGTTTTTTCCCCCTATGTTTCAAAACACCCGTAAAACAGGGCGTTTTCCCTTAAAAAACGCCTCTTTTATTTGACAAACTCTGCATTTTATGTTATATTATCTATATTATACTTATAAGTAGGAGTTGAAACTGATGGCGCTAAATAACCCGAATCAGGAAAAGGATTTAAACGAGATTTTAAAAATCAGGCGCGAAAAGCTTTCCGAGCTTTGCGATATGGGCAGAGACCCGTTTAAAATAATGAAATATGACAGAACTCACTCATCAAAAGATGTTTTAGACGGTTTCGATGAGCTTGAGGGCAAGAAAGTTTCCGTTGCCGGCAGAATAATGTCAAAGCGCGGCATGGGCAAGGTAGCTTTCGTTCATATTCAGGATTTGCAGGGCAAAATTCAGCTTTTTGTAAAGCGCGATATGCTCGGTGATGAAGAATACGCGATATTTAAAAAATACGATATCGGCGATATTGTAGGCGCAGAAGGCGAAGTTTTCAAAACACAGACGGGCGAAATTTCCGTTCGCGCGGAAAAGGTAACGCTTTTATCAAAATCGCTTCAGCCGCTTCCGGAGAAGTTCCATGGTCTTGTTGACCCCGACCTTCGTTACCGCCAGAGATATGTTGACCTTATTATGAACGAAGGCGTAAAAGATACGTTTATAAAACGTTCAAAGATAATAGCGAGCATCCGTAAATATTTAACGGAGCAGGGCTTTCTTGAAGTTGAAACGCCGATGCTCGTATCAAACGCGGGCGGCGCTGCGGCAAGACCTTTTGAGACGCACTTCAACGCCCTTGACGAGGACTTTAAGCTTCGCATTTCCCTGGAGCTTTACTTAAAGCGTCTTATAGTTGGCGGTCTTGAAAGAGTTTTTGAGATAGGCAGAGTTTTCAGAAACGAAGGCCTTGATACGCGCCATAACCCCGAATTTACGCTTATGGAGCTTTATCAGGCATATACCGATTATCACGGCATGATGGACTTAACCGAAAACCTTTTCCGCCATGTAGCGGAGGACGTTTTGGGCACGACCAAGATAAGCTACAACGGCGTCGAGATGGATCTCGGCAAGCCGTTTGAAAGGATAACAATGCTTGACGCTGTTAAAAAATATTCCGGCGTTGACTTTAACGAGATAGGTTCTATAGAAGAAGCGCGCAAAGCTGCGGACGAGCACCACGTTGAATACGAGGATCACCACAAAAAAGGCGATATCTTAAACTTCTTCTTTGAAGAGTTTGTTGAGGAACACTTGATTCAGCCGACATTCGTTATGGACCACCCTGTTGAGATCTCACCGCTTACAAAGCGCAAACCCGAGAACCCCGACTATGTTGAAAGATTTGAGTTTTTCATGAACGGCTGGGAAATGGCAAACGCATACTCCGAGCTTAATGACCCGATAGATCAGAGAGAAAGATTTAAAGCCCAGGAAGAGCTTTTGGCACACGGTGACGAGGAAGCAAACACAACTGATGAGGACTTCTTAAACGCGCTTGAAATAGGCATGCCCCCGACAGGCGGCATAGGCTACGGCATTGACCGTATGTGCATGCTCTTAACGGACGCACAGGCAATCCGCGACGTGCTCTTGTTCCCGACAATGAAGCCTCTCGATAAATAAAACCGCTTGACCATGCGGTTTACGGCGTTTAAGATTTGACTTTGACATAAAATTGACATCAAATCAGAAGTAATAACGGTTTATCACGAAGAACAATGAATTCTTGATAATAAATAAGGAGGAAAATAATGGACGAGAATAAGATTTACGAGCTTATAAACAGCAATCTTATGTTTCATCTTGCGACAATGGACGGAGATCAGCCGAGGGTTCGCGGCATGATGCTTTTCCGCGCGGACAAAGACGGTATAGTGTTTCACACCGCCTCAACAAAGGATTTGTTTAAACAGATTCAGAAAAACCCGAAAGCGGAGCTTTGCTTTAACGCAGACGGCACGCAGATAAGGGTTACGGGCGAGCTTCAGGTAAACACAGACCCCGCACTGCGCGAAGAAATTTTTGCACACCCGACAAGAAAATTTCTTCAGGCTTGGAAGGATATGGGCATAGACAATCTGATGACTGTTCTCGTTATGAAAAACTGCGAAGCTGTTATCTGGACAATGGAAACAAACTTTGAGCCTAAAAAACCCATAAAAATATGCAACGGATAACAAAAAAGAACCTCTCATTTGAGAGGTTCTTTTTAGTATTGCAAATTATCCTTTTATCTTTTCTCTTTCAAGTCTGAAGTCAACAGACCTCTTTAAATATTCGAGATACTCCTCGTCTCGGCACATGGCTTTTCCGGGCGCGTCGGAAATTTTTGCGACCGGTCTGCCGTTTACGTACTGCAGCTTGATTACAATATTTAAAGCTTCTTCGCAAGTGTCGTTTGAAACAAACGTGCCTATGCCGAAGGATACCTTTGACTTATCACAAAAGTATTCGTAAAGCTTTTGCGCGCGCTCAAAATCAAGGCTGTCGCTGAAAAGGAGAAGCTTCGTTTTGGGGTCTACGCCGTATTTTTTATAGTGCGCTATTATCTTCTCGCCCCATTCATACGGATCTCCGCTGTCATGGCGTACGCCCGTATAGTTATTTACCATTGACCTGTTAAAGTCAAGCAGGAATAAATCGGTTGTAACGGTATCGGTAAGTGCCGTTCCGTTATCGCCGTCATACTCCGCGTACCAATCCTTCATTGCATAGTGGTTTGTGTAGGCAAGCGGTATTGAATCTATACCCTGATACATCTGCACGAATTCGTGCGCGTATGTGCCAATCGGCGTTACGTTATATTTCATCGCGAGATATACGTTTGATGTGCCTACGCAGTTTTCCGTTTCCGTCACGAAGCGGCGCACAACCTCGTCTTCCCATTCACGCGAAAGTCTTCTGCGGCATCCGAACTCCGCGAATTTAAACGTATACACGCCGTCGTTCATAGCCTTAATTTTGGCGTCTAACCTCTCCTCTGCTGATTTGCGGAGAGTTTCATAATCAAACGTCATGCGGAAATATACTTCGTTTATAATTTCAAGCAGATAAATCTCAAATTGCATAGCTGAAAACAGCGGGCCGTCAACAATAACAGAGAGCTCGCCGTCAGCGCTTAAATCAACCGTAACATAATCCCGGATAGGATGCCACAGTCTTAAGAATTCCACATAGTCGTTTTTAATAAAACGGATGGAACGGAGGTAGTCAAGCTCTTCTTTTTTAAACGTTAATGAGCAGAGATGGTCTACCTGCTCGTTTATTTCCTTCGCCATCTCGGGCGTAAAAACCACGTCCTTGTTGCGGCACTTGAAATAGTACTGTCCGCAGAGGTCCGTGTGCTTGTGAAAAATAACCTGATCCATATTAAATTTATAAAGGTCTGTATCAAGTAATGATACAACAATAGGTTCGAGTTTCATTTTCTTTTTCCTTTCTTAAATACTTGCCGTTTCCTTATTCTCCCGCGCGGCTGAAACAGTCTGTTTCATAGTTTCAAATTCACCCCATAAAGCTTCGGGCGAATATTCTTTCCAGCAATCGATGTCGCCGTTTATTAAATATTCACGCATCTGTGTTGCGGAAATATCTATTGTTTTTGGAATATAAAGCTCTGCTATAGTCAGCCCTTTTACGCTGTCAAACCAGTCAATGCGGCGGATCTCTTTGCCTGATATAAGCAGGTCGGGCGATTTACCGAATCTCTCGGTAACGTTTTTTAATACGTAATCGCCCCATGTTGAGTTATTGCCTACTCCTATATCGGGCAGAGGATAAATTTTTAATCTGTCACCGTAAACTGCCTTTAAAAGATGCTTTCTGTATTCGTACGAAAAGGGGTTTTTATATGTCCCCGACTCCTGCGAAGAGCCTATAAAAACGCCGACCTCTCCGCAAAGCTCCACAGCCTTATCAAGCATATCCTTATGCCCGTTGTGAAACGTCTGAAAACGCCCTACGGTAATTCCCAATTTATAAGGCTTCATATCATACCTCCGGTTCAAACACGGGCATGAGCTTCAATTTAAACTCGTTTAGTTTATGTAATCTGTCAATTCGCGCTTTCGTTTCGGGCGCGGGCTCTATACCCTCGCGGATATAACGGTCAAGCTCCGCGTATGTAAAGCCGAGATTGTCCTCATCCGTCTTGCCGCAAAGTCCGTCAATAGGCACCTTGTCAACGAGCACATCGGGCAGGCCCAAAACTCTGCCTATTGCCTTAACTTCCTGCACGGTAAGGTGCGAACAGGGGCTGAAATCTCCGGCGCCGTCGCCGTAGCGCGTTGCGTATCCCACCCAGTCTTCCGAGAGATTGCAGGTATTTGCAACTCTGCCGTTATGGCTCTGCGACACCGCATAAAGCGCCGCCATGCGAATGCGGGGCGCGAGATTTACTCTGCTTTGGTCCGACATCTGGAAAGGAATGCTCTTTACCATTCCGTCATAAGCGTCCTTTATATTTACTATATAACGACGTATTCCGAGATGGTCTACGAGAAGCTTTGCCATGTCAATATCCGCCTGCTCGCCGTTTGGCATTAAAACGCCTATTACTCTGTCTTTTCCGATCGCTTCTGCGCACAGCGCCGCTACAACGGAGCTATCCTTCCCGCCCGAAATGCCGACTACGGCGTTGCAGCCCTTTCCGTTTTCCTCAAAGAATTTTCTGATCCATTCCACGCATTCATTTTTTATTTTTTCCGCGTTAAAGCTATACATTTATTACACCTCTTTAAAATATACTTTAAACCGCAGGGCGTGCAGCGCCCTGCCGCGTATAACCTTTATTGGATTATTTTATAACAAATCAAAAGAAATTTCAAGTACCGAAAAGGAGCTGTTTGGTTTTTATTGACATTTTCTGTAATTATATGATATAATTTAATCAGTTAATTTTCATATAATTATTTAAATTTGTTTTAGGAGATGATTTTATGCAGTATTACATCGATGTTATTAAAAAATACGCCGTATTCGGCGGCAGAGCAAGAAGAAAAGAATATTGGATGTTCGTTTTGTTTAACGCAATCGCTTCGTATATTCTTTCCTTTGTCGACAACCTGGCAGGTCTTACATTAAAACTTGGCGAAACGCCTATCGGTATTTTGTCTTTAATTTACAGCTTGTTTATCCTTCTTCCTTCTCTCGGCGTTTGTATCCGCAGACTGCATGATATAGATAAATCCGGCTGGTGGCTTCTCATCGGTCTTATTCCGATCGTTGGCTGGATTATCCTTTTGGTATTCTATTGCAAAGAAGGTACGGCAGGCGAGAACCAATACGGTGCCGATCCCAAAGCAGGCGAAGCAGTACCGCCCGTTAATCCGAGCATATAAGCAACCCGCGTGAAACCCTTTATAAAACGGTTTAAATAAGTAATATTACTGAATAATTATATGAAAAGCTTCCTTTAAAAAACAAGCGCCCCGGAAGGGGTGCTTGTTTTTTTATATTTACTCAAGTGTGCGTTTTTCAAAAAGCGGCTGCAGGGTGACGAAATCTTTCCACAGAAAATACCGCGTCTCATTTCCGCTTATGCCTTCCATATTAATAACACACCCTTCGCCGGACTCAAGTGTAATACTTCTTATGCTTTTGCTTGTTAATACTTCATCTTGGAAATCTGCAAAAAGGCTTAGGGCGTTTAAGGCTTCTTCGCTTGTATTTTCAATATAAACATAAGCGCCCGCATCGGACGAATTCACAGGCGATACATAAACGGTCTTGTCCTTTAAAATATTATCTATAAGCTTTTCCGCCTTAACAAGGCCGTAGCCGTAGCTTGTGTCATACCCCGCCGTTCCGAGATCTTCACATGAGTTTATAATAAGCTCTTTAAACCTTGCGGGCGTTATGCTTTTATCCATTGAAAGCGCTATCGCGGCAAGAGCCGTAACATGCGGCGTCGCCTGAGACGTGCCCTGCATTGCGACATAGCCGTTTTCATTTGACGTGCTCATAACCGTTTCGCCCGGTGCGCAGACAAGAACGGAACTGTTATGCTGCGAAAAGTTCGATCTTACTTTTGTCTGCCCGACAGACGCAACGCCTATAACGCCGTCATAACCTGCGGGATAATACGTAGCGCTGCCGCCCGAATTTCCGACAGCCGCAACTACTATAACGCCTTTATCAATAGCATGCTTTATGGCTCCGTACATTGCCGTATTATCGTTTGGAAGGCCGAAGCTCATGTTTATTATATCGCAGCCGAAAGTATCTACGGCGTCATAAATTCCCGAAACAATTTTATCGGTTGTAGTCGTACCGTTTTGGAAACACTTAAGCGGTATTATTTTAGCTTTGGGCGCGGCGCCGCAAATACCTATGCCGTTGATCTGTGCGGCTATGATTCCCGAAACGTGCGTTCCGTGACCGTGCTCGTCCGTAACGTCTGTATCGTTTGTAAAATAGTTTTTGCCCGTTAAGACATTTGCTTTTAAATCGTCGTGCTCAGAGCAGCCCGAATCTATTACAGCAACCTTTATGCCGTTTCCGTATGTTTCATAATCAAACGCCGCCTGAATGTTTATCATCTGAAGCTGCCACTGGTTTGCATACTTAGGGTCTTCCGGCGCGGCAAAAAGCTTTGCCTCTTTTTCTAAAGGCTCATCAAAACTGATTTCCTCATTTTTTTCGCAGTATTCAATATACTTTTCAATTTCCGCGGGGAAAGTATCGCTCTTTGATAAATATAAATTATGCTGCCCGTTTATAACTTCAAGGCATAAACTTTCAGGCGGCACAAACCCATCGGAAAACTTTACGATAAAGCTTCCCGTATCGGCATAAACCGCGCCAAACGAAAATATAACAGCTAAAAACAAAAATATAACTAACGCTTTTTTCATAACGCACCTCAAAATATAATGCTAACAATATAATTTTATAATACTTTAAGCGTTTTGTCAATCACGCAGATGAAAAACAAGGCTTTCAAAATATAGTGCAGAACGGACAAACGGAACCCGAAGGCGTACTCACATGGGGTCCCCGAAAGGCTATTTACCTTTTGGGGAGAAGGAGGAGTCGTAGTACGTGCGGAAAATTCGACCGCAAAGGTCAAATTGGAGCTAAGTAACTGCGAACTCCGACGTGCGAGAGGTTCCGTTTGTTCGTAGCAAAAAGGCATATGATAAAAGAAAGACCTGCAAATTGCAGGTCTTTCACCGTTATGTTTATTAAAATAGTTCGCACAAACAACACTTATTTCTTTATTTGCCTTTTTGCGGTATGTGCATTTTTTCAAGCCGTATTAGAGCGAGGGGCCTGCGGATACGAGTGCCTTACCTGCATCGTTTCCTGTGTACTTAACAAAGTTCTTAACAAAACGTGAAGCGAGGTCTTTTGCTTTTTCGTCCCACTGGGCCGGGTTTGCGTATGTGTCGCGGGGATCGAGGATGCCCGTGTCAACGCCCGGAAGAGCTGTCGGAACAGCTAAATTAAAGAACGGAATCTGTTTTGTATCAGCCTTTAAGATAGAGCCGTCTAAAATCGCGTCAATAATACCTCTTGTATCTTTAATGGAGATACGTTTGCCCGTGCCGTTCCAGCCTGTGTTTACGAGGTATGCTTTAGCGCCGCTTTTTTCCATCTTCTTTACGAGTTCTTCAGCATATTTTGTCGGATGGAGTTCGAGGAACGCCTGACCGAAGCAAGCTGAGAATGTAGGTGTGGGTTCTGTGATGCCGCGTTCCGTTCCTGCGAGCTTTGAAGTAAAGCCCGAGAGGAAGTAGTACTGCGCCTGTTCGGGTGTTAAAATTGAAACAGGGGGCAAAACGCCGAACGCATCTGCCGAAAGGAAGATAACATTTTTAGCGTCCGGTGCAGCGGATACGGGACGTACTATCTTTTCAATGTGGTTTATCGGATAAGAAACACGTGTGTTTTCTGTAACGGAACCGTCTGTAAAGTCAATTTTGCCGTCTTTATCAACCGTTACGTTTTCGAGGAGCGCGTTACGCTTTATAGCGTTATAGATATCGGGCTCAGATTCTTTGTCAAGGTTTATAACCTTAGCATAGCAGCCGCCTTCAAAGTTAAATACGCCGTTATCGTCCCAGCCGTGTTCGTCATCACCGATTAAAAGACGTTTCGGGTCTGTTGAAAGCGTTGTTTTACCTGTACCGGAAAGACCGAAGAAGAGGGCTGTGTTTTTGCCTTCCATATCTGTGTTTGCGGAGCAGTGCATTGAAGCCATGCCTTTAAGCGGGAGGTAGTAGTTCATCATTGAGAACATACCTTTTTTCATTTCGCCGCCATACCATGTATTTAAGATAACCTGTTCGCGTGATGTGATGTTAAATACTGCAGCTGTTTCGGAATTGAGACCGAGTTCTTTGTAGTTTTCAACTTTAGCTTTTGAAGCGTTGTATGAAACGAAATCAGGCTCAAAGTTTTCGAGCTCTTCTGCAGTAGGAGCGATAAACATGTTCTTTACAAAGTGTGCCTGCCAAGCAACTTCCATGATAAATCTTATAGCCATTCTGGAGTCCTTGTTTGTTCCGCAGAACACGTCAACAACGTAAAGCTTTTTGTTTGAAAGCTCTTTTGTTGCGAGTTTTTTAAGCTCGTTCCATGTTTCAATGGAGCAGGGCTTGTTGTCGTTTTTGAATTCGTCCGATGTCCACCAAACAGTGTCCTTTGAGTTTTCGTCCATAACGATGAACTTATCTTTGGGTGAACGGCCTGTGTAAATACCTGTCATAACGTTTACAGCGCCGAGCTCTGTAAGCTGACCTTTGTCAAAGCCTTCGAGAGAAGGATCCATTTCAGCTTCGAATAATTCTTCGTATGAAGGATTGTAGATAATCTCTTCAACGCCTGTGATACCGTACTTGGTTAAATCAACTTTTGCCATTTTTATCAAACCTTTCTAAAATAATATATTAAACTTCTTCAGCCGCCTCTCTGAGCCTGTCAAGCTTTGAGTTGCGGAAATAGAGCGCAACGTCTATAGCCACCGCGATAAAGTTTAAAACATAAAAAAAGAAACCGAGGTAGAAAATAAAGCCGCTGCCGCCCAAGTTTGTCACCTGTATTATCTTTCTGGCTATGCCGAAGGCGTAACCGATAAGAATGAAAACCTCAAAAAACAAACTTTTGCCCTTTGCAGTTTTCGATATAAGTGACTTGCGGATCGAAATTGGCCAGGAAAGGCCGAAACAGAAAATTGTAAGTGCTTCAAAAAGGTCTGTTAGTATGTTTAAATCCATCTGAAAATCTCCTTTTTACCTACAATTCCTAAAATCCTAGTCTGCATTATAGCACATAGAAAATCAAAAAGCAATATCAAAAAAACAATTTCGGCATATTGACAATTATTTAACGATAATTTCCTGCTCTATATGTATATTTTATTTATAATATGCAAAAAGCCCCGCGGGCGCTCCCCCGCGAGGCTTGTTTTTACGGATTTCATCCAAAAAATCCGTCGCCTTTTGTAATCGGTTTTATTACAGGCTTCATATCTTCGTACCAGATAAAGATTATATATGTTTCACTATCTCCCGTCTGCGGCTCCGTGATATCGGCAAGATATTCATCTCCCGTCTTTTCAAACGGAGTTATATTTATTGATATAAGGTTTCCGTTTTCGTCTTTTACCGCAGTTAAAATGTTATAAGCTTCTGTATTTCCGTCCGTGATTTTTATGCGGATATTTCCGTTTTCCGGAATCTTTTGAACTTCCGCGCCGTCTTTGAGCGAAGGTATCTCTTCTTCAGTTTCACCACCCGCGCCTATGATATCAGCCGAGCAGGTTTGTAAGCCGTTTATAATATAATGCTCCGCGTCCGCGCCCGTAAGCGTTATGCTGTAAATAATAACCGTTTTGTTGTTGCCCGCATCTGCATTTTTAAAAGCTCCCGAAGCAGATTCTATAGATACATCTTCACCCTCAACTACGCCGAGAAGAGCTGCGTTTTCAAGGTTTAATGTTACCGACGTATTGCCGTCATACTCTTTACTCTCGGCAGTAACGCCTTCAACCGTCAGCGGTCTTTTAGCAACCGTCGCCTTTGTTTCAGCCTCTGTGTTTGTAAGGGTATAGTTTCCGGCGTCATCACCCGAAAGCGAAAGCCCCGAAACCAGAACCGTCTTTTCCTCGCCGGTATACATATTATCATCAAACGACATAAGCGATACACCGCCCTCCGTAAAGCGGGCGCTTTCCGCCGTAACGGAGAGGTCGTCGCCGTCTACAAGACCATCGAACAAAACGCCGTCGCACCTGTCGTCCTCCGTGCCCCGCGCCATTATTACATCCGCTTCGTCCGTGCCGTCGTAAATTTTGTTTTCCGCCAAAATTCTTGTAACCGTTACGGGCTTTGGCACAACCTCCATAGTTACCGTTTTACTGCCCCAGTTTTCCGTATCGGAGTATGCGGCGGTGACAAAGTATGTTCCGGCGTTTTTGGGAAGAGCTGTCATGTCATTGCCGTCCGCGTCTTTATAAGTATAAGCAAACGCTCCGCCGGTGCCCTGGGTAAATTTATCCTGACCGTCAAATACTATATACGCAGAAGATGCCGCCTGCTCTGTGCCTGAGTATGTAACGCTCTGATCTTCAAATATAATAAGAGATGAAACGTCCTTTTTCTCAGTATCCTTCCACTGCGCGTAAAGCGTCATATCGCCCGAAACAATGCCGGAATAAGTGCCGTAGGTGCTCTCCTGCTTGCGGCTGCCCGTGCCGTCCGCCTTGGTGTTCCAGCAGTCAAATTCCTTGCCGGGAGGCGCCATAATACCGGTATCGGCAAATTTAGCTATGTAACCCGACGTGCCTTTTGCAAACACCTGGCTGTATGAGCCTACGCCGCCGTTTGCCGAAAGCGTAACTCTGACCTGCTCTTTCCATACTGCGTATAAATCATACGTTGTAAGATTATTGGAGTTTATAAAATAGTGGTCGTCATACTTTTTGTTCTCTGCGTCAGGCGTTTCAGCCCAGCCCGCAAAAGCATAGCCTTCGGGCGCCGTGAAGGTGTTATAGTCAAGATATTTATATCCGCTGAATGTCTGCTGCGCGGTTTCTCCGCTGCCGTTATTTGAATGGAACGTAATAGTTACGTTTTTGTTCCACTGTGCGTATAGCGTATTATCGCCGTCTTCGGAATTATAATAACCGAAGTAGCTTTTACCTGTGCCGTCCGCCTTCGTGTTCCAGTTTTTAAATTCATACCCCTCGGGTATATCAAACGGTTGAGGTATTGACACAAAGCTGCCCGTCATGGTAAGCGCTTCCGTATCGGGCTCATCGCCGTAATTTGCACAGAGCGTAACGCTTGCCTGCTTTGTCCACTTCGCGTATAAATCAAGGTCTGTGCCCGTCATGAGATATGTGCCCTGCGAACCCGTTCCGTCCGCATTCGGCGTCCACTTTTCAAACACATATCCTTCCCGCGCAAATAAATCATTCCACGCTTTTGTATAATCTTTAATAACATACTGTTTTACGGTTTCGTCATCACCGTAATTCGAATGGTATGTAACCGTGTTATACGTGTCCGTATAGTTTGCATAGAAATTATAGTCCATTGAGGCTACCATTGTGTCGCCGTCATAGTATTTGCTTACGGCATCGGGGTCTGCCGAGTTTCGCGTCCAGAACGCAAACACCTTGCCTTCGGGCGGCGTAAACGTGCAGCGCGGCAGGGCAAAGCTTGCCTCGCTGTAATTTGAGCCGTTATAGTACGGAACGGTAACAGAATCCATCACGCCTTCGCCCTCGCCCGCGTTAAATATTATGGTGCGCGGCGACGCCCAAACGGCATAAAGATCTTCGTCCGAAATCATATAATAAGCGGCGCCCGGTTTATAGTCTGCTATCTGCGTGCCCTCTGTCCTCGTCCAGCCGACAAGCGCATAGTCTCCGTTTGTCCATTCGGGCGTATCTATAGGAGCAGTTTCGTGATAACGTATTCTCTGCACATATGTGTCCTCACCGTTGTGCAGGGTGAGATTCATCTCTTTATACTGCCACTGCGCGTAAAGCGTTGTATCAGCCGTAACGGTTATCTGCGCTCCGTCCGCATAGCCTATGCCGCTGCCGTCCGCTTCAGTGTTCCAGCCCGCAAATTCCTTTTGCTTATGCGTAAACGTGCTTTGGGGCAAGGTTGTTTCTACTCCCGATAAAGCAACATAATCGCTCATAACGCCGTAAACGAAATCTTCGTTGCGGTCAAAAGTTACTGTGACGCCCGTTGTGCCGTCGCCTGCCCACTCCGCAAAGAGATTAAGCGTTTCGCCCGCCTTATTGTCAAACGTCACTTCCTGCTCATCCGTATATGTAACTGTTCCCGTATTGTTGCTCCAGCACTTAAATGCGCCGCCCGGATTTGATGCGGTGTTTTTGCGAAGTACAGTAGGTGTATTTCTCGGTATCTGCTGTGCGGCTATAAACGCACCGCCGTGACCCTGATAGAAATTAACCGTTACGTTTTCGCTGACCCATACAGCTGTAAGATTTATATCAGATGACAGAGAAAGCTTCTGACCGTCCGTGTAAATCTCGTTATTATCCGTTATCCAGTAACGGAACATATATCCTTCGCGTGAAAACGTGTTTTCCGCAAGCGCCTGCATCTCGCCCTCGGTAAAGGTCTGCGGCGCCATTTCGCCCGTGCCGCCGCCCGCCGAGAATGTAACGGTATATGTTTCTTTCGGAACTTCCCATTGTGCATACAAAGTAAGTTCACTGCCGCCAAGCGTTACCGTATCGCCGTCTTTATATGACGTTCCGCTGCCGTCCCACTCAGTGTTCCAGCACTTAAATACCCTGTTTTCATCAGGCGGCAGGAACGTATTTAACGAAAGCGCGGTTGGAGTATTCTTTGTAATTATCTGATTTTCCATAACGCCCTGATAGCGGCTTTTAAATGTTACCTCGCACGCGGGGTCACGCCAGATTGCATAGAGCGTTATATCGCCTTCGGGCGTTATAACGCCGTTTGCCGCATAGCGGACACCCGTGCCGTCAGGCGATGTGTTCCAAGAATCAAATTCCTTATTTGCGGGAGCTTCAAAGGCGTTGTCTTTTAAAGCTTCCGACGTGCCCTTTTCTATTTTCTGCGCTGTCATACTGCCCGGGCCCGAATTTGCGCCGAATGAAACCGTGCACATTTCTTTGCCTTCGGGCGCGCCTATGCCGCTTGTAAGCGTATCGGCATATTCCGATACAATTGCGGGGGAAGTGCTTACGGTATAACCGGTCAAGGGATTTTCGCTTATGAAGCATACGCGCAGATCGCTTTTTCCCGCCGTTTCGTCCTCTAAAATTTCTGTTTCCGTCTCTTCGCTTTCAGCCAAATCCGCCGCTTCCAAAACGTCCGCGTCGGTCTCTATAAGCGCGTAAACCGACTTTGTTTCGCCCGTGCCGTCTTCGTATTCTATCTTTACGGGCTGACCTTCCGCGCCGAAATCAACAGGCAAGGGCAAACGGATCAGCGCTGAACTTATGCCCGTATCTTCATTTGTAAGCGTCTTTTCGGAAGCCGCTATAGATTCTCCGTCCTTTTCGGCTGTTACTGTTTCTTTTGCGCTTACGTTATATTTAATCTGCGCCGCGGGAATATACGCGTTTAAAAGATTTAAAACAGGAGAGAATAGTTCGCTTTCATCTTCCTCGCTGTCTGCGGAATTTATATAGCTTTCCATTTCCGCCTTGGTGGTAACTCCTATTTTAAGAGTAACATCTGACGGCCAAATCCCCATGGAGTCAAGGTTTTTACGGAGCTTATCCGCATGAAGCTCTATTCTTGCCGCCGCGTCCGCCGCCGTTTTATAAACGCCTACACCGCGGACGCCCAGATCGGTTCCGGGCGATATAATATCATTTGATACGGTTTCTTCCGAAAGCAGAGTAACTACCGTATCGTATTCCGCCTCGGCGCGTGCCGCGGCGCTTTCTGCAGCTTCTTTTGCCGCCGCGCGTATCTGTGCGAGGTCCGCTTCGTTTCCGGGGTCTTTGCCTTCATCGCACATTGTTTCAAACGTGTTTATATAAGCGTCGTTTCCGCACTGTATTATGTAATCGTCTTTCGATATGGTTTCTATCTCTGTTTCTGTTTCTTCTTTGGCTTCAACCTCGGAATTGGGATCAAGCGCTGTAAACGAAACGCCGTCAAATACGCCGCCCGAGATAATTCCGCCAAGGCTTAAAAGCGATGCGCGCTCTGCGCCGCAAACGCATGTCATATCGCCGTCGCGTTTGTAACCCGAAATGTCGTATCTTACGCCGCTTCTGCCGAGCCATGCGCTCTCATCTCCGCATGCTTCGCTTCCCGCAAATACATAGCCGCACTGCTTGCAGTAAACCTTGTGCGTGCCGTCTCCGTTATCTTCAAAAGCTATAATATGGCCGTTTGTAAGCTTTGCTATGCCGCCGCCCGCATATTCTCCGCAGTTTCCGCAAACGGGCAGTGTGCATGTGTCCTCCGTGCCTATTATTTCGGCACATTCGTCATACGCATGGCGTTCTTCATAGCCGCACACGGCGCATTTACGGCTGTGCCACTTTATGCCTTCTTCGTCTTCATAAACGCTCCAAGCCCCAAACTTGTGCGCTTCCGTTTTCTCTTCGCCGCATATTTCGCATACATAACGGCAAGTTACGGCGTTATGGCAGTTTTTGTCAAGCACAAATCTGTGACCGTTTGCCGTGCATGTTTCCGTAACATAGCGCTTTGCCCAAACGGGGCTGTCGGGCGACGCCTGACCTGCCCACATTTCACCGGCGGCATCAGTTGACGAAGCATTGTAATAGTAAACGTTTGACTCGCCGAAGCCTCTGTCGCCCGTCTCTTTTATATGGCCGTTATCCTGTTCGGGATACGGATGGTACGGGTTTTTAACCCTGTCATGCTCCGTTGCGTACGCCCAAGTTGCGTTATACGGCGTCGGGAATGCGCACGCTTCTATTCTGTAGCGGTCGCAGTCGTTATCCGTTGTGTATCCCAAAACTACTGTTGACTTAAAATGCGCTCTGCCCGTGCCGTCCGCGCGGAAGGAATCTATAGTTTCGGGGTTAGACCAATTTCCTATTGCCTGTCCGGTGTCCGCCAGCCACTCCTTGCCGCTGTCGAGACATTTATATACATTTAAGTAGCCCGAAATACCGTTATAATACGTTTCGGGGTCGGGATCGTTATGATGAAATCTTATTGTCCTCGGCGTTTTCTTGTTAAAGCCGTATTCGTCACAGCTCCATTCAACATCCGCCAGTATTTGCTTTGCAGAAGAGCTTACGTCCACCGTTCTCTGCGTTATTTTATCTATCTTTACGTTTCCGATAAAGTCTTTTTTGCAGTTAAATATCGTAGGCGTCGGGTCGTTTGCGTCAAGTCTTGCGTAGTCCTCGGTTGTCGGCAAAACCACCCACGCGCTGCGGCTGTTTCCGCTTTTTGACTTGTCGTTGGTGCGCACAAAATCAAGTCCGCTCGTGCCGCCGCCGGCGTTAACACGTATATCAAATCTTGTCATGCCCGGGCGGAAATCTATAATATTTTGCATACTGCCGGAGGTGTTTCCGATATTGGCATTACCCTGTTTTAGATTTGTTGCCGCAAGCGTCCATGACGGGATATAGCCTATATATGTAAGAGTATTTCCGCGCCTTATTATATGCTTGTCTCCGTCGCCTATATAGCCCGACTCCGCTATTGCCCATTCGCGCTCGCCCTTTTTATAATAAGGCGACCATTTTGCTATAGGCGCGGAGATATGGAAGTTTATTGCGCCCCACTGCGAAACGGCTTTCGGAGCGCGTACCGATATGATAAACCGCCCGTCGCTATAGATGCGTACAGAGTTTATCGAAACGCTGATATTTCTTGTATTTGCAGGAATTTTAAGCGTTGCTACGGGTTTTTCGCCGCGTCTTGTGTTATAGGGATCGTATGTATAGTAGTTCCAATCCCAGCCGTCATAATATTTTTCATGCACGCCCTTTTTGACCGTGCCGCGCCATTTATATGCTGTATATGTAGGGCCTTTTTCGAAGGCGGTAGGGCTCCATGCGCCGCCGCCTATAACCCATCTGCCGTATGCTTTAAGGCTGTCAATTTCCCAGCAGCCCCTGAGGTTTTCATACATAAGCTCGGGACCTTTATAATTCCAGGTCTCGCCGTCTGTTGTGTACCAATAGCAGGGGTAGTCGTGCGCGGGGCTCAAAAGAGCGTATTCGCTGCCGTCCTTATAGCCGCCCTGCGCGAGCGTTACCCTTGCCATCTTTTCGCTTACGTCATAATCATTTGGGTCCGGCTCATAAACAGGGTTGCCGTTTTCATCGGTTCCTTTTTGTATCTGCCTGCGGTAAATCTGATTGTCAATGCCTATGCCGGCGCAGCCCCAGCTTAGGCACAGCTCCGTCTGCGGAAGGCTGCTTTCCTTTTTTGTGTTTTTGCCGGGATAGTCCTGACGTGTATGAACATTAAGGCTTGAAAGGCTCGCCGTTAAGCGGTATGCTCTCTCTTCCTCCCATGTATGCTCGTGAAATTCGTGCCTGAACTCCGCCAAAACCGATGACGGCATGACCGAGAACGACATAAACAAAACAAGTAAAAGTGCCGCAAGTTTTCTAAAACTCTTTTTCATTTTTCTTCTCCTTTACGATACTCTTTTTGCAGGCGGTTGAGCTCTTTTACCTGCTTTTTATATATGGAATACATTATAACCCAAATAACAAAATACGCCGCTGTCATAATCCCCGTCACAATAAGCATTTCTTTTACTCCCGTTATCCAGCAGAGGATAATTGAAACGGGAATATATATAAGCATTACCGCCAAATAATGCAGTACTGTAGATAAAAGAAGCGGCCATTTCTCTATGTCATAAAAAACCACGGTCCCCATGCAGACGGCGCCGTCAAGCCCCGCGAGGAGCAACTGAAGGATATACGCGCTCATCTGCCCGCCCGTGCGCTCCGCAAGCAGCGGCGGGAAAGCTAAGATTTCTCCCGTTTCGGCAAAGGAGCACAGCGCAACTATTATATTGCATATAACTATCCCGAGCAAAAACCCGAAGCCGGATAGCTTTAAAGCTTTTTTAATCATTACTCCCGCCCCTTTCCGAAAAGTTTTTTGCGGATTTGCGGAATACTGCGGCGCGATGCCCATGTTTCGTCCCCGTTTTTAAATACAATACGCAATGTGCCGCTTAAAGTAAAGTCAAACTTTGCTATTTTATCCGTATTTACTATCTCAAACCTCGATATGCGGACAAAGTGCTCTTCGCCAAGCTCCTCAGAGAGCGTCTGCAGCGGCTTTTGCGAAAAATGCGCGCCTTGCTCCGTTATAACCTTAATGCGCTTTCCGCTGACCGTTGCGGATATTATATCGTCCGCAGATATAACGCAGAGGTTGCCGTCACCGTCTAAAAGATTTATCTTTTTTGACGAAATCTCCAAAATGCGCCCTATCAGCGTTTCGGCGTCCGCGTCACGCTCGGCGGCGCGGACGGCTATATCAATATAAGACAGCGAGCTGTCTTTTTCAAACCGTACCCTTATCTTTTTCATTAAAGTTCTCCTAAGTATGTGTACTATAATATTGATTATATAGTATTTATGCAATTTTTTCAACAAGAGCGTTCTAAACGGTATGATTTTCGGCTTAAACGGCAAAAAACAAGCCGTTTGTACCAAAATTGATACCGCCTATGCCAAAATTATTGTACATTATTATAAAATATAGTAAAATAAATGTATATGTTATCAGCATGTGAAAGGAGAATTGGAAAATGACGAAAAAGATATTTGCGGCAATAGTTGTACTTTGTATGGTGATGACTTTTATTCCCGCGGCGGTATTTGCGGGAGATATGGCGCTGTCCGATGACGGCAGCGGCAGCTTTTTCCTTGATTTGCCCAAAGGCGGCGGCGACCTTTCGCTTGATTTATCGGAAAAGGCCTGCGGCTTTTCGTTTACGCTTTACGATGACGGCGGCAAGGCGGCAAATTATTCGGATAATTACGACGCATCACTTATCATCACTGCGCCCGAAAACACTTATTTAAGCATTTCGGGAAGCGGTTATACGGAATCGAATTACGACTATTTAACGGTTTATGACGGCAATACCGATAAAATTTTAAGCGGTAAGCACAGCGGCAGTTTCAGCATTAACACCTGCTATACGTCCTCAAACGTTTTAAAAGTATGCTTCGCTTCCGACGGCGGCGTAAACCAAACGGGCTTTGAGCTTACCGTAACTGTTGTTGACCCCGCAGATATCTTAAAAGTTTCATTTGATGCGGGCGACGGCAGCGGCAGTATGACGCCGATTGTCGGCGCGGCGGGCGATGAATTTACATTGCCCGAATGCACGTTTACGCTCCCCGAAAACACTTTCTTTGACTATTACACGGACGGCGAAAATATATATTACCCCGGCGATAAATACACGCTTGCCAAAAGCGTAACGCTGACAGCAGTATACGTTGAAGGCGTAACTGTAACATTTGTTTCGGGCGATGAAACAAAAGACATAAGCGCACCGAAGGGAAAAATAATGAAACTCCCCGGCTACCGTGATCTCTTTGAACTGCCTTACAGAACAGAGTTTATGCATTGGGAAAAAGACGGCGCGGAGTTTGATGCAACCGATGAGTATACTCCGGACGGAAACACAACCTTTACAGCTGTCCTCCAAGACCTTCCCGTTTTAATAGATGACGGAGAAAACGGCTTCTATGCGCTTATGCCCAAAACAGGGGACGCGGAGCTCGATCTCTCCGATAAGGAAAACGGATTCTCCCTCATGGTTTATGATGACGGCGGCAAGGACGGCGGCTATTCAAGCGGCTGTGACGGCTCTTTGACATTAACCGCGCCCGAAGGCTTTATATTTATGATAAGCGGCACGCTTTCGAGCGACTATTACGATACTTTAAGTATTTACGACACCGATATGACCTCGTATATCGGCGGCTATGCTTTAGACGGATTCGGTACCACCTTTTCCGATCACTATTCTACCGGAAACAAAATAAAGCTTAAGTTTACTTCTTCTGACTATAGTTACAGCTATGACGGCTTTGCGTTTAAAATAACGCTCGCAGACCCCGAAACGCTTTTAAAAGTTTCATTTGACCGCGGCGAAGGCTACGGAAGCATGGCAGACATGGGCGCACTTCGCGGCATTGCGTTTACGCTTCCTAAATGCAATTTCTATCCGAATTACGGCATGATTTTCGTAGGTTACACGGACGGCACAATTATATACGGCGAGGGCGATAAGGTAACCCTTTACGAAGACACAACATTTACGGCGCTTTTCGCGGAGAAGGCAACGGTTATATACACATATGGTTACTCCTCCGAGCAGTTTGACTATGCCAAAGGCACCAAAATAACGCTCCCGGAATATACATCTATGTTTGAGCCGCCCTCAAGACAGCTTTTCAGCTGCTGGAAGGCGGATGAAACCGAATACGAAGCGGGCGACGAATATACTGTAAACGGAGACGTAACTTTTGAAGCCATATTCGTGCCCGAGCCTGTTTTGGTAGAAGACGGCGAAGGCGGCTTCTTTGTAAATATGGACAAAACAGAAGAGCTTACGGCGGATATCTCCGATAAAAATATAGGCTTTTCGTTTAAAGTTTACGATGACGGCGGCAAGGACGCAAACTATTCTTCACGCTGCAGCGGCTATTTAAATATCACAGCGCCCGCAGGCACAATACTTAAAATAAGCGGCGCGGGAAAGACCGAAAGCAGGTACTGGGATTATCTTACCGTATACGATTCCGACGGCACAACGCAGCTCGGCGGCAGAAACTTCGGCGGAGAATTTTCGTTTGAAAACTTAACGTCATACGGCAATTCGGTAAAACTCTATTTCCGTTCGGACTCATGGAGCGAAAATGAAGGCTTTGAGCTTACCGTAACCGTCGTAGAACCCGCGGACATTACATACGCTTTCGGAGACGAAATAAATCCGGTTGTTGTTGAAAAAGGCTCCGAAGTTATTATCGCAAATTTTGAAAAGCTGTTTGAGCTGCCCTACGGCAAGGAATTCATTTGCTGGCAAAATGGTAACGACAAATACGCACCGGGCGATACATATACGGCAAACGAAAACATAATCCTTACGGCGGTGCTCGCAGATATGCCCGTAGTAACTCTTGACGGAAACGGCGCATCGCTTTCAGGCGACAGCGGCAAAACATCTGTATCATTCCCCGTAAACGCGGGCAAAGAAAACACATTCCCGTCCGCGAAGGATTTCTTTGATGTTCCCGAAGGCAAGGTCTTCGGCGGCTGGAAGTACGGCAATGTAATATACAATGTAGGCGATACGTTTTCTACTACCGAAGACATAACCTTTACGGCGGTATGGCTTGAGCCGTCGCCCTGGGATGACATGGCAGAAACATTAAACGCAGAAAGCGGCACAGACCTCGGCACTATAGTTTTAAATGAAGACCTTGTAGGCGGCACGGGCAGCGATATGCTTTATGTTCCGAAAGGCGTAACGGCAACGCTTGACCTTGCGGGGCATAAAATAGACGGCACAAAAACCGCCGCACTGGATGAGCACGGCGTTATAATACTTGTTAAAGGAAATCTTACAATAAAAGATACCGCTTCGGGCGGCGAAATAAAAGGCGGCGGAATACGCGTTTTAAACGGCGGTACGCTCTCGTGGGACGGCGTATCGGACAGCTTTGAAGCGTCTGTTGAATCGTCATATTCTTTAATTGACCACGAAACAAACACGCGTTTGGACGATACCTATTGCCAAACTTATTATTCTACGCTGAAAGATGCGCTTTTAGCTTCGGCTTTGCCTGTGACGGGCTATGAAGAAAGTCTTGAAACGATACCCGAACACGACAACTATATGTTTTCCTACAATGACGAATATGTAAAGATGCTGAAAGACGCGGAGCTCCCCGAGGGTGAAACCTGGGAAATAAATCCCCGCTCCGACGATTTGCGCTCTATATGGTTTGACTTAAACGGTCATACATTTGATATTAAAGGAACTATAACGGGCGGCACGCCCGGCACAAGGACTATAGGCGGCGTTGAAGAAGATTGTATTTACCCGACAGATTTCCATATGGTAAGTACCACTCCCGGCACGGTTAAATTAAGCGGCATTATAAACCTCAGCATTCAGCCATGGACGCAGGATACATATTATTTCACGGACGGCGGCTTCGGCGAAAACGCAAGCTTCTTTGCAGACGGCGGCACATACTATATAAGCGGCGGACACTTTATTCCGACCATGACCTTTAATAACGGCAACCAAAAAGCAAACCTTTCGATAAACATTTCGGACGACGCTGAATTCAATAATCTGCAGTATGTTATCTATGATTACGAAAGCGACAGCCCCACCCAAATGACCATAGAGGGCGACGCGCGTATAAAGAATATGGATTACAGAGTAATGGGAAACGGCGGCGGCGCAAGACCTACTCTCGTGCTTAGCGGAGGATACTTTGCCTTTGACCCCATGACGCTCTTTAGCGGCTATGTGCCCGTTGACCCCGATGACGTTGACCAGAATAATCTTGATCAGTACTATGTAAACCGCTACGGCAGTATGGTATCGTATGCGGAGCTTGAGGAAAATGAAAAGACGCTGTTTACGGATTATTACGAGTTTTCCGGAACGTTTCTGATAGACGACGGCAGCGCCGTATTGTCGGGAGACGTTGAGGAATACGCAGATCAGGCGGACTGGGCGGCGGACAGCAGTGTTTATAAATTCCGCTTCGGCGCGCCCGATCCTACGGCGCTTACGCTCCTGGCTTCAAGAAGCGAAAACGAAATTGCATATGAAATTAAAAACGCGCCCGAAAGCTTTGTTCTTATTGCGGCGCAGTATGACGGCAACGCACTTTCCGATATTAAGATTTTAGAAAACCCCGATACATCCGGCACAATAAACATGCGCGGCACGGGCACGGTTAAACTCTTCTTAAACGAAGACGATATAATAACACCGCTTTTAAAAGTAAAAGAGCTTAAATAATACAGGTACTATCATAAGGAGAGCAAAAATGAAAAGAAAAGTTTTTAGTCTTTTAACCACATTGGCAATGTGCATGACGCTGATTATCATGCCTGCCGCGGTGCAAGCGGACACATCTTATTGGACAGAATATGCAGAGGCCGTTTTGCCAAACGCTGACGGTGTTTACGAAATATCAACTGCAGAAGGTCTTGCGTGGCTCGCAAAATCCGTAAATGACGGCACGCTTACTCAGTATACTTATGACGAAAACTGGGATATGGTGCGCAGCGTATTCCGTCTGACAGCCGATATAAATCTTTCGGATCATCTCTGGCTGCCGATAGGCAAAACGCGCAATAGCGGGTTTATGGCAGTATTTGACGGCGGCGGACATACTGTTTCGGGTCTTCGCGTAGGTACGGCAGACGCGCCATACAGCGACGGCTATTACGCCGGTCTTTTCGGATATGTAAGCGGCGAGATAGTCGATGTAAAAATCACGGACGCCGCCGTATACGCGGCAACGCCCGGCACAGACGGTATAGAAACGTACGCGGGTCTTATTGCGGGTTATTTCGGCGGCTATAACACGGGTATATCAAACTGTGACGTAAGCGGCTCTGTATATACCGCGGGCACGTCATATTCAAACGATGAATACGCTGCGGCGGCAGGTATCGCGGGCAACCTCTCCCAAAACGGGTTTATAGAAAGCTGCCGTGCCTATGTTACGGTAGGCGCGCTTGACGCGGATAAAGAGTTTTCTCTCGGCGGTATATCAGCAAAAGGCTCCGGAAAAAGCAGAAACTGCGTTTCGGTTGTTACGGCTTCCATTCCCGATGGCACATACTATGACAGCATTGCCGTCGGCGGTATTTACGCATACGGCACAAACGCCGAAAACTGCATAGGCATTACAGACTGCGGCGGTGCAAACAGGCTTTATATCTCCCCGGACACGACAGCATATAAAAACACCTGTATCATAGAAACTAACCTCAAAGAGT
Organism: Clostridia bacterium; assembly: GCA_017620205.1. Classification (GTDB taxonomy): domain Bacteria; phylum Bacillota; class Clostridia; order UMGS1883; family UMGS1540; genus UMGS1540. Next base: position 58,175 of record JAFZQX010000035.1, on the reverse strand, counting down.
ATTCAAATAAAACTTACAAATATGAGCCGCTTGCCGCGAGATATACATATTACGGCAATGACGGCATAGCGCAGGCAAAAACAGAGGGCGAAATGAAATCGTCAGCTTTTGCAGATATACTGAATAGTGCATCTGCGGGAATTGACGGCGCGAAAGAATGGAGCATTTCGGAAGACGAAAACGGCGGCTTCCCTAATATCAAAAAAGCGGGAATACGTCAGTACTATACCGTTACTTTCGTTTCGGCAGGCGAAACCGTTATTTCAAAGACGGTTCCCGACGGCGGCACGCTTTCTCTGCCCGATGAGCCGTCGCGCGCAGGCTATACCTTCCTTTATTGGTATTCGGAGGACGAAGACACGCCGTATGATTTCTCGGAAGCATTGGCGGATAACCTGACGCTTACGGCAAAATGGGATGCGCACGGATATGCCGTGCTGTTTGACAGCTGCGGAGGCACTTTTGTATTTCCGCAAAAAGTATATCAGGACGAAACCGTTTCCGTTCCGGACGCACCGAAAAAATCGGGCTTCTCTTTCGGCGGCTGGTACAAAGACAGGGATTATACAGAAGAGTGGGATTTTGCGGAAACCGTAAGCGGTCCCATGGCGCTGTATGCTAAATGGACGGACGCCACGGGAATATCCGTGACGGGCAGAATAACGGACGCAGAGACGGGCGACGGTATAAGCGGAGCACAGGTTACGCTTTCAAACGGACAAAACGCCTTGACGGATACTTTTGGTTTTTACCGCATAACAAACGTTTCGGACGGCAGCTATACGGTTACTGTGTCCGCCGACGGCTACGGCGATTTTGAAGAAGAAGGTTTTACGGTTGAAAACACCTCTCTCGGCTTTGACGCCGCGCTTAATAAACTTACAAGCGACAGCATGATAGATATTTACGCAAACATAAGCTGCGTTTATTCGGGCATTATGCTCCGCGGCGTTCAGATAAGAGCCGTAGGCGAAGGCGATTTGGGAACATATACAAAGTATACGGATGAAAACGGCTTCGCGCAGTTTTCGGGTATCCCCGCAGGAAATTATGTATTTCACATAAACGAAGCAGGCAGAGCCGGCTGGGAAAGCTATGTTTCCGAAACACATACGCTTACAGGCGACTACAATCTCTCCTGCGCTTTAAAACCGAATTATCAGCAGCTTACCGTAACGGTTACGGGCTTTGACCCCGTTTTGGAAGCGAAGAGTGCGCCGCTTCCCGGAAAAACGGTAAAATTTACGGGTCTCGACCCCAAAGACCAAACAAAAGAAATTATAAGTTTCACCGCCTCAACAGATGAAAACGGCGTTGTTACGGTTGAAAAATTAGTGCCGGTCACATGGAAAATAACATGCAGCTCCATAGGTTATGAAACAGCGGAAGCGTATATTTATTCGGACGGTGCCGGAAACCTTACGCAAAACAATCTGCCGCTTACAATGCGTTTCGCGGACTCACCCGTGACTGTAAGCTTAACCTCGCCTTATGCCGACCCCGATATATTTAAAACACGCGCCACCGGCGAAAGCGATAAGTTTACGGGAGAAGACAGCCGAGCCGAACTTAAAGTTGAGCTTATAGGCACAACGGGCACGCTTACCGAAGGCATTGTAAGAGAAACTACGCTTGACGAAAACGGAAAGGCAAACTTTGAAGGCCTCCTCCCGGGCTCATATCGCGTTGCGGTAAACGGCGCGGCAAAGAGATATGTAAGCGTTTTGTCGGGCGTCGACAGCAAGGAGATTTACAGCTCTACGGAAAACACACGCTACGGTCCGAAATACTTCTACGCCGAATTCAGCGGCACGGGCACGGCAGCTGCAACAATAGGCAAAGCATCAAAAACAAGCGTTCGTGTTACGCCCGACCCCGTAAGCTTTTCCGGAACGCTTTATAAATCCGACATGAACGCGGACGGCACAATTACAACCGTTCCCGTTCCAAATACGAAAATTATTATAAAGCCGTCTGCATATTATACACAAAACGGCGAAAACGCGGCAGGACACGAAATAACAACAGACGAAAACGGTTTCTATTCCGTAACGCTCGCGCCCGGTCTGTACGGCGTTGAGGTTGACGGAAAATACAAGGATTATTTCGGCGGTCACCTTATATACCACGAAGGTGCGACAGATACATGCTATTATGATTACAACGTCCGCGGCTGGCCCTGTACGGGCAAATGGCTCGGAACGAGAAAATCGGCATGGGCATGGCTCTCATCGGGAACACAGCAGCCGTACGGCGATATAGCGGGCATGAACCTTTCATCGGGCACGGTTATAGCAGACCTTGTTATGATGGAAAAGCAGTTTACATACCTTTTGGGCGATATAAACGAAACGGCATCAGGCGTAGGTATAGGTATGGAAACTGCCGCGGAAATGCACATGATAACGGGATTTGAGCCTACCCCTGAATCAGAGAGAGATCATGACGGACTTTTCTATCACACATTTAAGACATCAAATTATCACACAGAAAGCCGCGGCGCGACTGTTACGATGTCGGGCGCGAAAGACAAGACTCTCGCTATGACGGGCGAGAAATTCCCCGCTATATTCAATGAGCTTGATCCGGGCGAATACACGTTTACATACACCCTCTCGGACACATTCTCGCACCTCAGTCTTTCGGACTGGACAAACCAGACAAGGGAAAGACTTCCGCACAACGGAGTAAAGAGCTTTACGTTCTATGATTTCCCCGCGCCCGGAAAACTGCCCGACGCGGACCATCCGTTCCCGGAGGACTATGTAGATATAAATTATCCCGACGACAGGTGCAAAAACCCGTGGCCCCTGTCAACCGTTGCGGACACACAGGTAACGGTTGACTTTGACCAGGACGCGGACGGACACCGCACCTTCTATGACCTTTATGACAACGACGAATCAGACGGCGAGCTGCACTTTAAATTCTATAATCTTGACTTGTACACCTCCGAATATATAGATTTGAGCGAGGAGTACGGTCAGGCAAGGCTTCAGTTTATGCAGAGCCATCCCGAAGAGTTTGACGACCTTCATGTCTGCACCGGCGAAGCAACACTATCGTCCGTAGATGAGACAGGTGACGGCTCCGAAGCAGAGCTTATGGCGGCTGTTATGCCGCAAACTGCTGTTTTATATGAATATATTCCGGCAGATACCGAAGATAATAAATATCATGCGCACATGGATGACGCGCTTGTCCGCGATGATGATAAAGGCTATATAATGTCAATGCTGTTCGCTTATGAAACGGATAAGATTCCGGGCAAGCTGTTTTATACAGGTCATCCGAGACAGGGGTATTACCGCCGCGACCAGTGGAACGATCAATCTTTTACATCTATTCCCGACGGAAACGTAACGCTTTACTTCTGCGCGGCAAATGATTCATACTGGGATCAATATGTTCTTTCATGGCAGAGCTATCACCGGAATCCGGAAAGATACCCCGAACTCTGCAATAACGATCTTTGGTTCTCCGTAGAGCTTAAAGACAACGGACCGATAAACTGCTTCCTCGATTTCTTAAATCCCGGAAACTGCTCGGCGGGTACGCATATCCTTTCGCAGAGCGAGATAAAAAATCTCTTAAATCCGAGAACAATAAAAGTTAAAGCGGTAGAGTCCGGCAATGTCGATAACGAGCTGAATATTCCCGTTTCCGTAACACTTGGCGGCAGTAATGTATTTACAACAGGTCAGACGTACGCTGAGCAGACCTGCTCATCATCGGCTTCGGCTGTTACTGTCAATTCGGACGAATGGGAATGCCCGAACCCCGGCATGATAACGGGCGAATATGACGAGGGCTCAAAGACGGAAACAATTATTGTTCCTTTGACAAGAAAGCAGTATGTTAATAAATTCAGTTTAAAGGACGATGCGGGTAATCCCATATCGGGCGCCGATATATCCCTTACGGGCGCTTTAAGAGACGCTTCCGTTATTATCACGTCAAAAGAGGACGGCAGCGCGCAGGCGGGTACTATAACGCATTACAGCTGGTCAAATACCGACGAGATAAACAGCGGACTAACGTATCAGCAGTATGCGGTTAAAATTATCGCAAAGGGCTATGAAAGCAAGTCCTTTACGCTGACGGAGACAGAGGTTACAAACGGCGAAACAAAAGAGATTACCCTTCAGAGAGCCGTGCAGCCCGAAATCGGCGAAGACACGGTAAAGCTCGATAAAAAAGGCGCGTTTCTGCCCGGCGTAAACTATGTAGGCAGCAGCAACACGATTGAGTTTTTGGGAAACGCATTATCAAACAACTCCGTACTGTCTTTAGGCGTTGAGGGCGACTTTAACACCTTAGCCGGCGACAATCTTAAAGAAATATATATTGTTGACAGAAAGGCGTTTAAAAACAAAGACTATTCCGATTCTCCCGAGGAGCTGGCAGTACCTTCAACAAGCGGCGCAGAGTATAACCCCTCCGCGGTTTTGGGCTGGCTTGAAAGATTACGCAGCGGTGATTTCGGCAATGTTTATTATCACCGTTTTGAAGGAGAAAACGATATAACGTTTGAAGGCAAAACGCTCGACAAACAAAAAAATCAATACAAGCTCTCGTCTTCAATTCCGCTTTGGGAGCTTCCGCCCGACGGCTTTGAACCGGCTTTTGTAGCCGTAACGGATAAAGATGCCGTTGCAATATATAATATTGAGTACGAAGACGATGACGAAGAGCAGCTTGTGGGCATCCGCCTTGACGGCGATATGGCGACAATGCTCAATAACATAACGCTTATGGCAAACGCCAAGGCTCTCGGCGGCGGTGCCGTCGACAAGCTTTTGGAAATAGCGCAGCCGACAGGCTCCGTTTTGCCTCTCCCCTCGTTTACGGCATCAGTTGAAGAGGACGACGGATTTTTGACATATAAATATAACATCGAAGTTCAGCTGCTTCAGGGCAAACAGTCCGTTTCCGGTCCCGATTCGGCAAACCTCTCGCTCGCTCCCGCTACTCTCGGCATAATGATTTCGGGCGACTGGAACATGTCGCTTGACGGCAAAGAGCGTGCGTTCTCCGAAGGATATGACGTAAAGGTTTCGGCAGAAGATATGGATGTTATGGATTACCTGCCCCCGCTGTTTAACGCTCTGCCTGTTAAGATAGAGTTTGACGAAAGCAATCCTCCGACGGGCACCGTAACCCTTACCGAAACAGATACAAAAGACAAAAAGAATAACAATGTTTCGAAAGAATACTCTTTCGGCGTTAACGGTCAGGTACATGTAAACGCGCAGATCAGCGCATTTAAGTCTCTTGCGCTTGTGCCAACCGTAGGCCCCATACTTGTCTCCCTTGAAAAGAGCGGCGCTCTTGATATAGGAGCTCAGATTAAGGTTGCGGCAGGCGCTGACGGAACATATACATACACCGTTGTAAACGGCGGTGAAACGAGTCACGAGGTTGAGTTTACAGTAGGCGTAGGTGCGGGCATAGGCGTATACGCAAACGCTTTCGGCGGCGCTCTCGGCGCTGAAGCAAACTTAAAGCTGAGTGGCGACAACGACAAGCTCGAAGACATGACAACAGCATCAGCCACGGTGGGCAGCGAAGGCTTTAAGCTTAATAACGTTGAAGGAAAGCTTACGGCGGACGCGCATATTGAAATATCAACATGGTTTATAAACGGCGAAAAGGATTTTGAGTTCGGCTCAATACCGTTTAAGTACCAGTTCGGAACGGAAACGCAGTTTACACTGACGCCTCTCGGTATAAACGGCAGTATACGCAGCAGAGACGACTTTGATCCCTCAACGTTTAACGGCAGACCCGAAACAGTTATTGATAATCTTCTTCCCATAGGCGGTTATGCGGCAGATGAGGGCAGCGGCACGTTCGTCTATACGGATATGGAAACACGCGGCGGTGACGTAAAACTTTGTATCAGCGAATACCGGGGCGATAATAATTGGAACAGCCCCGTAGAGATTACCTCGTCTGACGGACTTATTCCTTCGTATGACATTATAACGCTTGCTGACGGCAACTATCTTGCCATCTGGACTGAGATTGCGAAAGAAGATATGGCAAAAACCTGCCCGCCGTCTGACGTAAAATTTACAGTCGGCACTGTAAAAGGCGGCGCATGGACGGGAGAAATCAACACTCTTGAATCCCTTCCGCAGTCCGTTTATAAAAAGCTCCTGCTTGTAAAAGACAGCGGCAGCGTATATCTTGCCGCTTTAAAGACAAGCGAAGGCGCTCTTGCAGAAAAGATGACCGTTTACGGTTATAAATACACAGGCGGCGCATGGGGCAGCGCGTTTGAGCTTGCAAAAGACAAGAGCCTTTACGACATTTCAGCATGTGCCGCAAGCGGTGCGCTGATAGTATCGTTTGTAACGTCAGATAAAACGCTTCACATACTCTCGTGGGACGGCTCCGTTTCCGAACAGACATTTAGCGCTTACGGTTATGAAACGGCTCTCTGCTCAGACGGCACTGCAGCTTATCTTGTAAACGAAGCTAAAAAGGGTCTCTCTCTTTATGCGAGAAACGACGACGGCAGCTGGTCGCAAAAGCAGTATTCCGTAACGAAGATGATGAGTACGGGCAATCCTGCTGCGGCAATAAGCGGCGACGATATTATAATCAGCTGGAGTGGAGACGGCAACAAAACGCTTTATTCGGCAGCGGTAAACAAAAACGGCAGAGTAGTTTCCGCCGACAATATAATTAAAACAGCCCCGTCAGGAAAGTTTAAAGACACGGCTGTATTTACAGATGACGGCACACACATTATGACCGTTCTTTCCGGCAGTGAAAACAAACTAAACGTTTATGATGACGGATATACTCCGGAAGAAGATACCGAAACATATCTCACGGTAAACAGCGTTGATGTTGATGAGGACACGGGCTCCGTTGAAGTTCAAATTTCCATAGAATCCGAAGAAGAAGCTCCCAGACAGGTTCTTGCAACCATTGTAGACATTTCGGGCAACCTCGCGGATTTAGATGTCAGCGAGATTACGGATACAGGCACTTTAAGTCTTGACGAAACCGAAGACGCCAAATATATCAAAGTATTCTGGTGGGAAAGCCTTCAGTCTATGAAGCCTATTGCGAAGCCTACAATCATCAGAATAGACGATGTAAAATAGGTCGTTTTCAAACATTCAAAAACTGCGGCAAAATTGCCGCAGTTTTTTGCACTTATTGTTAAAATTCACCCGCTTATTTTGCACAAATTGCTATCGTGCTTTTTTTAAAGGTGCGATATAATATACTCAAGATGAAAAGCCATATTCAAATTTACCTGAAACCTTATTTTTAAGGAGGATATAAAATGAACGAAAAAGAAACAAACACAAACAAAGAGTTTATCGAAGAAATCGGTGAAGTTCTCCATGACAAGGGAATAAACAGCGAAATGATTCAAGAACAGATAGAAGAAAGCAGGAAAAAAGCGGAAGACGTTCTCCGCGACAAAGGAAAAGCGGAGAAGATTTTGAAAAAGGCAAAATGGCTTTGCGCCATGCTTTCAAATGTTCCGGTTGTCGGAACGTTTTTCGAAAACGCCGGCGTTATGTGCGATATCGTCTCGGACTATTTAAAGGGCGAGTACAACAAAATTCCCATAGCTACCATAGCAACCCTGCTCGGCGGACTGATATATTTTGTAGCGCCCATAGATCTTCTGCCGGACGCTCTGCCCTTTATCGGTGCGCTTGATGACACCGCCGTACTCTATATGATAGGCAAGGCTGCAAAAAACGATATAGCGGCATACAAGGAATGGAAAGGTATATTCGTGCCGGAAGAGGATACGCAGGAGAAAGATTAATACACAAGAGCAAGCACCTATTTTAGGTGCTTGCTTTTTTTTTTGAATATTTTATATTTTACGGCGCAAAATATATGCGGAGGCGTTTTATGACTATTTCCGTTATAAGAACTTTTATTTTGTATATAGCCGTTATGCTCGGCTTAAGGCTTATGGGCAAGCGGCAGATAGGCGAGCTGCAGCCGAGCGAACTTGTAATAACGATAATGTTCGGCAACCTCGCCGCGGTTCCGATGCAGGAGACGGGAATACCGCTTATAAACGGCATAGCGCCTATTATAACGCTTGTGTTTATTGAGGTTATGCTCTCCGCGATATCGCTTAAAAGTAAGCGCTTCCGCCGCTTTATTTCGGGCAGCCCGAGCATAATAATAAGACGCGGCGAAATTGATTTAAAAGAGCTTCGCCGTCTTCGCATGAGCATGGACGACGTTATGGAAGCGCTCCGTTCAAAGGACATAGTAAATATAGACGACGTTGAAACGGCGATACTTGATACGGACGGAGAGATATGCATAGTCCCCAAAGCCGCGAAAAGACCCCTGACACCGGAGGACCTCGCTCTTTCCCCGAAAGAGGAAGAGATGCCATATACGATTATCAGCGACGGCAGAATAATAACCGATAATTTAAACAAAATAAATAAAAGCGAAAAATGGCTTATGGGAGAGATTAAAAAGAAAAAGCTTGCTATTCCGGACGTACTGCTTGCAAACTATACGCGCGACGGCAAGCTGTGCTTCAAGAAAAAGGAGAATAATAATTGAAGGGCACAATACTTACCTGCTTTATTTTCGCCGCTTTGATTTTGGGAATGATTTTTGCGCAGATGTCTCTTGAAAAAGCGGGAGATGAGATGACAAAGCCGCTTGATGCGCTGACAAGCGCGGTCGACAGCGACGATTGGGAAACGGCTGATTCCGTCTTAAAAGATTTATCGGAAAAATGGGCGGAAAACGACAAGTGGCTCGCCATGCTTATAGACCACGGCGAAACGGACCTTATTATTACAACCATGTCCGAGATTTCGCAGTATGAAAAATACCGCGACAAGCCCGAGCTTATGGCAAATATTGAAACGCTGCGCGAGCTTCTGGCACACATCCCCAAAAAAGAACGGGTGACATTAGAAAATATTTTTTAAAGGGCTTCGCCGCCCGTACATACTTTTTGCAAAGGGTGATAACATGAAAGCAATTATTATGGCGGGCGGCGGCGGTACGAGACTGAGGCCTTTAACATGCACAAAACCGAAACCCATGGCTTCCGTTTTCGGAAAGCCGATGCTCCTGCACATAACGGAGCTTTTATCAAAGCACGGGATAAGAGATATAGGCATAACGCTGCGCTACCTTCCCGAAAGCGTAAAAAGCTATTTCGGCGACGGCAGTAAATTTGGCATAAACATAACATATTTTACGGAAGATGAGCCTCTCGGCACGGCGGGCGCGGTCTTTGCCGCGAAGGATTTTTTAGACGGTGAGTTTCTTATTATAAGCGGCGACGCGCTTTGCGACCTTGACCTTTCCGCCGCAATAGATTTTCACAGGCGGAAAAAAGCGGAAGCTACGCTTTTGCTCTATTCTATGGATATCCCTGTTGAATACGGCGTTGTAGTTACAAACGAAGACGGCAAGATAGAGCGTTTTCTCGAAAAACCCGACTGGAGCCGGGTACTCAGCGACACGGTAAATACGGGCATTTATATTTTAAATAAAAGCGTGTTTGACGGTTTTACTGGCGGAAATTTTGATTTTTCAAAGGACGTTTTCCCTAAGCTTTTAAAAGAGGGCCGCGCCCTTTACGGATACCGCGCCGAAGGCTATTGGTGCGACATTGGCGATATAGACGTTTTCAGACACTGTCATTTTGACGTGTTTGACAAGAAAATAAATATAAATCTCGGCGCGCGCGAAATAAAAGAAAATATATTTGCGGGCGAGGGCGCTTTTATTGACCCCGCATCTGAGATAAACGCCCCTGCTTTTATCGGCAAAAACTGCAAAATACACGCAGGCGCGAAAATAGACAGCTATTCCGTTTTAAACGAAAACTGCGAGGTTTTAAAAGGCGCTGCAATTAAACGGAGCGTTTTGGGGCACGACTGCAAAATTTGCGAAAACGCGCAGATACGCGGTGCCGTTTTGTGCGATAAAACCGTAATGCGCCGCGGCAGCGAGGTTTTTGAGCAGGCCGTTATAGGCGAAGGGAGCACGCTCGGCGAAAACTCAAAGGTTATGCCGCGCGTAAAAATTTGGCCTTACAAGGAAACAGCGGACGGCGCGGCTGTTATATCAAACATCGTTTGGGGCAGCGGCAAAAAAAATGAGCTTTTTGGCGACAGCTATATTTCGGGCGCCATAGGCTCCGATATAACGCCGCCTTTTGCCGCGTCACTCGGGGCGGCGCTCTGCAAAGTTATAAAGGGCGGAAAGCTCAGCGTTTCATCGGACGGCGAAGTGCCGTCGCTTATGATAAAAAGAGCAATTATATCGGGGATTATGGCAGGCGGCGGCGCGGTGTTTGATTTGGGGGAGAATATCTTACCGGTCACTCGCGCGGGACTTAAAACATACGCAATTTCGGGCGGCGTTTATATAGAAAACACGGGCGACAAAATTTCCATTTATCTTTTGGGCAAAAACGGCAATGATTTAAGCCGCGGTGAGATGCGCGAGATACGTCATGCTCTTGAAAGGTGCGATTTTTCATACTGCTCCGCAGGCAGTATAAAGCCGCAAAACTCCCTTTCCGACTATAAGCTTTCGTATATAAGAGACATACTCGGCTCTGTGCGGGCAAATATCGATTTAAGTATTCTTGTAATAACGCCGTCGGAGCATCTTTTAAATCTCTTGTCTCTTGTGGCGGCGGATTTAAATATTAATATAACTGCGGTGCGCGGCGAAACGGATTTAAACGACTCCGCCTTCATTTCGGAATTTACTAAAAAAACAAAAAGCGGAAACTACGCTTTCGGCGCCGTGACGGATAAAAGCTGCGGCAGCGTTTTATTTTCGGACGGCGCAAGGTGTACGGACTTTGACATGCAAAAACTTATGTCCGCGCTTGTCATTATGAAAAAATACGGAGGCGAAGTTTTGGCGGATGCGTCAGCGCCGTCGGCGCTCGAAGAGCTTGCGGAAAAAAACGGCGCCGGGATAAAACGTTTTGAAAAAAGCGGTTTTTTGGCGGAGCTTATAAAAAACATGTCAAACCCCAAAGAGTGCGATACGTTTTATTTTAATTTTGATGCGTTTGCCGCAATAGTAAAGCTTGCGGAATTTTTGTGCTCTGAAAAAACTTCGCTTTCGCATCTTTTAGATGAAATTCCCGAATACTGTGTGATAAGAAAAGACATAGACTGCGCGGAAAAGGACAAGGGTAAGCTTATGCGTGAGCTTTCATCGCTTGTAAAAGACAAGGGCGCGGACAGGGTGTGCATAAAAAACGAAAAAGGCGCGGTCTATATAATTCCGCACGGGAGCAAACCCGTTTGTCAAATGACGGTTGACGCAAAACGCGAAGAATACGCAAACGAGCTTGCGGAGGATTTTACGGATAGAATCAGAAAAATACTGGATGATAATTAATAATGCAAAAAAAACGGTGTTTGACAAGTTTTGTCAAACACCGTTTTCAGTCTTCTACATCTGTCAGCTTGTTTATGGGAACACCCAACGCTTTGCTTATTTTGAAAAGCGATTTAAGCGAGGGTACATAAGGTGCGCTCGGTCCCTCAAGCTGTGAAATGAAATTTAAGGACATACCGCTGTATTCGGCAAGCTGTTCTTGTGTCATATTGGCAAGCCTACGGTAATAACCTACCTTCAACCCGACTTTTATTATAAACATTTCATATTCTTTTTCATTAAAAGCGTTCATAAAAATCCTCACAAGCATTGAATAATCAATAGTTTTCTCAAAATAATTATAAACTATTTACAAATAAATTTTTATTGTTTATAATTAAATAAAACTACCTTTACACGGTAGTTAATGTGTGGAGGTGCCTATGCAAACTTTAAGATGTTGTTTTGCCGGACACGGAATGATACGCGACGGCGACATAGGCCAAAGAATAATTAATACAGCAGATATTCTCATTAAACAATTTTCTGTAAATGAATTTTGGATAGGCAACTACGGTGATTTTGACAGAAGCGCCGCATATGCTGTCAGAAGTTTAAAAAAAACATATGACGGAATAACACTTAATTTGATTATTCCTTATTTAACGCAAGAAATAACAAGACACAAAGATTACTACAAAGAAAATTTCGATAACATAATAATTGCAGACATCCCCGAAAAAACTCCAAAAAAATTATATATATTAAAAGCTAATGAATACATGGTAAACAATTCTGATTTTTTGATTTGTTATGTTAAACTCTCTTTTGGCGGAGCTGTAAAAACGCTTGAGTATGCCAAAAGAAAAAGAATAAAAATATATAATATAGCGAACACAGTTAGGCATTAAACCCGCCTCTTTGGAATATCTTTTAAAGAGGTGGTCTTTTTGTTTAAGAGGTATCTTTTTATTTTTCTTTGGGTAATAGCGGCTGTTGCGCTTACCGCCGTCTGCTCCGCGCACGGTGTTAAAGCGGAAACGGAAGCGGATAGGCAAAAGCTTTTTAAAAGATACGGTTGGGATGTGTCTGTTTCGCCCATATCGGTTACGGAAGTAAAATTGCCCGACGCGCCCGATACGGTTTATGAGCAGTACAATAAAATCCAGAAAAAGGCGGGGTTTGATTTGGCGCCCTATTACGGCAAAACGGCGGTGCGGTATACATATAAAGTATATAACCACAAAGAGAGCGAAAATACGGAGGTTTACGCAAATATTTTAGTCTGCGGCGGCAAAATGATAGGAGGCGATATAATGTCAACCTCTCTTGACGGATTTATGCACGCGGTAAATGAACGTGAATTTCAAATAAAATAAGGGAAAAAGCTTGACAGAAGTATGTCATTTGGAGTAAAATATAGTGATAATAGGCGTATTATGTGCTTTTATGCAAAAAATATATTAAAGGAGTAATAAGATGATAAAAGCTCCGAGAGGCACGGCGGATATTCTGCCGTCGGAAATTTATAAATGGGACTATGTTGAAAAGGTTGCCAAAGACACCGCGAAGTGCTTCGGCTTTTCCGAAATAAAAACGCCCGTTTTCGAGCAGACGGATTTATTTCAGAGAGGCGTAGGAGACACTACGGACGTTGTACAAAAAGAGATGTATACCTTCTCAGACAAGGGCGACAGAAGCATAACGCTCCGCCCCGAGGGCACGGCGTCTGCGGCGCGCGCGTATCTTGAGCATTCACTCTATGCGCTTCCCGCCCCCGTAAAGCTTTTCTACGATATTGCCTGCTACCGCTACGAAAAACCGCAGGCGGGCAGAATGCGTGAGTTTCACCAGTTCGGCGCGGAGATGTACGGAAACGCCGAAGCCGCGGCGGACGCGGAAATAATTGCTTTCGCGGCTGCAATATTTAAAAACCTCGGTATTACGGGTTTATCACTTAATATAAACAGCATAGGCTGCAAAGAGTGCAGAAAGAATTATAACGATGCGCTTTTAAAATATCTTACAGATAACAGCGAAAACCTTTGCGAAACATGCCATGAGCGCTTAAAGAAAAACCCGATGCGCGTTTTAGACTGCAAAAGCCCAATATGCAAAGGTATAGCCTCGGGCGCGCCGTCAATTCTGGACTTCATATGCGATGACTGCAAGGCGCATTTTGAGGAAGTTCAAAGAAGACTCCGGAATATGGATGTTGAGTTTTCTATTGACCCTTCAATAGTTCGAGGACTTGACTATTATACACGAACCGTTTTTGAGTTTGTTTCAACCACAATAGGCGCGCAGGGAACCGTGTGCGGCGGCGGAAGATACGATAACCTTATTGAGTCTATAGGCGGCAAGCCTACGCCGGGCATCGGCTTTGCGATGGGTCTTGAAAGAATACTGCTTGTTATGGAAAGCATCGGCGTGCCCTTCCCGGAAAGCCCGAAACCCGATATTTACATCGCGGCATTGGGGCAGTTTGAGTTTGCCGAAAAGCTTTTATCGGAGCTTCGCGCAAAAGGTATATGGGCGGAGCGCGATATATCTGAGCGAAGCCTTAAGGTTCAGATGAAAAACGCCGACAGGTGCGGCGCTAAGTTCTCCGTTGTAATCGGTGATGACGAAGTAAAAGAGGCAAAAGCCGCAATCAAAAACATGCAAAGCGGCGAAGCCCAGAAAATAGATTTAAACGCAGAAGAAATAAGGAGTTACATAAAGAAACTGGAGGAAAGTAATGGAAACGATTAAAGGACTTAAAAGAACACACCTCTGTGAAGAGCTTTCTATGGAGGATATTTCAAAAGAAGTAGTTGTAATGGGCTGGGTACAGCGCGTGCGTGACCTCGGCGGTCTTATATTTGCAGATCTCCGTGACAGAAGCGGTATTTTGCAGCTCGTTATGAACCAGGAAAACAAAGAAATTTACGAAAAGGCGGAAAAGCTCCGCAGCGAGTATGTTATTGCCGCTAAAGGTACACTGGTTAAGCGCGATCCCGAAACGGTAAACGACAAAATCAAAACGGGTCAGATCGAAGTTCGCGTAACAGACCTTCGTATTCTCTCAAAAGCGGAAACGCCTCCGTTTATGGTATCGGATGATATTTCCGTGCGCGAAGAAATCAGACTTCGCTACAGATACATAGACCTGCGCAGACCTTCCGTTCAGCAAAACCTCATGACGCGCCATAAAATTACAACAATCGCGCATGATTTTTATGACAAAAACGGCTTTATCGAAATCGAAACGCCGATTTTAACAAAGAGCACGCCCGAAGGCGCGAGAGACTATCTCGTACCGAGCCGTATTCATAACGGCGCTTTCTACGCTCTTCCGCAGTCGCCCCAGATTTATAAGCAGATTCTTATGGTTTCGGGCTTTGACAGATATATGCAGATAGCAAAATGCTTCCGTGACGAGGACCTTCGTGCAGACCGTCAGCCGGAATTTACACAGATAGACCTTGAGATGTCGTTTGTTGAAGCGGACGACGTAATGGATTTAAACGAGCAGTTTATAGCAAGAGTATTTAAAGAAATAAAGGGTATCGACATAAAGCTTCCGCTTCCGAGAATGACATACAAGGAAGCAATGGAGCGTTTCGGTTCGGACAAGCCCGATACACGTTTCGGTCTTGAAATTCACGATTTGTCCGACGCGGTAAAAGACTGCGAATTTAAAGTATTCTCCGGCGCTATTAAAGCGGGCGGCAGCGTTCGCTGCATAACCGTCAAGGGCGGTGCGGACAAGTTTGCACGCCGCGAGCTTGACGCACTCGTTGAATACGTTAAAACATACCGCGCTAAAGGCCTTGCATGGATAACGGTTACGGAAACAGAGCTTAAGAGCCCGATAGTTAAATTCCTTACGGATGACGAATGCAAAGCACTCCTTGAAGCCGCAGGCGCAGAAGTTGGCGACGTTGTACTCATGGTTGCCGATAACAACAAGATAGTATTTGACGCACTCGGAAACCTCCGTCTGCATCTCGGTGAAAAACTCGGTCTTATAGACGAGAGCCGTTATGACCTTTTATGGGTTACGGACTTCCCTCTCTTTGAATATAACGAGGACGAGCACCGCTACCAGGCTATGCACTATCCCTTCACCGCACCGCGCGACGAGGATATTGAACTTCTTGATACAACTCCCGAGAAGGCACTTGCCAAAGCATACGATATTATCTTAAATGGCACGGAGCTTGGCGGTGGCAGTATCAGAATTTACGACAACGAGCTCCAGCGCAAGATGTTTAAAGCAATAGGCATTACGGATGAAGAAGCGCAGCTCCGCTTCCCGCACCTCTTGGATGCCTTCAAATACGGCGCTCCCCCGCACGGCGGCATGGCATACGGCCTTGACAGATTCGCGATGATACTTTGCGGATGCCCGTCAATCCGTGACGTTATAGCATTCCCGAAGGTACAGAACGCTTCGGAGCTTATGACGCAGGCGCCGAGCGATGTAGATCCGAAGCAGCTTGACGAACTCGGAATCGCGGTTATAAGAACCGAAGAAGACGAGGACGAAGAAGAATAATAAAATAACGCATAAAAAGCTGCGGCAGTTCAAAAACTGCCGCAGCTTTTTAAATATTGCATATTTCTATTATATCCGTAACGCCCGAAAAAACATCGCCCTTTTTCTTAAACGCTTCAATATATTCGAGTGCGTCTTTTGTTATTTCCTCGCCCGGCGCTACAACGGGCACTCCCGGCGGATAGCGGAAAATTGCGTTTTTTGAGATTTTCCCTGCCGCCTCTTTAAAGGGTGCTGTGCGGAAAGGCGCGTTAAAAGCCTCATGCGGCGTTATCTGTTTGGGACAGATGCCGAAATACTTATCCTCACCGTCCCACGCGGGAAGCGTTTTTATAACACTTAAAAGGCGACCGATGTCTTTTATACTGTCTGCCGCGGTTATTATAAACACGGCGTAGCCCGCGCCGCACATTTCGGGAACTATATTTTCTCTTTTTAAAATATTTTCACTCTTTCTGCCGTCGCACTTTATGCAAAGGCGCAAAATATCATCGTTTTTAAGCGCTTTTTGCGGCATATTGTTTTCCAAAAAATTTATTATACCATCAAACTTTTCTTTGCCGTGAATATCCATAAACGCGCGCGCAAAATCGGCGGAAGCCGTTAAAAGATACGAAGGTGAGCTTGACTGAAAAAGTCTTAATGCCCTTTCTGTGCTTTCCTTGATTTTTCCGTTTCCGATATGCAAAACGGCTGTCTGTGTTAAAGCCGGCAGCGTTTTGTGAAAGCTTTGCACCGCCGCATCCGCGCCGCTTTTCATTGCGGTTTCAGGCAATTTTTTATGAAACGCAAAGTGTGCGCCGTGCGCTTCGTCAACAAGTAAAAGCATGTTTTTCTCTTTGCATATTTTTGAAATTTCAAAAAGGTCTGCGCAAACTCCGAATGAGTTTGGCGACGTTATAAAAACTGCTTTGGCATCCGGATTTTCCTTTGCCGCTTTCAGCACCTCTTCAGCAGAGGGCGGCCGAAGCGCGCCGCATTTGTCGAAGAGTCCGCCGCCTATATATATGGGATCTGCTCCCGAGAGCACAAGTGCCGAAAAAACGGAAAGATGACTGTTTCTGTCAAGTAAAATTTTATCGCCGCATTTAAGATTACCGTAAATCATCGAAAGGTTTCCGAGCGTTGAGCCGCCCGTCAGAATAAAGCTGCGCACCGCGGAAAACGCTTTTGATATTTCCTCTTCCGCTTTTAAAATAGCGCCGCGGGGCGCGGCTAAATTATCCGTTTCATCAAGCTCGGTTACGTCAAGGGAGATAAGCTCTTTCGCGTATTCGCCGAAAAGCTCCTCTTTTCCCTTATGCCCCGGCATATGGAAACGGAGAGGTTTTTTTTCTTTATATTTTTTTATGGCGTCAAATATAGGCGTATCCATGTTTTTTCACCTTTTAATAATATTTCAAGCAATAGAATAATAGTATATACCGAAAGGGGATGCTTTTTTATGCCGGAAGAAAATATGAAAAAGCCGAAAAAGCGGAAAAGCCGCGTGAAATCTTTTTTTATCCGCACGGCTTTATCCGCTTTAGCGTTCGGAATCTTATTCCTGTTAAAAACATACTCTCCTGAGACGTCAGCGTATGTAAAAAACGAAATAGATTACAGTATGGACTTTACATATCTTCAAAACACCGCACAAAACTTCATAATGAAGTTTACACCTAATTTTTATCGGTAAGCAAGCGGTTTAATTCGTCCATAAACGTGTTTATATCCTTAAACTGTCTGTAAACGGACGCGAAACGAACGTATGCAACCTCGTCAAGATTTTTAAGCTTTGACATAACAAGCTCGCCTATCTGCTCCGAAGTGATTTCCCTCTCCAAGGTGTTGGCAATAGTATTTTCAATTTCGTCTACAAGGTTTTCAAGCTTATCCGTGGGCACGGGGCGCTTTTCGCATGCCTTTAAAAGGCCTGATAAAAGCTTATCGCGCGAGAAAGCTTCTCTGTCCTTACTCTTTTTTATAACCATTATCGGAACGCTTTCGATTTTTTCATAAGTCGTAAAGCGTTTTCCGCATTTTTCGCACTCCCTGCGGCGTCTTATGGAATCGCCGTCGTCAATGGGGCGTGAATCGATAACATGGCTTTCGGTAAAGCCGCAAAACGGACATTTCATAAAAACAAATCCTTTCTGTTTTAACGGTTTTCGTATGCTGCTATCTTATCAAGTCTTTCCTGATGACGGCCGCCCTGATACTCGGAATAAAGCCAAGCGTCAAGCGTTTCAAGCGCTATTACGGTGCCCGAGATTCTGCCGCCGAGACATAAAACGTTTGTGTTGTTGTGCTCTTTTGTAAGGCCTGCGGATGTGGGCTGGTCAACTACAGCCGCACGGATTCCTTTTACCTTGTTTGCCGCAATGCTCATACCGATACCCGTACCGCAAACGAGAATGCCTTTATCGGCTTCGCCCGCCGCAACACTCTCCGCAACAGGGAAAGCTATATCGGGATAGTCGCACTTTTCGCCTTCGCCGCAGCCGAAATCTTTTACCTCGATGCCGCGCTCTTTGAGATGCTCTATAATCTCCATCTTAAGCTCATAACCGCCGTGATCGCAACCTATTGAAATTTTCATTCTTTATTCTCTCCTTTTATTTTGTTTTCGAGCTCACGCTCTGCTTGTGGTTTTCTTATATAAACAGGAAGTAATTCTTCCGCGTTTACCTCTTTTTCGTTTATCGCCGCCATTGCTACAGATGAAGCGCGCTGATATATAAATGCGTCCTGGGCAAATTTTGCTTTATCTCCCAAAAGCTCGCGCAGCCGCGCTTTATGAACTGCCGCGCCGTCGCCTACAAACGTTGCGCCTTCAAAGCACTCAATTGCAAGCTTATCTACCGGTATCGCGCGCATGGGTTCTATCTCGCAGAGAGTATCGCCGTCCCATTTGTAAAGACCGTTATAAACCTCGCCGCGCCTCGCGTCCATAATGGGCGCTATAAGGCCCTCAGCGTTTTTTACGTTATAGCAAAGTGCTTTTAAAGAAGATACGCCGCAGACGGGCTTGTTTTGGCCCATGGCAAGGCCTTTAATTGTGCCGACGCCGATTCTCAGTCCCGTAAAAGAGCCGGGACCGTTTGATACGGCAAACAAATCTATATCGGAAATATCAAGTTTTGCAAAGTTTAATACAGTATCGATAAGCGGCATAAGCGTTTCGGAATGCGTTAAGCCGATGTTTAAATAAGCTTCGGAAAGCAGCTTGCCGTCTGAAACTATTGCCGCGCCCGCCGCAGCCGCGCTGCACTCAAGCCCTAATATTTTCAACTTCTTTTACCCGTTCCTTTCAAAAGAAACAAAATGCATAGCATTTCGCCCTTACTTATTACTTCTTCACTGTTACTTTTTTCCTGTCTGAATTTATTCAGACTCGCTCACCTCAATATTTCTTTCATCATCACCTACACGCGTGATTTTTACAAACGTTATATTATCGCCTTCAAAAAGATAAGCGAAATTATCATACCATTCGAGTACCGCAACATTTAAGCCGTCGGGCAGTTCAAATCCCGCGTCAAAAAGCTCATCCTCGTCCGAGATTCTGTAAAGGTCATAGTGATAAATACTTGTATCGCCTTCGTAAATATTCATGATGGTAAAAGTGGGACTTATAACCCTGCCTTCGTACCCGTATCCCTTAGCTATGCCGCGCGTAAACGCGGTTTTTCCCGCACCGAGATCGCCCGACAGACAAAACGTATGCGGAGGCGTATGCTTTTTTGCAAGCTCTTCCGCAAAACGCTCAGTTTCACTAACACTTTTTGAATTATATATTGTATTCATATATTAATCTCCATAGCTTTATGCGGTCTGTGCATTTTTTCGAGCCCTATCCCCAAAACTTTTTATCCAAGCTTCTGTATTGAATAGCTTCCGCTATGTGAAGCGCCGATATTTTCTCCGCGCCTTCAAGGTCCGCTATAGTTCTTGCAACTTTTAAAACGCGCGTATGCGCTCTCGCGCTTAAATTCATGCTGTCAAACGCTTCCGCTAAAAGCTTTTCCGCTTCGGGCTCCGCCGTGCAGTATTTTTCTATTTTACTGCCCGAAAGACCCGCGTTACAGTAAAAGTCTTCGTCCTTGTATCTTTCGTATTGAATCATGCGGGCACCCAGCACGCGCTTTTTTATCTCCGCGGAGCTCTCCGCCGCAGGTGCTTTCATATCTTTATACGAAACGGACGCCGCTTCCGTCTGAATATCTATTCTGTCAAGCAACGGCCCGCTTACGCGCGACAAATACTTATGTATCGCACTTTCCGTACATCTGCATTTTCTGCTTCTGTCGCCGTAGTAGCCGCATTTGCACGGGTTCATCGCGGCAACAAGCATCGTTTTGCACGGAAACGTTAAGCTTCCCGAAGCTCGCGTTATATTTACTTTGCCGTCTTCAAGCGGCTGGCGCATGATCTCTGTCGCGTCGCGGTGAAATTCCGGCAGCTCGTCCAAAAACAAAACACCGTTGTGGGCGAGCGAAAGCTCACCGGGGTGCGGAGTTGTGCCGCCGCCGACCAAACCTACGGTTGATGTGCTGTGATGCGGTGCGCGGAAAGGTCTCTGCGTTATAAGCGCACTGCCGTTTTTGAGCAGCCCTGCGACACTGTAAATTTTCGTTGTTTCAAGCGCTTCTTCCGGTGTTAAATCGGGCAGGATTGAGGGCAATCTCTGCGCGAGCATCGTTTTACCCGAGCCGGGCGAGCCCACAATAAGGCAGTTATGACCGCCCGCCGCCGCTATTTCAAGCGCTCTTTTAACGTTTGACTGACCGTGAACCTCGGAAAAGTCAAACGGGTATGTTTTCGTTTCCGAAAAGATTTTTTCTATGTCAACTACCGTTTTTTCAATATCTGCTTTGCCTTCGATAAACTCCGCCGCTTCAAAAAGGGTTTTAACGCCGTAAACCTCAGTGTCCGATACAAGGGCGGCTTCTTCTCTGTTGTCATACGGAACGATAAATTTATTAATCCCCTGCTCCTTCGCGCTTAAAACGCAGGGCAAAACACCCGGAACGGGGCGCACTTCGCCGGAAAGCGAAAGCTCTCCCAGGAAGACAAATCCTTCGGGATTTCCCTTTATCTGCCCCGTTGCCGCGAGAATTGAAACGGCTATGGGCAAATCAAACGCGGGACCCTCTTTTTTGATGCCCGAAGGTGCAAGGTTTACCGTATAACGTCTTGAAGGAAACTCGAACGAGCAGTTTTTTATCGCCGCGCGGACTCTTTCCCTCGCTTCTTTAACCGCCGTATCGGGCAGACCTACGATATCAAAAGCGGGCAGGCCGAGTGAGACGTCGCTTTCAACGTCAATTAAATACCCTTGAAGTCCCAAAAGACATGAGCTTTTTACTTTTGAAATCACAGTATTCACCCGCCTTTATGTATTTAAATTATTTTATCATAAATTGCCGTTATTTACAAGTGTGCTGAAAACATTTTTGTTGGCTTCCGAAATATACGTTTTAATATCGTCGCCGAGTATTCTTTTAAAAAGCCGCGTTACTATTATTTCGGAGTCATAATGTGAAAGCTCTATAAGGTTTATGCCGCGCTCACAGGCTTCTCTCGCGTTGTGGTATTTTATATCGCCCGTTATATAAACGTCCGCAAAAGCGGAAACTGCTTCGTCTATAAGCGACGCTCCGCCGCCCGTGCAAAGCGCAACGCGCGATATAAGGTCATCCCCCTCGCCCGTAAAGCGAACTGCGGGAAGCGCAAACTTTTTCATAATATCGCGAGAGAGTCCGTCCATAGTAAGCGGTGCGGGCAGGCAGCCCACTCTGCCAATGCCCGTGTCCGTATCCTCTCCCGACAGGGGCGATACATCCTGAAGCCCGAGTATCGCAGCCAGAAGGTCATTAAGACCCCCTGCCGCGCTGTCAAGATTTGTATGCGCACTGTACACCGCGATATTGTTTTTTATAAGATATAAAAGGCACTGTCCCTCTGCCGTATCGGAAGTTATTCTTTTTAATGGACTGAAAATAAGCGGATGATGGCTTATTATAAGATTTGCGCCGCATTTCTTTGCCTCCTCCGCAACGTTTATATCCACGTCAAGAGTTAAGAGAGCCGCTTTAAAGCTTGTGTCCGCATCCCCAACCATAAGGCCAACGTTGTCATACTCCTCCGCAAGAGGGATGGGCGCGTAGTTTTCAAGTCTAAGCAAAACGTCCGATATTTTCATAAGTTTTAACTCCTTTTATTCAAATATTGAATCTATTATCTTTTCCGCGTCTTTTGAAAGCGACTCAAAATCCATTGCCGGAACGTAAAAATCTTCAAGACATTTATGCGCTGCGCGCGCATCCGAAAGCGCTGTCTGCGCCGCAAGCAAAAGGTTTTCCGCTTCACGCCAGTCAGCGTCCGCCGTTTCGGGAACGCCGCCCGTATATTCGTTTAAATCAATTGTATCGGCGCCCTGAAAGTGGTGGAAATGGTTATACGTGGTAAATGCAATTTTAAGCTCGGGAATTATAATGTGCTCGGGCGCGGCCCCGGGTGCCATAGGACAGTAAAACGCTTCCGCCGAAAAGCCGCGCGAGAGCGCGGCGTTTAAAACCCTTCCGCAAAAATCGCGGCTGCCCGCGCCTTTTACCGTAACGGTGTTTCGCGGCGAAAAAGCCGAATCCAGATAGTTTACATAGCCTTCGGGACACACCGCGCTTAAAAAAAGCTTGCGCAGTTTTCCCGTCTTCGGCATTATTATATCCGGCAGATATTTTGAAATTGTGCGCTGAGCCTCTATCTCAACTCCGTGCATATACATCTTTTCACGGTATGATTTTTCAATGCTTTGAAGCAGCGGCGCCGCAGCCGAAAGATAAGCATAAGCTCTTGAAAAAGCG
This sequence comes from Clostridia bacterium, assembly GCA_017620205.1. Lineage (GTDB taxonomy): Bacteria > Bacillota > Clostridia > UMGS1883 > UMGS1540 > UMGS1540. The sequence goes on along the minus strand of JAFZQX010000035.1, from coordinate 35,408 downwards.
GTTTTCTTATAATTTGCAAAATGGATTATGTCTCCGTAATGCTCCTTTAAGCTTTCCCTGCGGAGATATGCCGCCGCATTGAAAATTCCACCGTTTAAGCCGGGGAAATCGGGATCGTCTCCGTGCGGCGCGGTAGCGTCAACAACCGCGGTTTTCAGCTTTGGGATATATACGCCGTCAAGCGATGCGGCGTCCGACGAGCAGTGAAACACATCAGTGTCATATCCTTCTTCTGCAGCATAAGCCGCTATCTTTTTCATTAAAGAAGATTTGCCCGTGCCCGGACCGCCCTTTATATATATTTTCCTTTTGCAGTCCTTATCGGGCGCTATCATGTCAAAATGCGAATAAAAACCGGAAGGTGAATTCACACCTGCGAAAAAATGTCTTGTTTTCATATAAACACCTCACTCAATAAATATGGTTTCTATTTATTGTATGAGGTATCATAAATAATTGTTATGCTTCTTCCAACAGTTCGCGCAGTCTGTCTGCGGAAACATTGTATTTCTTGTTGCAGAAATGGCATTTAAGCTCCGCTTTGCCTTCTTTTTCTATAATGTCGGAAAGCTCCTTTTTGCCGAGGGATATAAGCGCCTTTTCTATGCGTTCCTCGGAGCAGTCGCACTTATACGCCGTTTCAAAGCGCTTCATGGTATATGAATCAAAAGGCGAAAGCGCATAGCCTATAATATCCTCGGGCGTTGCGCCTTCCGATATTATTTTTGTCATGGCGGGCATCTCCGAAACCATTTTTTCAAGCGCCGCTATGTGACGCTCCTCCGCGTTTGGCATAACCTGAACGATAAGACCGCCTGCGGCTTTTACGCTGAGATCGCGGTTTACCAAAACCCCAAGAGCAACAATAGACGGTATCTGCTCGCTCTGCGCGAAATACGCTGCGATATCGTCGCCTATCTCGCCCGTCTGAAGCTTAACTTTTCCTACATACGGCTCTTTTAAGCCGAAGTCGCGTATGATGCCTAAAAAGCCGTCATGCCCGACAAGAGAGCCAACGTCAAGCTTTCCGTTTTTGGGCGGAACTTCCGCTTCCGGATTTGAAACGTAGCCTTTAACGTTTGCCTCGCTGTCGCTTATGCAGACCACTTTGCCTATAGGTCCGCCGCCGTCTATCTGAACGGTTATGCTGTCGCGCTCACCTTTAAGGCAGCAGCCCATCATGGCAGCTGCGGTAAGCGTTCTGCCGAGCGCGGCAGTCGCGGTTTTTGAAAGACCGTGAATTTTGCGCGCCTTATCCGTCATATCTGTTGTAACTGCGGCTATGGCGCGTATCGCGCCGTCGCCTGTTAATGCTCTTTGAATATAATCCAATTTAAATTTCTCCTTTTATGAATGAACAAAAAATATCATCAGCAGATTGTTTTCAAACATGCTCCTTGCAAGCTGTGTTTCTTTTAAAACATCGGGCGTTTCAAACGCCGTCGTGCATCCCCAGATTGCAAATGCCACATATAACAAAACCAAAGAAAGAAGCAAACCGAAAACAAATCCGCCTACGGAATTTATCTGTTTTAAAACGGGCAGTTCAAATACGTTTGTAAGCAGTGACATAATTACTTTAAGCAGTACAATTATTATGAAAAATACGGCTATTCCGACTAAGATGGCCGCAATATGTTCAGCGAGCACCGAGGTCGCCTTGTCGCCCGCGTTTTTTACGGCGTCCGAAAGATTTTCGGGCATCGCGGCGCTGCTGTTTATTTCGTCCGGCGAAACCTTTTCCGCTATGCCGCTTACAAGGTTTTCATAAAACTGTGTGGGTTTGATCGCGTCAACAGCAAACGGCGTAAGAAAATATGAGAGTACCGACGCTATAATCGACGATAAAAACCCGATAAGCGTTTTAACAAGACCGCGCTTTTTGCCGAAATACGCCATTGCTATTACAAACAAAACAAGAATTACGTCATAAATCATTGATTCCACCACCCTTATTTTGAATCATAAACGTTTACGTTTGAACCGTTTATCAGCATAAGCTTTTTGCCGCCCGAGAAAATAAGACCGTCACGAACCTCATTTTCAAAAAGCAGCGTGCCGGAAAGACGTCCACTCTCGCTTAAAATATATGCCCCATCGGCAGAGTTTACAAGAACCTTTTTCCCGTCAACATCAAGAAACTTTATTTCATATCCCGTGTTGTATGAGCCTTTGCGGGAGCCGTTTTCCGAATACATCTCAACAACGGAACCGCCTATACTGCCTTCCGTGGAAGTCTTTGTTAGGCCCAAAGCGATAACGCCGTCAGATACGGCATACTCCTGCAATGTACGTCCCGCATAGTCTATACTGAAATCTTTCTTTCCGTTTTTATTAAATGCATAAATCGAATTGTTGCCTATGGCGAGCACCGACTGCCCCGAAGTTACAAGCGACGCTACAAGGTTATCGTCGCCCGCAGACAAGACGTTTGGCTCGTCTGATGAAAATGTGAAATACAGAAGCTTTGACAGAAAGCCCTCGCCCTCGTCAAACTCAAGCGCTGAGACAAAAAGACTTTTGTTGTCGGGCGCAACAAGCGCGTCTATTACGTAATACTTTGTCGAATGCCATGCAAAAACGCGGTTGCCTTTAGGTCCGAAAACTATTACCTGCGATTTATAACCTCTCTGCTTTGCCGCCAAGGCGGAATAACCGGCGGCGTTTACCTTCGCGGTTATTATTTCATAGGGCGAAAAGCTTGCAACACATTTTCCTTCCGTAACAAGCTCCGCTTTGTTTCCGTTTAAATCCGCATAGAGAATATAATTGCCGGCAGCTGACATTAGCGGTTCATTAGTCTGCGAAGCATATTTCCATACTATCTCGCCGTTTTTGTCAATAGCCGTCAGTCCGTCCTGACCGCATACTATTACGTTATTGCCGCATTTGCCGAAGCTGTATCCCGAATCCTCCAGATTCATTATAGACGCAGCGTTTAAATTCAGGCTTTTTCTGTATGCGCTGTGAACTATGTTTATATAAACCAGGGCAAGCGTTACAACCAGCAAGACCGCAAGAATTATATAAAGCTTTTTATTTGATTTTTGCTTAAATTCTATTATTTCACCCAAACTTATCACCCCGCAGAATTACTCGTAATATGTTTGCTTTAGCGCAAGGCCTTCGGGCGGCGCCGTAATCCCCGCGCGCACTCTTTCGCCCGACTCTATGATGGAGGGAATATCGTCCGCCTTTATCTTGCCGCATCCGGCATACAAAAGCGTTCCCGCAATTATTCTTACCATGTTATATAAAAAACCATCGGCCGTTATTTCAATTTCTATTTCGTCTTCGCTTTTTTTAGTGACCTTTAGCTCTTTTACCGTTCTTACCGTAGATTTTCTCGGCGAGCCGGTCGCCATAAACGCTTTAAAATCATGCGTGCCCCAAAAAGGCAATGCTGCTTTTTTCATCTCTTCAAAATCAAGCTTTCCGGGATAAAACCAACTGTAATTTTTCAAAAAAACGTTGTATACGTTACCCGTGACAATTCTGTAAATATAAGTTTTACCCACCGCCGAGAAGCGCGCGTGAAAATCAAGCGGTACATCTTCCGCCGAAAAAACTCTTATATCAGGCGGCAGATATGCGTTTAAAGCAAGAGGAAGTCTCTCCGCGGGAACTTTTGTCTCCGACAGAAAATTAGCAGTGTAATTAATTGCGTGAACGCCCGCGTCCGTTCTGCCGCAGCCTATTAAGTTTACTTCTTCTCCCGTCAGTTTTTTTATTGCCGTTTCAAGGCACTCCTGTATGGTTATGCCGTTTTTCTGACGCTGAAAACCGTGATACGCGGTGCCGTCATACATCAGATTTATTCGAATGTTACGTGACATATATATCTCCTAAAAAATATATTTCGTCGCAACTACTGCCGCAAGCAGCAACGGTGCAAACAAAAGAGAAATAATATCAAGTTTTCTTATTTTTAGCTGTTTAAACCTTGTTCTGCCCTCGCCGCCGTGATAGCAGCGGCACTCCATAGCCGTCGCCAGCTCGTCCGCACGGCGGAAAGCGCTTATAAAAAGCGGAATAAGAATGGGCGTCATCGCCTTTGCGCGCTTTATTATATTTCCGCTTTCAAAGTCTGCGCCGCGCGCTTTCTGCGCTTTCATTATCTTGTCCGTTTCATCTAAGATGGTAGGTATAAAACGTATTGCAATAGTCATCATCATGGCTATAGCGTGCGCCGGCACGCCGATTTTTGCAAGCGGCGACAAAAGCCTTTCTATTCCGTCCGTCAGCATTATGGGAGATGTTGTGAAAGTTAAAATCGACGTGCCCGTAACAAGCAGAATAAGTCTCATCGCCATAAGGCCGGCGAATTTTAACCCTTCCGTTGTAACGGTTAAAAACCCGAACTTAAACAACACATCTCCGCCGCCCGTCATAAATACGTTTACTATGACCGTAAACAAAAGCAGAAACAAAACGGGCCGCAGTCCGCGAAAAATCAGCTTCGGTTTAATTTTTGTAAGCCTTATGATTATCGCCGTAAAAACAACATAAACCAAAAAGCCCCAAAAGTTGTTTACGAAAAAGAGCAGTACAATATAGAAAAACGTCCATATTATTTTTATTCTCGGATCAAGTCTGTGAATAACCGAGTTGCCCGGAAAATACTGTCCGAGCGTAATATCTCTTATCATTTGATAAGTCCTTTCTCCGCCGCGAGCTTTAATATTTCTTCCGCGGCTTCGTCAACTGTTAAAACATCTTCTCTAATGTTGATTCCCCTCTCGCGCAGGCCCAGAACAACGCGGCTTATTTCGGGAATCGAAAGTCCCATTTCAGAAAGCCTCTCGCCCTTTGCGAAAACCTCGCGCGTGGTACCGAGCATTTCGAGTTTTCCTTTATTTAAAACGATTACTTTCTCGGCTGTTCTTGCAATATCCTCCATGCTGTGCGAAACTAAAATAACCGTAATTTTTCTGTCCTTCTGAAGCTTTGTTATTTTCTGCAGAATGCTTTCTCTTCCGTGAGGGTCAAGCCCCGCCGCGGGCTCGTCAAGTATTAAAACGGGCGGCTCCATTGAAATGGTGCCCGCAATCGCAACGCGCCTTTTTTGTCCTCCCGAAAGCTCAAACGGAGAAGCTTTATAATACTTTTCTTTTATCCCTACCGTTTGGAGCGCTTCCGTTACACGCCGGCGGACCTCCGCTTCATCACAGCCCATGTTGCGCGGACCGAAAGCCACATCGTCAAAAACGGTTTCTTCAAAAAGCTGATATTCGGGATACTGAAAAACAAGACCTATCCTCTGAGGCATATCGCGCATTTTAAACTTTTTCTCAGCTATGTTCACTCCGTCTATAAGTATCTCGCCCGACGAGGGTTTAACGAGGCCGGCAATAAGCTGAACAAGCGTTGTTTTGCCCGAGCCCGTATGGCCTATAAGCCCGTAAAAGCCGTTATCTTCAATTTTTAGCGATATATCGTTTAAAGCCTTTGTTTCAAACGGACCGTCGTCCGAATAAATAAAGCTTACGTTTCTAAGCTCAATCATATTTTTCCTCCAAAAGAGATACGAGCTCTTCTATACATTCGTCTGTGTATATAATATCCTCTCTGACGCGAAGTCCCTTTTCGCGGAGCCTGTGCATAAGCTCCGTAACCTGCGGCACGTCAAGACCGAGCGCTAAAAGCTCTTCTCTTCTTGTGAAAATATTTTTTGGGCAATCGTCCATGCATACTTTGCCGCTGTCCATAACTATAACTCTGTCCGCCTGCGCGGCTTCGTCCATATAGTGCGTAATTAAAACTACCGTTATACCCATGTCTTTATTGAGAGTTTTTATTGTTTTCATGATTTCGCGTCTGCCCGAAGGATCCAGCATAGCGGTCGGTTCATCTAAAACTATGCATCTCGGGCGCATCGCTATGATGCCCGCAATCGCAACTCTCTGCTTCTGACCGCCCGAAAGATTGTGCGGCGCGGATTTTGCAAATTCCGACATCTGCACGGCGTCAAGAGCTTTCCCGACTCTTTCGTGCATCTCATCTGACGGAACGCCCAGGTTTTCAAGCCCGAAAGCCACGTCTTCTTCAACAACGGTCGCAACAATCTGATTATCGGGATTCTGAAACACCATGCCTACTTTTTTGCGCACGTCAAGCAGAGCGTTTTTCTTTGCCGTGTCCTGTCCGAAAACATAAACCTTACCGCCCGAAGGCAGTAAAATGGCGTTAAAATGCTTTGCCAAAGTAGATTTTCCCGAACCGTTATGACCGAGCACCGCAACAAACGAGCCGTCCGCAACCGTAATGCTCACATTATCGAGAACCGGCACAGACAAATCATCACTGTATGAAAATGTAACATTTTCCGCTTTAATCATTTGGTATCTCTTTTCTTAAAAAATCGCGCGTCCCGTAGCGCCGCAAGGCAAACAAATACCCGATGACGTTACGGGCAGTCCTATTTCGTCCGCCTCCGCCCTGCAGCCCAGCGCGAGAGTAATTATATTTTTGATAACAGTAGGCTGAAGCCCTGTTGTATACGAATTTATAATGAAAAACAAAGGGTTGTCCGTCAAAAGCGGAGCTGTGCTTTTTACAAGATCGTAAATCTTGTCTTCCATTTTCCACATCTCGCCGCCCGGACCTCTGCCGTAAGAGGGCGGGTCCATAATTATGCCGTCGTAAAAATGACCGCGCTTTATTTCGCGCTTTACAAATTTTTCGCAGTCGTCAACTATAAAACGGACGTATCTGTCGGAAAGGGACGAGAGCGCCACGTTTTCCTTCGCCCACGAAACCATACCCTTTGACGCGTCAACATGAACAACGTCCGCGCCGCCCGCGGCAGCCGCAAGCGTAGCGCCGCCCGTATACGCGAAAAGATTCAAAACCTTAGGGTTTTTCCTGCCCGATGTTTTTTCCATGATATAATCCCAGTTTACAGCCTGTTCGGGGAAAAGACCGGTATGTTTAAACCCTGTCGGGCGCACATAAAATTTTAAGTTTTTATAGCTTATTGTCCATCTGTCGGGAAGTTTTTTAAAGAACTCCCATTTACCGCCGCCGCTGCGGCTTCTGTGATAAAAACCGTCCGCGCGCTTCCAGATCGATTTATCATATGGCTCTTTCCATATAACCTGCGGGTCGGGGCGGCGGAGAATTACATTTCCCCATCTTTCAAGCTTTTCGCCCGCGGCAGTATCTAAAACTTCATAGTCTTTCCAATTTTCGGAAACAAACAAATTTTTTCCTCTTTTCTAGTTTAAGGTAAATTCGGGACCGTTATCGCCTATCATAAGCGTTATATCGGAAAAAGTGCCAAGCTCTATATTTTGCCAGGTGTATGTATTTCCGTTTTCGGTTTTAACGCTTAAATTCCAATACTGCGTCTCTACCTCCGGCAAAAAGGCAACTTCACACCGTTTGCCGTTTTTCAAAATATCTTTTAATAAATCATGCTCTTGGTCAACGCTTAAATCTTCATCGGACGCCGGTTTTAAAGACATATAGTATATATCGCTCTCTGCAGGCAGCATGTTAATAACGCCAAATACCACGGAGCCTTTCGGGTGCTCCGAAGGATCGGGACGGGGCTCAACCGTAGGCTTCGGAATACCGCCTGTTTCCTGCGGCTTTTCAGAGCACGCGGAAACAAAAACAAGCATTATACATAATAACAAAGGTAATAAATGCTTTCTCATAAAAGACCTCCTAATAATCGCATATTATTATCTTTCCTTAAAACAATATTTTACCATTATTTTATAAGAAAGTAAAGAAATTTCGGAAAACTATTTATTTTTTAAGGTTTTTGTGTTAAAATATCATAAAATATCTCTTATATGTCTCGGTGGTCTAACGGATACGACTGGGGATTCCGGTTCCTCCGATGCGGGTTCGACTCCTGCCCGGGACGCCAAAGCGAAAATCCTGTCACGTAAGCGGCAGGATTTTCGCTTTGTATTATTCATTATTAAATATTCATTATTAAGTATTCATTAGGGAGACAGGATTTTCTAAATGAATAATGAATACTGAAGACTTAAAAATTAATAATGAATGTCCAAACCCAATTCCCGCTTCTTTTATTTTTAACGGCGCATTTGTGCATTATCACTAAATTTCACCAAAATATTGATTGTTAAACAGGAATCTGTTATAATAAAATTATGTTATTCTTGACCTTTAAAATTTTTATAATATGGCATATATGCCGCAACTATTGTAACAGAAAGGATGCTTAAAATGAAAGCCAAAAAACTTATTTCCGTTATGCTCGCGTTTGTATTTTGCATAAGCTTTGCGCTGACTGCATCGGCAAACGCCCCTGAGAGAAATGTGGCCTTTGACCCCACCTTCGGCGGCGAGTTTGCTTCCGCGCTCGATCTCCGCGCAGAGGGCTATGTAACGCCTGTCAAAAAGCAGGACCCCTGGAGCAGCTGCTGGGCGTTCGGCGGTATTGCCGCGGCGGAAAGCAGCATATTGTCAATGCTTGCTGAAAAGGGTACGCCTCTTGACGCAAAGACCTTTGACCTGTCCGAAAAGCACCTTATATGGTTTGCAACTCAGCCTATAACTGAGTCCGTAGATCCTACGCAGGCGGGCGAAGGTATGTTTATGTTTGAAGACGACCCGAATTATGCGTACAACAACGGCGGTTTCGGTCTCTTAATAACAACGCTGTTTTCATCCGGCGTGGGGCCCGTACTTGAAGAGTCGTTCCCGTACCGGGGCAAAGAAGGGCTCTCGGATCTTGAATATCTTAAAAATTATCCCGAATTCGGCATACCTCTCGCATACGACTCTCTGGAGATTCCAAAAGAGGATGTAATCGCTTTGATGCCGGATACCGAAATGACGGTTTCAGAAGCTCTGGAAACGCTTGATGCTTCACGTTTCAGATCGGCGCTGAATACTTTCAAAAAAAATGGATATTTAGACGGCGATGACACGCTTACAATTGAGCTGTTTGAAAACGCGCTGTATGAGTTTTATCTGTCGCTTGTGGCAAGCCCCGATGTTTACTCAAAATATGACGACTGGTCTATACCGGAGCTTGACGAAAACGGTTTTCCGAACCGCAACTTCAGCGCAGGCTATACGATGGTAGACGGCAATATTCTCCCCGAAGTATCCGTAAAGGACGAAGAAGGTCACTGGGAAGGGATAAACCCCGAAGGTTTTCGTGCCATTAAATCGGAGCTTCAAAAGGGACACGGTGTATCCGCAAGTTTCATGGCAGATCAGGCTTCGCCCGGCGATCCCATAACGGAGGACAGTTATCTTAACACCGAAACCTGGGCGCAATATACCCACAGGGACAGTTCCACCAACCACGTAGTATGCATCGTGGGCTGGGACGATTCATATCCCAAAGAAAACTTTAACGAAGACTATATGCCGCCCGGAGACGGCGCATGGCTTGTGAAAAATTCATGGGGCTCCGAGACCGATTATGTCACGCTTGAAAACGGAATGAATATAGGCAAAGGCGACTGGGGCATTGAGGACGAAAACGGAAACCACACCGGTTATTTCTGGCTTTCTTACTATGACAAGAGTCTCGGCAGCTGCGAAACCATGAGTTTTGACACCGATCTCTCAGAGCTTGACGGCGATTTTGACGTTTGGGCATACGACTATATGCCCGCAATGGTAAGACTTGAAATGGATACGATTGTGCAGGACGAAAACGTTTTAAAAACGGCAAACGTATTTACAAACAGTGCAGACACCGACGCGCATTTATATTCGGTATCCACAAGGACGGCTATGCCGGACGCGGAAGTCAGCTACTCCATATATAAGCTGAATGAAAACCCCGAAAACCCGGAGGACGGTACTCTGCTTGAAACCAAAACGGCATCATATACTTATCCCGGCTTCCACCGCGAAAAGCTCAGCGGCGATGTTACAATAAGCCCCGGCGAACGTATCTCCGTTGTGGTAGAGGAAACGGTTACGGAAGACGGAGTTAAGCTCTACGAATACTCAGAAAACGCCGCCTATGCGACAGAGAAAGCAGAAAGCTTGGGAGAACCTGTATACAGCGTTGCAATTGTAAACCCCGGCGAGAGCTTCCTTTATGAAACAGATGAGGAAACCGGCGAAGGAACTTGGATAGACTATCGCGATGACGATGACAGAGAGAGCGTCAGCGACAAGTATGTCTTAGACAACTTCAGCATAAAGGCATATGTAATTCTTGACAGTACGCCGGCTCCGGAGCCCGAACAGGAAACGCCGCGCCGCCGCAGATCGTCCGGCGGCTCCACAGCGAGCACGGCTTCATACGGTGTCTCCGAAGCGGGCGGTTCAAACGGCTCTGTAAAATTCAGCGCGGACAAGGCCGCAGAAGGAGAAAAGGTAACCGTTACCGCCAATCCCGACGAAGGCTACCGCGATAAAAATATCACAGTTACAGATTCAAAGGGCAACGATATCCCCGTTACAAAAACAGGTGACGGCACATACACGTTCACAATGCCCGCCTCGGCAGTCACCGTCACTCCCGTGTTCGAAGAAATTCCAAAAACCGAAAACACAGACTTACCTAAAACTCCCGCTGTTCAAAGCGTTTCCGAGCGTTTCTCCGACGTAAACCCGGACGACTGGTATGCGGACGCGGTGCAGTGGGCAGTTGAGAATGGTATTATGGTAGGGGTAAGCAACAACGAATTTGACCCCGACGGTGAAGTCACACGCGCCATGGTGGTTACCATGCTTTGGAGGCTTGCGGGTGAACCCGAAAGCGCGGCTTCGACACAATTTGAAGACGTTTTGACGGGCGCCTGGTATGCGGACGCCGTGGCATGGGCTGCCGAAAACGGTGTTGTACTCGGCGTGACAGATACATGCTTTGCTCCCGATGAGCCCGTAACGCGCGAGCAGCTTTCGGCAATTTTATACCGCTACGCTCAAAGTAAGGGGCCGGGCTTTACGGGCATGTGGGCGTTTCCGCTTGATTTTTCCGACGCTTCCGAAGTTTCGGACTACGCGTATGAACCGCTTTGCTGGATGACTATGCAGAACATCATAAGCGGCATGGGCGACGGAACCATAGCACCGAAGGAAAAGGCAACACGCGCGCAATCGGCTAAAATATTCATGCTCTTTGCCGAAGAACTTGAAGCGGGACGGTAAGCCGCTGAAAATATCGCGAAAAACAAATAACTCAAAGGGGGACATACACACTTTGTCCCCTTTTTCCTGCAAATCTTTTTATTGTCCAAACAAATTTACATCACGAAAGAAGGTTTTTTAATGAAAAAAGCTCTTTGTCTTTTGATGTCGCTTTTTGTTCTTTGGGGCTTTTGCGGCTGTGACGAAGCCGAACCCGCAGTCCATAAAAAAGCGCCTGCGAAAACCGAAACGCCGAAACAAACAGCGGAGCCTGAGACGGCGCGGCTTAATACAGACGCGCTCGATATGCTCGGCAAAACTTACGAAGAAGTTAAAAGCGTTTGGGGCAAGCCTACCGAGACCGTTTGGGAAGAAGGCGTTTGCTATGTTTTTTCAAACGGCGAATCAACAGTTCTTTTCTCGTTTAAAGACGAAGAAGATTTGGATAAAACCGAGCCCGAACTGTCTTCCGAATGTTTTGCATTCCGTTCCTCTTTAGACAACTGCATTCTCGGATTGGATAACGGCAAGCCTTATACGCGCGAAGAGCTTTCGGATTTAACCGGCACCGGTATTGAAGAGGCGGAATATAATATTATGGACGATACATACGGCTCGTCATTTACATATAACGGCACAGAAATACTGATTTTTGATATGTCAAAAGAATATTTGCATCCGGATTCATCATACGTTTTTGCCAGACTGGATAAATAAACCATAATAAAAAGCAGATGTGACGAGAGTGTCACATCTGCTTTTTTGCGTTATTTAAACCACTTCATACCCTTTTTCTTCTACCGCCTTTTTCATTTTCTCTATATCCGCATTTCCGTCTTTAAGCGATATAACCGCCGTGCCCGTCTCGTGCGAAGCCTCAGCTTTTAAAACTTCGGGAAACGCTTCAAGCGCTCCTTTTACCGCCGCTTCACAGTGCGGGCACATCATGCCTTTGATATTTAAAGTTACCGTGTTTTCCATACCAACCTCCGTTTTATTATCTTTATAGATTTTCGCAAAATTAAGTCTCAGCGCGTTTAAAACAACGCATACGCTTGAAAGGCTCATTGCCGCCGCGCCGAACATGGGGTTTATATCCCAGCCGAGTGCGTTTTTAAAAACGCCTGCGGCAAGCGGTATGCCTATAATATTATAAATAAACGCCCAGAAAAGGTTTTGCTTGATATTCCGCATTGTGGCGCGGCTTAGCCTTACCGATGCAGCCGCATCCTTTAAGCTGTTTTTCATAAGAACAACGTCCGCAGCGTCTATGGCAACATCCGTTCCTGCGCCAATCGCCATGCCGATATCGGCGCGCGTCAGTGCTACCGCGTCGTTTATGCCGTCGCCTACCATAAGCGTTTTGCCGCTTTTCTGAAGGTTTATTATAACCTCTTCCTTTTCGCCGGGTAAAACGTCCGCAAATATTGCATCTGCGCAGACAATATCTCCAATCGCCTTCGCCGTGCGGCGGTTGTCTCCCGTCACAAGATGTGTCTTTATGCCCAAATCTTTAAGCTCCGCAATAGCTTCTGCCGAATCCTCTTTTACGGTATCCGCAACGGCTATTATGCCGAGGAATTTGCCGTCTGCCGCGAAATACAAAGGCGTTTCCCCTTTTTCCGCAAGTTCTTCGCCGCGCCGAATCATGTCCGCAGAAATATCAGTCTTGTCCGCCAAGAATTTAAGGTTTCCGCCGAAAAGCTCAATACCGTGAATCTTTGCCGAAAGCCCGTTTCCGGGAACTGCTTTAAACTCCGAAACTTCATCTGCCTCAATCCCGTTTTCCTCCGCATACTTTGTAATTGCAACAGACAGCGGGTGCTCACTTTTACTTTCAAGCGACACCGCCGCTTTTAAAAGCGCGTCTTGATCCTTGTCGGGTATTATGTCCGTAAGACGCGGCACGCCCTCCGTTACAGTGCCCGTCTTGTCAAGCGCCGCAATACTTACCTTGCCTGTCTCTTCAAGCGACTCCGCCGTTTTAAATAAAATTCCGTGCTTTGCGCCCACGCCGCTGCCGACCATAATGGCAACCGGCGTTGCAAGTCCCAGAGAGCACGGACAGCTTATAACAAGTACCGATATTGCTCTTTTTAAAGCATACGCAGCGCTTTCCCCAAGGAAAAGCCATGCGGCAAACGTAACCGCCGCAACCCCGATTACAACCGGCACGAAAACGCCCGCGACCTTGTCCGCGGTTTTCGCGATGGGAGCTTTCGTTGCGGATGCGTCCGTCACCATTTTTATTATCTGCGACAGGGTTGTATTATCGCCCGTGTGTGTGGCCTTACATTTTAAAAACCCCGAGGAATTTATAGTAGCCGCGAAAACCTTGTCGCCCGCGCTTTTATCCTGCGGCACGCTCTCGCCCGTTAAGGCGGCTTCGGAAACGGCGCTTTCGCCGTCTAAAACCATGCCGTCCGCAGGTATACTCTCGCCCGGTTTTACAAGGAAAACATCGCCCTCTTCCATGTCCTCTATGGGAATGACCGTTTCGCTTCCTTCGCGCAGAACGCGCGCCGTTTTGGGCGACAGATCCGCAAGGCTTTTTATGGCCGAAGTCGTTTTGCCTTTTGAACGCGCTTCAAGCATTTTCCCGACCGTTATAAGCGTTAAAATCATCGCGGCAGACTCAAAATAGAGATTGCCCATAAGCATTCCGGGGTTTTCCGCGCCCGTCATTTTGAAGAGAATATAAAGGCTCCATAAAAACGATATGCCGCTGCCGAGAGATACCAAAGTATCCATATTCGGGCTACCGTGCAAAACGCCCTTTGCACCGCTTACAAAAAACTTTTTATTGATAAGAAGCACCGCGCCGGATAAAATCATCTGTAAAAGTGCCTGCAAAACATGGTTTTCCTTTAAAAAGGCCGGAAGGGGAGCGCCAAACATCATGTGCCCCATGCCTAAATACATAAGCGGTAAAAGCAAAACGAGGGAGGCTATAAGTCTTTTTAAAACTGCACGCTCTTCCGTATTATCTTCTTTTTTTACGGTTTTTTCTCCCTTTAAAGCCGCGCCGTAGCCCGCGTTTTCTACGGCTTTTATTATTTCTTCCGCGCTTGCCGTGCCTTCAACCGCCATTGAGTTTGTAAGGAGATTTACGGAGCACGAAGAAACGTCCGGAAGATTTGATACCGCTTTTTCAACTCTCGCACTGCACGCGGCACAGCTCATGCCCGTTATGTCAAATTGCCTCATTTAAGCCTCCTAAAAAGCGTTTTTAAGTATCTCAATTACTTCTTCTTTCGTAAGTTTTTTATATCCGCCGTCAAGCAAAAACGTAGCGTTTGCAATGCCTTCTATCATGTCTTCCGTCGCGCCTATCTCTCGAAGACTCAAGGGCAGGCCCATCTCGGTCATCCATGTTTCCATTGCCAAAAGGCCTTCCGAGGCTATTTCTTTATCGCTTTTGCCCTCCGAGTCAACTCCCCATACGTTTATCGCAAAGCGTTTGAATTTTGAAAGCCCAAAGGGCATTACAAATCTGTAATAGGGGATCGCAACGGCAGAAAGCGCCATGCCGTGCGTGGCGTTTGTGAAGGCGCCTACGGCGTGACCTATCATATGCACCATCCAGTCTTCAGTTTTACCTTTGGCGACAAAAGTATTCAGCGCCCATGTAGCCGTCCACATAATATTGCTTCTCGCCTCATAATCTTCGGGATTTTTAAGCGCTTTATAGGAACTATGAATAAGCGACTTCATAAGCCCTTCCATGATATAGTCGCTTGTGTTATCGTCCGTACCCGAAAAATACTGCTCGGTTATATGGTTTAAAATATCGAAAAAGCCCGCAACCATCTGTTCTTTCGGAAGCGTAAATGTAAGGCGGGGATTTAAAATCGCAAATTTCGGGAACACCCTCTCGTCAAACACATGCCCTGCTTTTATTTTAAGCTCATGGTTTGTAATAACCGCGCCGCCGTTCATCTCCGATCCCGTGCCGACCATGGTCAGTACAACTCCTACGGGAATAATTTTGTCCGTTGGTTCTTCATATCTTACATAAAACTTTTCCCAGGGGTCGTCGCCGCAGTGGGCTGATACGGAAACGGCTTTTGAATAGTCGCACACAGAGCCGCCGCCGACAGCTAAAATAAGATCTGCTTCTGTTTCCTTCGCAAGCTTTGCGCCCTCGCGCAGTTTTTCCGCGGTGGGATTTGGCATAACGCCCGGCAGTTCCGTTACATTTTTGCCGTTTTCTTTAAGAATTTTTATAATCTCATCATAAAGACCACTCTTTTTAACAGAGCCGCCGCCGTAAACAAAGAGTATGTTTTTTCCGTAATTTTTAAGCTCACCCGAAAGATTTTCAAGCGAGTTTTCTCCGAAATAAAGCTTTGTGGGGTTACAGTATGTGAAGTTTCCGAGCATATTAATCTCCATTCCGCCGATCCGCGTCGGCTCAAATAGTTATTAAATTATCTCTTATCAACAGAGCAAGGAATGATAAGGGATTAATGGCGCATGTGCGTTTCCGAATGAAATTAGGAAAATTTCGCACGCGCATAAATTCCGCCGGAGGCTAACTTGAATTTTTTTCAAATTACGCCTCCTTATGTTTTATAGTTTGATTTTATCATATATTTATACTCTTTTCAAGAATTTTAGTTATTGATTTCGGGCGAAAAAATGGTATAATAAAATTAGAATGAACTTGGAGGTTTAAAATGAAAAGAAAAGTTTTATCACTTATGATCATCGCCGCGCTTGCGCTGGCAATGTGCTGTGTCCCCGCCTTCGCGGAGGGAGAAGACATAAAAGTTTATCTTGACAACAAAGAGCTTTCGTTTGACGTTGCGCCGATAATAGTAGACGACAGAGTGCTTGTACCGATGCGCGTGATTTTTGAAGCGCTCGGCGCGGAAGTTACATGGGAAGGTGAAACAAAAACGGCAATTGCCTATGACCCGGAAACGGAGAGGGTACTGGCTATAACGATAGGCTCAAATATTATGCTCGACGGCGACGGCAACAAGATTATACTTGATGTTCCCGCAAGAATAGAATCGGGCAGAACGCTTTTGCCGCTTCGCGCAGTTTCGGAGGCTTTCGGATGTCTTGTGGAATGGGACGGGCTTGAAAGAGAAGTTGACATTATAAACGAAGATCTTCAATACGCTCTCGATTTAACCGCACGGCAGGAAACTGTTGAAGCGGCAAACGCGGAAGAGCTGCTGAACTTCATAGGCACAGATAAAAAAATTGTACTTACGGGTACGCTTTACAACTTATCGGATGAAATAAAGGTTAATAACCCTTATGTTGAAAAGAACGCGTATGACAGCGGATATAAGGTTAAAAATGTTTCCAATATGATGATTTCGGGGAACGGTGCCGAAATTGTTACGGACGATATTTTGGCGGACGTTCTGTCCTTTGACAACTGCGAATTCATAGAGCTTTTGAATCTCAAAATCGGTCATACAAAGAGTCTTCCCGAATATATGTGCGAAGGCGCCGTTACAAGGTTTGATTCATGTAACAACATTTATATCGCCGATTGTTATTTATACGGCTGCGGCGCATTCGGCATTTATGCGGACAACACAAAAAAAATAAATGTTACGGGCGGCAAAATCTATGACTGCTCTTATACGGGAATTTGGCTGACGCACGGCAGTACGGCAAAAGTATCAAAATCGGAGTTTTGCGACAGCAGCCACATGAGTGGATTTATTAGAATTGATGAATCAAAAATCCGCCTTACCGAATGCTTTATACACGATATCAAATGTGATTCGGCTTTTATTGAAACTCTCACCGACACGTCCGATATTACTATCAGAGACTGTACTTTCAGCAGAATAAGCTACGTTGATTTCTTAAGCTCAAACAGAGTAAATCTTAATATGGATAACTGCAGATTTGCAGACAGTATTGCTGTGGGATAAAACACAAAAAACAAGCCCCGGGAGATTTCTATAATCTCCCGGGGCTTTTAATTTAATCCTGCTGTTCTCCGGACTTATAACGCTCCAGAATCTCATCGCATTTTGACTTGCGAAGCAAGAACAAGGTAATCAGTATATAAACCGGCGCCATAGCGCAGGTTATTAACATGTCTTCAAACGATGTTTGTTCCTTCGCGAGACTGAGCACGGGATCGATTCCGTGTGTCTTTGTAAACAGCGCGCCGCAAAGGAGTGACATATCATAAAACCCGTGCAGCAGAATCAGTGCCCATAGACTTTTTCCGCGCAGGTAAACGGCAACCAGAAGCGCGCCCAATCGGTTTGCAAGACTTAAATCTATTCGCCTGATACGTCGCTGTCGCGGTAAACCGTAAGAATATACTTGCCGCGCTCCTCTACCTTTATTTCGGAATTACCCGAGGTAAAGTATGTTCCGCCTTCCGGCAAGCCCTCAATGCCCGCCCTCTCCGCAGGGAGAAGAACGGCGTCTTCCGTCTCTGCAAAAGCAGCGAACTTCGGGGTAAACCCCAGCGTCATACTCATGGAGAGCACGATGCTAAGTAGTCTGTTAAAACCTTTCATTTCCTCACTCCTTAGAGTTATTTATAGATAATTATATATATAAAAAAATCAACAAAAACACACTTCAATCCTTTTTTTTGCTTGCGCCGCTTTATTTTGTGCATACGCTGTCGTCTGATTATTTGTTTGTTAAAATCATTCAAATTAAGACATTAAAACTTGTATTTTTTTTATTTATATGCTAAAATATATATAATTATAGTACTAAACATTTAGGAAAAAAATAAGGCTGCGGCAAATAAAAACACGTAAAAGCATATTTGCCAAAAAAGTTTTAGTCTAAACGGTTATAAAGACATTTGCAAACCGGTTAAAGAAAACGAAATAATAAACTGAAAAAGAGGGTACTGCATTGCTTACTGAAGATAAAAAAACAAGGTTTCGCGTATACGAAGAAAAACGACGGATACTGCTTGTTGAGGATGATATAGTAAACCGCGAAATGCTTAAAGAGAGCCTCGGCGGAACATATAATATAGTCATTGCCGAAACTGGTG
Source organism: Clostridia bacterium (assembly GCA_017620205.1). GTDB lineage: Bacteria > Bacillota > Clostridia > UMGS1883 > UMGS1540 > UMGS1540. Next base: position 17,323 of record JAFZQX010000035.1, on the reverse strand, counting down.
AGGACGCACTCAGTATACTGCGCACGCAATACGAAACAATCAGTATTGTTCTGCTTGACTTAAATCTGCCGGGCATCAAAGGCGTTGAGGTGCTCAAGCGCATCAAAGCAAACCCCGCGTATTCACACCTGCCTGTTATTGTAATGACATCGGAGGGTGAGGCGGAGGTGGAATGCCTTACGCTCGGCGCAATTGACTTTATCCCGAAGCCATATCCGCCGTCCAAAGTCATACTTGCCCGCATTTTGCGTACGGTTGAGCTTTCGGAAGACCGTGATATTCTGCGCGTTACGGAGCGCGATAATCTGACGGGCCTTTATAATAAAGAGTTTTTCTACCGCTATGCGCAACAGTTTGATTTGTATCATAAAGACACGAAAACCGATGCGATTGTGCTGGACATAAACCGTTTCAGTACCATTAACGAACGCTTTGGAAAAGCTTGCGGAGACGAGATACTAAAGCGTGTCGCGGAGAAGGCTTTGGACTATGTAAACGAAGCCGGCGGCATCGTTTGCAGAAGCGATGCCGATACATTTATGTTTTACTGTCCGCACCGCGACGAATACGAGGCAATGTTTAAAGAAATGTCCGATTATACGGGCGGCACACCGGGCGACTATCGCATCCGTTTGAGAATGGGCGTATATTCAGATGTTGACAAGACGCTCGATATTGAACGCAGGTTTGACCGCGCCAAAATGGCGGCTGACAAAGTGAGAGGCAATCTGTCAAAACCGATAGGTTTCTATAACAGCGAAATACATGAAACAGAAGTGCTCGCAGAACAGCTGATAGATGATTTTTCTTCTGCTATCCGCGAAAAACAGTTTGCGGTGTTTTATCAGCCGAAATACAATATACGTGGGGAGAAGCCGCATCTTGTCAGCTCGGAAGCGCTGGTGCGGTGGAATCATTCAAAGCTCGGCATGATAAGCCCCGGAGTTTTTATTCCCTTGTTTGAAAAGAACGGACTTATTCAGGAGCTTGACCGTTACGTTTGGTCGGAAACGGCGGCGCAGATACGCAAATGGAAAGAAGAATATAATGTAACGCTGCCCGTATCCGTAAATGTATCGCGCATTGATTTATATGACCCTGAGCTGACTGAAAAGCTTCAGAAAATTATAGACGGCAACGGCCTTTGCGCCGGTGATTTGGTGCTTGAAATTACTGAGTCCGCATATACGGAAAACGCGGAACAGATTATAGAGAGAGTTAAAAATTTGCGCAATATGGGATTTAAAATTGAAATGGATGATTTCGGCTCGGGCTATTCGTCCCTCAGCATGCTGTCATATTTGCCGATTGACGCGCTGAAACTTGATATGCATTTCATTTGGAGCGCTTTCGGAGAGCGCAAAGACACGCGCCTGCTTGAAGCTATGATTGGGCTTGCCGCGCTATTTAAGCTGCCGACAATAGCGGAGGGTGTAGAGACGGAAGAACAGGTAACAGCGCTTGAAAAAATGGGATGTGACATTGTTCAAGGCTATTATTTCTCGCGTCCCGTTCCCGCGGAAGAATTTGAAAAGTTTATAAAAAAAGCGCAGTAAAAAAATATACCAAAAATGATTGGAGATAAAACTATGCTTACCATAGAAAACTTGAAGGAATACGGAGCCGAGGTTGAAAAAGCGCTTCAGCGCTGCGGAAACAACGAGGCGCTTTATCTGCGTCTTGTCGGAATATGCATAAATGAACTTCTTGAGGACAAGCTTGGCATAGCGCTGAAGGAGGGCGAGATTGACCGTGCTTTTGATATTGCCCATAAGATAAAGGGCGGCGTTTGCAATCTGGCACTGAATCCGATATCAGAACCTATATGCGAGCTTACCGAGCTGCTGCGCAATAAAACACCGGGCGAATACGAAAAACTGCATGCGCGGATTGTTTTGAAAACAAACGAGCTGGCAGAGCTTATGAAATAAGGATCCGGAAGGAGAAACGGTTTGAGGCGTTTCTTTTAATTGCAATAAACAAAAGGCGGATAAAAGACATGAAGAAAACAGGAATAATCATAATCAATATCCTAATTATGGTCGCAATCCTTACCTTTGTTTCGGTTTATACCGTGTTTAACGACAGGTTCACACGTCAAAGGCAAATAGAGCATTTCGAAAACACAACCGTTACAATGGAGCGTGTCACGGAGAACTATCTGGAAGGTGAGCAGCGCATATGCGACGTATGGGCGCACTATATAAACAGCCGTGAAATGACTATGGAAGAAGCGTCGGCTTTTATCCGTATTTCGCACGTGCTGCCGAATGCTTCCGCCCATCTTATATATCTTGACAGCAAAAAAGGCATATCAACCAGATCGCATCTGGGTACCGACGATGACTACGAAATCTCATATGAGAAAATAGATTTTCTGAGCGATACGTCGTGGATATCGGACATCGGCGAATCAATTAATATTTCCCGCGCCTATACAAATCCGATGAACGGCGAACAGTCCCTCGCTTTCTGTAATAAAATAGAGCTTTACGATCCCGATGGCGGCGCCGCAAAAGACGCGGTTTTACTGCGTGTTCTGCCTATATCCGAGCTGGAGCAGAAATGGATATTCCCGCAGGAGGAATTTGAGAACGCCGAACTTACTTTGATAGACGCAGACGGAGACTATATTATTAAAAGCAAAACGTTCAAGAATTCAAACTTTTATGAGTTTTATAAATCATATAACGCTTCGGATCCGGAGCTTGTTGACGGTTTGCGTGCCGAAATAACAACCGGCACCGGCTCTGTTTCGGTACTTAACTCCAAAGGGGAAAAAATGCTGCTGGCATATACTCCGGTTTCGGAAACGGCTGGCTGGATATTGCTGAGTCTCATACCTGAGTCGGACCTTAGAATAAACACGGAGAACTGGCTTTTGATAGGCGTAATTTCCGCCGGACTGCTTGTACTGTTTCTTATGGACCTGCTCTTTATTCAGAGTTTCAATAAGAAGCTGAGAGTGGCGGCAAAGGCGGCGGATGCCGCAAACAGAGCGAAAACCGATTTTCTTTCAACTATGTCCCATGATATCAGAACGCCTATGAACGCGATTATCGGTCTGACGGCGATCGCGCAAAAGAATCTTGACGATACCGAGGCAACTGGAGAAAATCTCCGAAAGATAGGTCTTGCAGGAAACCACCTGCTTACGCTTATTAATGATATTCTGGATATCTCGAAGGTGGAAAGCGGAAAACTGACATTATCACCGGTTACGTTTTCTGTAGTTGAAATGGTTGAAAATCTTGTAAATCTTTCTCAGCCCATAGTCAAAGAAAAGAATATAGATTTTAATTTCCGTGTCAATCATATGGAAAAAGAATATCTGTATGCGGACCAGCTAAGGCTGAACCAGATATATATAAATATCCTCTCAAACGCCGTTAAATACACGGAGCCCGGCGGCAAAGTCAGCGTGGATATGAGGGAAGAGGAAAGCCCTGTTTCAGGCTGCGTCAGAATGATATATACAGTGTCAGACACCGGAATAGGTATGAGTCCGGAATTTATGAAAAGGCTGTATCAGCCGTTTTCCCGCCAGACGGACAGCCGTGTTAACAGTATTCAGGGTACGGGCCTCGGCCTTGCCATTACAAAACAAATGGTAGACCTTATGGGCGGGGAGATAGACTGCCGGAGCGAGCAAGGCAAAGGCACAACATTTACCGTCGTTTTGGATATTCCCGTATCAGACAGACAAATAGCCGATATGCATCTTGCCCCGGTTGATGTTCTTGTTGTCGATGATGATGAAGTGCTCCTTCAGACAACCGCGGATACGCTCAAAACTCTGGGCGCTGAGGCGGAATGCGCTAAAAGCGGCGCTGAGGCGATAGAGAAGATACGTAAACGCCGCCGGGAAGGGCGGGACTACGGACTTGTTTTGCTCGACTGGAAAATGCCGGATATGAACGGTATCGAAACGATACGCCGTATAAGGAATGATATAGACGGGGATATACCTATTCTTATTATGTCCGCTTATGACAGATCGGAAATAGAAGATGAGGCAAAAAAAGCCGGCGCGAACGGCTTTGTCAGCAAGCCGCTTTTCCGTTCCACGCTTTATGAAAAGATTAATCAGTTGCTTGGAAAAGAAGTAACACCCGTTGAACCGGAAGACGATTATTCGGATCTTAAAGGAGTTCACGTACTTGTAGCGGAAGATAACGATATTAACTGGGAAATAATACAGGCAACTCTTGATATGTTCGGCATCACAGCGGACCGCGCGGAAAACGGCCGGGTTTGCGTTGATATTATCAAAAATGCGGAGGAAGGACGTTACACGCTTATCTTTATGGACGTACAGATGCCGGAAATGAACGGACTTGACGCCACAAGGACAATCCGCAAACTGGAAAACCCGTGGGCGGCGGAGATACCTATTATCGCGATGACAGCGGATGCGTTTTCCGAAAACGTCACCGAATGTCTGAACGCCGGTATGGACGGACATATTGCAAAGCCCGTGGATGTAAAACTTGTAATCAAAGAAATTCGCAAGATAAAAGAAAGGAAAGACAAAAAATGAAAAGAATCTACAGCGTTATTCTGACGGCGTTTATGATTTTCGGTTTGGCCGCCTGCGGCTCGGGAAATCAGCAGAAAAACGAAGAAGGCTTTGTGCCGAAGCTCGACAAATCAACAGCGTGTAAAATCAGCATTGTGGGTACATACAGCAATTTTGAGGCTCTTGAAGCGGAATTTGACCGCTTTAACGAGTATTACCCGAACGTTGAGATGAGCTACACGAAAATTGATGAATATAACAGCGCGATAGAAACCGTTCTGAACGGAAACGACGCGCCGAACATTTTCTTTTCGTTTAGCTGGATGATCGGCAATCCCGCATACGACGGTGTTTTCGATCATATGGAAAACCTTTCGGACGAATCTCTCGGTTTGAACCTTGACTGCATCCGTCCCGGTCTTATAAGCCGTGACGAAAAAGGGCGCATGCTTATGGTTCCTGTTTTCTCAACGTCCTACGGTATGCTTATAAATAACGATCTTTTTGCGCAAGAGGAACTCAAGGTGCCAACGAATTTGCAGGAGCTTTATGACGTTTGCGCCTCGTTTAAGGAAAAAGGGTATGAAAGCCCGATGATGGGATACAGCAAAGACTCGTCAGGCTGCCTTATGAATACCGTAGCATACCCCGTTTTTGCGGGAACGCTGCAAGAGCATCCTGAAATGGTGGCCCTCGCAAACGGGTGCGATCCCGCCGCAGGTGAATATATGCGTACGTCTCTCGAAACGCTGACGCAGCTGATTGATAAAGGATGCATAAATCTGGAAAAATGCGCTGAAATCAGCGATAACTATACCGAGGTCATACTGCGCTTTTACGAGGGAGACGTTCCTATGATGATCTGCACAGGCGATACGGTTTCGGGAACAAAGAAACGCGAAAGCCAGTCGGAAGCCTTTACGGCGCATCCGTTTACCTATACCTTCGCGCCGCTTCCTACAACGGACAAGGGCGGATATTTTCTTGACAGTCCCTCGGTACAGTTTTCGGTAAACAGTTCCTGTGACAACCTGGATATGACGAACGAATTCATGCGCTTTTTGATTTCAAAAACTGAATTGAATGAAATGGCGTCCATAAAACGTCTGATAACGCCGACAAATGATCTTTCGTTTGATAAGGTGTATGCTCCTGTTGCCGATACCGCGCCGGAGCTTATAATATCACCCGCCGAACTCGGCATTGAGGATACGCTCGCCGTTCAGATACGGCTTGCCTCTTTTAAGGTCGGGACGGGAGAAATGACGATTGACGAAGCTGTGGCGGCATACGGAAGCCTGGAATAAAATTAACAGCCTATGAATATTTAGGCCTATTCCTGCTCTTGATTTCGCGATTTTTTGCTGTTTTTATAAAAAAATAAGACCTTCGGAAATTTTCCGAAAGTCCGAAAAAGCGCGTGGTTATGCGGTTTTTTGGCAAATAAGAAATCACATTTGCTTGGTATACAAATGTGATTTCTTATTTGGTGGACCATAGGGGGGAACATATTTGCTTTGCAAATCTGTCTTGCTCGGCGACCGAAAGCCCAGGCTTTCAGTACCCGCCTTCACACCTGCTTCGCTAAAAACAGTTCACCGAACTGTTTTCTTTTAGCTCGCAGCCCTCTCAGGCTTCGATCCCCCTATGTTTTAATTTACATAAAAAAGCATCAGCCGCCAAAGGGCGGCCGATGCTTTTTTGGTGGAGCAAACCGTTACAAATACGAACTTTTTGTCGCGGGCGGTGTTTGGGGAATGGTAATCGTTTTTGAATAAACGAATATGGCTGCTGTCTGCGCACCATACGGCAGAAATCCGAACCCTGTACCGATTGATATGGGATACGGATTTTTGTTGTATCTTAACTGCCTAGTTTTAATAGTAAACATTAATTTTTTCAAAATATAAGTAGTTATATTTTACTTTATTAACATAATTAGTTTTATTGCTGTTTGTTTTTTTAATTCTGTATTCCCTTTTACATATACAGTTTTTTTTGCAAAATATTGTATTTAGGGGAACTTTATGGTATAATTTATAATATAATAATTTTTTTGATGTTTTTTATGCAGTTATGTTATAAACCATTGTGGCGTTTATTAGAAAAAATATGAACAATATGGATTAGCTTCATGTTACCGAAATTAGCGCATGCACATTAGCTAAACTCGGTAAAAACAAACCAGTAAATTAGATATTCTCTTAAAAATTTGCGAAACATAGATTGTCATATATAGGCAGTCATTAAATTTGTTTAATCATATATTTATTTGTTCGTAGGAGAAAAATATGTATAAATTATTTATGTTACATTGCAAGAGATTTTTTAGACGTTTGTTTGCAAATTTTGGCAGGAATGCTTCTATTATATTTTTGTTGATAAGCGTTATAACATCTTTAGCCTTATTATTTCCAAATCTTTTTCATAAAACTCCTATTATCGGTTACTTGATTGAGACCACTGAACTCCCACTATCGTACGAATTCAATGGGTCAATTAGATTAGTAGAATCGAACGGTGTGAAATCTAAAGAAAACATTACTGTATATATTGGCGGATATAATATTGCAACTAAATCTGGAGAACCGTTTACACTGTATTTCTCTTCACCAAAAACAAAACAAATATTTTTAACAATCGTACTAAAAAGCCCTGATGGTACGGAAAGAATATTTACAAAAGCAATAGAAACAAACTCTCAAACAAGATTAAATGAGGAAGTGATTATTTATGTCTAACACATATGACGTTTGCATAATTGGACTAGGTCCTGCGGGCGTTGGCGCACTATCCTCATTAGGAGCAGATACACTTCAAAATTCCATATGCTTTGAAAAAGGCTTAAATATTAGTGGTTGTAAGATGCACGAATCATCTACCTGTGTTCGTTGCACTCCCTGTAATGTCGTTTACGGATTGGGTGGGGCCTCACGCTTTAGTTGTGGCAAAATAAGTGGCTTTCCTGCAGGTAGTGGTTTGGAATATTTTTGGGGATCCAAAGATAATTTAAAATCATTTATGACCACACAAGTTGAAGCGTTAAACGAAGCATTACAACTGCAAAAAATTGATGTGTCCGAAGAAAAGATAACTAGTATGTCTTCTTATTTTAAACATTTCGAAATTGATTATAAATATTATGATGTCTATGAATTTAAAAAAAGCGTATATTTTCAATATATTGATTCGCAAGTAAAACGTGCACAAGATGCTGGTCTAAAAATACATTTTGAAGCTACTGTTATAAAAATTGAAAAGTGCGCTTTTGATGAAGTATATTATATCTTTGTCAACATAGGAAATATAACAAAAAAGTATAAAGTAAGAAAAATTATCATTGCTACTGGCAATTTGAATTTTAATCTTTTGCCTTGTAGTGAATATACATTTGACGCTCCACCAACATATGAGCTAGGAGTTAGAGCTATTGTTCCTACGGATAAGATTATTAAATTTTTAGATTGCCACGGCGATTTAAAGTTAAAATATAAGGCTGGGAGAACTTATTGTGTTTGTAAAAACGGACATGTAATTTCTTACTCAACAGACAATATGTCTTTCCTTGAAGGTTATGCCGATGAAGATGATTTAACCGACAAGACTAATTTAGCTATAATATTTAAATCAAATAATCTTTCGACATACGAAGAATTTATAAACAAGTATAAAAGTGTTTTTCACGGAGTTCCAGTCAAACAAAATTTTAATGATTACTTAAATAACAAAATATCACTGTTTTATTGCGATGAAAAATATATATTTACTCAAACAGGTAACATTCGAGATATGTTCAATGAAAACACTAATTCTGACATTATTGAGTTCATTGACAATGTTTTAATTAAAGCTTTATGTTTATCAAGCGAAGACATTGTGCTTGTTTCACCTGAGCTAAAACTATTAAATAACATAACCCTGAACAACGATTTTCAAGTTGCGCCTAATATTTTTGTTGTTGGGTCGGCTACCGGAAAATTCAGAGGAATTTTACAATCATTATGCTCGGGTATATACTGTGGTAGTATTATAGGGGGTGATTGAGTTGTATATATATGACCCTATGTATGGAAAAATTGAATTTTCACCACTTATTTTACGTTGCCTTATGACTCCAGAGATGCAAAGGCTGCGCGAAGTGAGATTATGTAATATAAATTCTTTATGCATAACTGGTAGCTCAAACACAAATAGATTTGAGCATGCTGTAGGAACTGCTTTTTTGGCATCTCAGAATATTAAATATAATTACGTAAAGTACTCTGAATATAAAGAGAAACAAGAACTATTAATTGTTTCAGCGCTTTTACATGATGTTGCAAACGGACCTTTTGGGCATTCTTATGAATATATAATGGAAAAACAAGGATTTATTCCCGAAAAAGGCTTAGAAAATGTGTTTGTAGATGTTACATCTGCTGGAAAAGGTGCTCATGGATACTCTTCCCCTTATGAACCTATATATTTCGGGAAGCTACGTGGATTAAATAGCATCCTTAATTCAGAACAAAAAAAAACCGTTTCGTCTATAATTTCCGGAAAACATTATTTTAGCAAGCTTATTAGCGATACAATAGATCTTGATAATATAGATAATGTATTTAGGATGGCCTATCATATGGGAATTCCTTTTCCACTAGGAGCACCTATAGAACTTGCAAAAGCAATGTATTTAGATGGTGATAGGATAGTATTTAAAAAAAGCGCTGAACGCTATCTTAATATTTGGTTTGATACTAGAAAGAAAGTATACAAATTTCTATTATTAAACCCCCAGGAATTTTCTGGAAAATATATGTTAACAGAAGCTATGGACATAGTGTTTGATGGCATATCGCAAAAGAACAACTTATCTTCCGATATAAAATGGTATTACACGGACTTTGAATTGCTACAGACATTATGTATGCACAAAGAAATATGGTTGAATAAAAGAGTTCTTCTTCAAAAAGGCCTTAACAAAACGAAAATAGAAAAAATACTTCAACTAAATAATGATGAACAAAAAGAAGCTCTAAAATCATATGTAGAATCGATTGAATTGTTATCATATGTAAAAGATAAAGGCAAAAGCGGAAACTCAAAACAAATCATTTTGTCAAATTCATTCAAATATACTATTTCTCCTTTAGGACAGATTTGCATAGAAGATCGAAATATGAAATTTGAAATAAGTGACAACAAGTTGTATAAAATTACAAATATTAAATATAATCCTTCTCAAATCATATCAAGACTTATGACTGGAGATCTTTATGATTGTGTTATGATTATAAAAACATCTGATATAACAAGCTATGATAGCTTCCTCGAATATTCAAAAAGAATAATAATAGAAAATGAACTTGAATGTTATATAAGAAATAATAAAGATTTTCAGCGAGTGCGTCTGGGAATACATCCCATTTTAGACGTAAACAAAACTGAACGTCAATTAAGCGTTTGTTTTGAAAATGAAAATGAGCTTACCACAATAGGAAAATCTTCAAAAGAGTTGCTGTTAGGTATCTTTTTAAAAAACGAACCCTACGGGTTAAAATATGCCAAAGAACCCTTAAAACGATATCGTAAGAATTTAAAGGTCCTCATAATAGATTTCTTTGAAAAAACCTTTAATATGAATGTTGAGGAAGTAGAATTATACAAGGAGGTGGATGAGTATGGAATTAAAAGATATCAAGAATAAACTAAATAGCGTAAACTGGAACTTTGATTTTAATATTAATTACTCCCCGGAATCTCTGTTCCCATTTGATTGCAGAAAACACTACTCTTATCCAGCAACTTTTATTCCAGAAATTCCGTATACTCTTATAGAAATTCTATCTAATAAAGGTGATATTGTTTTAGATCCATTCGGAGGGATTGGTACTACTTTTATTCAATCTCTCTTATTAGAACGTTTTCCGTTTTCTTGTGATATCAATCCGGTTGCGACAAATGTATGTGAGAAAATATATGATTTATTAAATCCCTCATTAAAACACGCAGATATAAAGCAGCAACTTCTTGAACTATGTGTAAATTATGATGAAAATTACGATTATAGAAATAACATAAGTGAGCTACAAAAGGAATTAATGGGTTGGTATGAAATACAAACCTTTAACAAATTGTGCTACCTGATACATTGCCATAACAGTGTTGAAAATGTTTTTGTTAAAGGTATTTTGAAGTATGTAATAAGTAGTATCTTAACAACTCTATCAAGTCAGAATAAGGGCTGGGCTTATATTGCAGATAATGTAAAACCAAAGATGGACGAATATAAAGAAAAGGATGTATTTGATTTTTATAAATCAAGGGTCAATGTATTATTTGAGGATATCATGATACATCTAAAAAACACTTCGCCTTTGTATGTGGGGTTTTATAAAAAAACTCTAAAAGAAGATCGTATTTTTAATACATCTGTTATAAATACACCCATAACAAAAGTTGATTTAATAATTACTTCTCCTCCATATCCTCGTATGATAGATTATGTTAAATCCCAAAGAATGTCTTTGTGTTTTTTTAACGAAGCATTCAACGAATATGTTTCGCAAGAGATAGGCGCAAGGTGCAGACGTTCAAGAAAAGAGACGTTAAACGAATATGAAGACTCGATGAAGCGCATAAACTGTCACTTAAGCAAAATATTAAAAAACAATGGTTTTTTATGTATAATTTTACCGGAGTATGCAGAAAGCGACGATAGAAAAAGGGTAATCGACCAAATGGTTTTGTCATATGAGCAATACGGATTAAAGCTGGTACAGGACTTTCAAAGATACATACCAAGCAACCGAAGAACCATTAGCATACAATGGGCAAGCTTGATCAATGAAAAAATTTATGTTTTCAGAAAGGAGAAAAGCGATGAGCATTAAACCTATAATTCTTACTGGCTTGTCATGTGCAGGGAAAAGTACTATCGCAAAAGAACTCCAAAAAACAGGTAATTATATCATAGTGGATGCTGTAACTACTCGTCCGCAAAGAAAAGATGATTTTAATTATAATTATTGTGGAAAAGACACATTTGAAAAGCACATTGAAAATGATGATTTTCTAATTAATACCACATACCTAAATCATTATTATGGGATTCTAAAATTAGACTATGATGCTACTATGTCAAAAAATAAAACTCCCATTTTGATTTTATCCGCCGAGTCGGTCCAGACTTTATTGAACGAGAAAAATTTTGATTGTACTTGCTTCTTTATTGATGCAAACGATGATTTAATATTAGAAAGATACAAAAAGAGAGAAAAATACAACAAGGAAAAATATAAGGCATTAATGTTGCAGAATTGCAATGACCGTACATATTCTAACAAAGCTAACTACGTTATAAAAAGTACCTCAAATAATTTAGAAGATATAATAGAATTAATTGAGGTGTTGGTTCACACGACAAATATCGGCGGCGGTCTATCCGGAAGAATCATAAAACTGATGCTAAGGTGCGGAATGCTTTTAGATAATGCAACTGAATCAAGTGTAAAAGGAGCATCGTATGATTTGCTTTTAGGCGACGAATACTACTATGATGGCAAAATCAATCACCTAACAAATTCGTCGTCTTTTTTAACAATTGAACCATATGACTATGCAATAGTTTCTTGTAAAGAAAGCGCTCGTATTCCTAGAGATATAATCGGGAAATTTGGATTGACAGTAGGATTGTTCTGTCAAGGTATAATTTTATCAAACGGTCCACAAATTGATCCTGGATTTAATGGGACATTATTTTGCCTTTTGTTTAACACGTCCAATAGGGCTGTGCATTTGAAACGAGGGATGCATTATGCTACAATTGAGTTTAACAAGTTACTTGAACCCGCTCCACTATATGAAGGTGATTATCAGGGAAAGAGTAAAATAATAGATTATATTCCTGCCAACGCATTACATGGCGCTATAAACGAATTAAAAAAGGAAATTGAAAAGTTAAAAAACGAAAGTCGCATAATGCAAAATATTTACCTTGGAGTTGTTGCATTGATGTTTGCAATATTATCCATATTATTAGTTTTAAAATAATGCTTTATTTTTTTGATAAATTAAAATAGATAATCCTAACGATCGAATAAATATCCATCCGCCTAGTGAACTTGCCAAGTAACAGTAATTGCATTCTGATAAAATGAAGATACAAGGTTTAAAGGAGTCGTTCAGGTAGTGGCAAGATTTATACGCAAATCTATTTGCAAACTTTTTCAGAACGAAGCATAGTGAGTGTTTTATGGGGCTGAAGCCCTTAACTTTCATACAGTAAAACGATAAGTTGGTGTCAAGGGCGGCTTCTTTGAACCGTGCATTTTACCCTTGATTTGTCGGTAATTTTATGCTACCGCGGCAGTCTTTAGCCAAAGAATATCTCAAGCCGAGAATGGATTTGTCCCCATTTGCGGCACTTCCTTGTCCATTTTTAGTGATATCCATCATGGCGAAATGAACTTTCACCTCATACTCATAACTGTTTATTGTTTCAATACTCTGCTTTTATCTGAAATTTACCTTCAACAGGTTTTTTCCATTCCGCACACATTACTGAATACTTTATTTCAAATTCTCCGTACGAAGTAAAAATCAAACTAAACTTGTCGCTGTCATACTGTCTTGTATGTAGCAAGCTATCTATGTGCAGAGACAGCGTTTTAGGACAAAAGGGGACGGGGACAAAAGGGGACGGGACAAAAGGGGACGTACACGTTTTGTCAACTTTTGTATATTACCCCTCTTGATATCCCCGTCACTCGCTCAATCGGGACAAAAGGGGACGTACACGTTTTGTCAACTTTTGTATATTACCCCTCTTGATATCCCCGTCACTCGCTCAATCTGTCTTATAGAAAATCTCTCTTTCAGTTCTCTTAAAACAATATTCCGCGCTTCTTTATCAAGCTCCGCTATTTGTTTCGGCTCAACGCTGTACTTCTTTTTTATCTCCCTGCGGACTCCCTCGTCCGTAATCTTTAATCTGTCATCGACAACAAAAATCTCTTTTTCGGTTTCTTTGTGAAACTTTTTAAATTCTTTTGGCGACATCATTGTTAATACAAATTCTGTATCAACTATTTTATTATCGTTTTTTATATATTGACTGTAACTGCTCCACGGATATTTAGCCAAATCATGCATAAGTCCTGCTCTGACAGGGTTTTGATGAATATACCTTACCAACGGCAAAAAATATTCATCTGTTTCTATTGGCTTGCTTTTATATCTGTTTGCAATAAGCGAGCCTGTTCTTTGATATTTATAATTATATAGTCTTACGTATTTCGTCAAAAGCCGTTTCATTATCAGCGAAATCTGTCCTGTTTCTTTTTCTTTTATTAATAAATGTACGTGATTGCTCATAAGGCAATACACATATAATTCAAATCCCATTTCCCGCTTCAAATCAGACAGTATTTCAAGCATTTTTTTATAGTCTTCATCTTCCTCAAAGATGTGTTGCCTGTTTTGACCTCTGAAAAAAATATGATACAATCCGGTTTCGCTGTATTGTCTCGCTAATCTCGACATTTTACCACTCCTCAACCGAATTGTATCACATCTGTTATATTATGTCAACCAAAAAGTTGACAATTTGTGTACGTCCCCTTTTGTCCGTTGTCCGTTGTCCGTATTATGTCAACCAAAAAGTTGACAATTTGTGTACGTCCCCTTTTGTCCGTGGCTATTCTTATGCTACGGCTGTGTGTCCTGTATCATATGTAATCGTGGTTCGGCATTTTCATTAACAATTGTCTTATCCTCTTGAACATATGGACATTCTGATACGAATGTTACCGTACCATCTGTCTTTTTAATTCTATAAAAAACGGCAAGTTTTTTTTCTTTCAGATAATAAGAAACAAGGAAATCGCTATCGGTTTCATTTTCTATATACAAGGTTACTTCTGTATCCATTTTCATAAAACTATCCCCATATTTTTGTTTGGCAACATTATATACTATGGGATTTATGAATTGATATTTTATAATATTCTCCCAATTCTTCTTACCAACAGTTTTTGATATTATTCCAACAGGAGTGTCATCAGTAATACTTGCATATGATTCATCAATGCTACTCGGATTTTGAATATTTATAGATGAAAAAATCCCGGTGTATGGTATACGACGATCAAGTTCATAAAATATTTTATTTGGAACAAATAGTATATCATTCTCTATAAAAGGTTGAGTTAACTGCCCAATCCTATCGGGGATAACAAGTTTAGCAGGCGCATAAACACCAAAAATTATTTTGTTCCCCGGTTCTAGATTTCCTATAATATCTTCTTTCGATATATCACGGTTAAATATCATAACATCTACAGTAGTGTCCTTAACGGTATAATAGTCATAATCCTCATTGTATTTTCCGCATACATATATTAAATTGTCATCATTTATTGTTTTAAGAGTAAGCTCATACCCTTTTTTCTTGAGTTCTCCGTCTGTTATCATATTTTTTAACCAACCTGTAATGTCATTCGCACTAAATGACGATACTATAGGTGAATCAGATTTGTTTTCAAATTTAAATAGAATATTAATTTCTCCAATACTGAAATCACTCGTATCGGTTGTTTTTGCATTGAGTTGCACACCCTCGTCGGACAATTTGATACTTCCGGTGCCGGCAGTATTATTGGTATCTTTAAAATCAAAAGTGACAAACGATCCATCAATTTGCACATTAGTATCAAAACTGATATTGCCATCTTCTGATGCTTTGATTAATTTTATTTCAGAATTATGATTGCGGTCAATGTTCAGAAACAAACATATAGTTTGTTCTTCGTTCATATAATAACCATCATACTTATTATAAATACTCTGAAGCTCATTTTTTGAATTTTTATAATCATCAACAACTGAATATATCTCAATGGCTTCAACATATTTGCCTTCGGAAACAAGTTTTTCTGCATAACTGTATTTTTTGCTCTTTAAAACATATGGTGTACAAAAGGTAAAATACGCTGCTGCAGCAATAGCCATAGCCAACAGACTGGTTATACTTAATATAGCTATTTTTCTCCTTTTTTTGAACGTGCTGTTTACAAGACGTGAAATATTTATTTCATTTTCCCTTCCCAAAAGCTGCAAAATGCTCTTTGTCAATGTATCAACGGCACCAATTATGTCATAGTCCATTGCTTGCAAAGCTCCAAGAGCTTCCGGAATATCAGCAGCATTTAATCCTGAATATACAGGTATAATTGTCTTACCACAAAAGTATTCTGTATAACTATCTAATAATTTTTTAAAATTGTGGTTTGATGTTGCTAAAACAATGATGACTTTTGATTTTTGTATAGCTGTTTCATTTACATTTTTATTGTTTTCCCTTTCCGACGCCGATTCAAATGCTCTTTGGTAAAAGCATTTGATATTATTATCTTTTAATCTATTATATATTTCTTGTGCAATTATACTGTCTTTTGTTCGCCGCCCATATTCGTCATTTTCTACATAACAAATAAATACTTCTGCTTCCTCAAAAAATGATGCTAAATGCTGCTTGTGACCACAGTTTTCACAAACATACAAATCATTGTCACGTTTTAATCTTCCACCGCAGATAGAACAATTCATTACTATTCCATCCTTTCTACCCATTCATCATAAACTATTGCCTTAACATTCATATTTAATGGAGTGTTACGATACTGTAACTGATACACAGTACCGGCTCGTGTAACAATATAACCATCTTCAATATATACGGCATCTTTTATAACAGTATTGTCTTCATATAATACATCACCATTGGATTTTAAATTGGCTTCCGTTAGTTTTATGATATTATCTTTATTTTCATATTCTGTAATTCTACCATCTCTAAGTGTTATAATTGTGTTATGATTTGTAATTGCCGCAACTTCATCTCTGCTGACATATACACTATTTACATCATAAAATTTATCAAGCATATCTTTATAATTGCTAATTGTTTCATATTGTGTTGACGAGGGTTTATTTGAATAAGTATAATCTTCATGAAATACAGCGCATAATGTACCGTCAGATTTCACACCAACAATTGCCGCAACCAGGACGTTGGCATCCCCCGAGCTGACTGTTGCATAGCAATCAAATGACACGATATCTGTCCATGTAGAAGTCTCTGTCAGCCAGTCATCACTCCACTCCCTGTAATCATCATCAGTCAGTTCTCGATAGTAATTGTTCTTAAAAGCTCTTGTCCCATCAACATTTCCGTACAATATTCTTCCATCAGCCCTTAATGCTATATTTGTAGAGTTGAAAATTCTGGAAATTTGTACGATGTCATGCCATCCCGAATCATCTTCTATACCATTGTTTTCTTTTGCATTTGCTACATACCCATCTTCATACAAGGCATATAGAGAATCATGTTTAGATGCTGCAATGGACACAATTTGCCCATGCTCATTAGTGTTTAAGTCTTTATTTGCAGTTCCGGAATTGACATATTCAACAGTACCATTGGAAGATATATAATATGAATCACGGCTGTATGCATCTGTTCCGCCGCTTGACACCACAACTGCCAAACTTTTCCTCCAGCTAAGCTCGCACTTCTCTTTCATTTCGTCAGAGTTTCTATAGTTTCCAAGATCCGCGAATGCCCATGTAGCTTCCGGATAGTTTTTGTCATAGTAAAGCTGCATTGCAGCGTTATATTTCGGCAGCTTCATAAACCACGGAACAGCGCATATAGCGCCGATAACCGCGCAAGCGGCAACGGCAAGACCGATACGCTTTAGTATCTTGTTTCTTCTCTTGCGCTTTTCCAAGAGCATAACAGGGAGGGGTATAAGTTTTTTG